>CAZLPO010000100.1:0-8663 GCA_964561385.1 uncultured Prevotella sp.
AATCACGTGCTCTGGCCAACTGAGCTAAAGAGGCTTTTCTAAGCAGCCGCTCTCTGTTTCAGATTTACGACCTGTCGGAAAACGGCTGCAAAGTTAGATATTATTTTTGAATTACCAAAATATTTTCTTGGTTTTTTTAATGATTCCTCAATTTTTCCTTGAATTTCTGCAGCTGAGCACGCATAGAGTCAACACACAAGTCCACGCTTTCCTCAAAAGTGTCGCTGGTCTTCTCCACGAACAGTGTACTTCCGGGCACTGCGACCGAGAGACTGGCCTCCTTGTTCTGTGCTGTAGCGGGCTTTACTACCTTTAATTGCACCTCTACTTTCTGTATGTCTTCAAATGATTTTTCCAACTTGGCGACCTTCTTCTCGATGAACGCCTCTAACTTCTCGGTGGCGTCGAAATGAATCGACTGAATCTTAATTTCCATAGTTACCTCCTATTTTTTAGATAGTTATTAATTAAGGTCAGGCCCTCGGATGGGCCTCATTGTAAATTCGCTTTAACTGCTCGAACGTCGTGTGCGTGTAAATCTCCGTTGTCTCCAGGCTCTGATGGCCCAGCAACTTCTTGACACTCTCCAATCCGGCTCCGTTGTTCAGCATGGCTGTAGCAAACGAGTGTCGCAGCACGTGGGGTGAGCGTTTCTTGAGCGTTGTCGTCATGGACAACTTATTACGGACAATAGTATAGACCTGTGCCCGTCTCATCCGTTCCCCTTTCTCCGTCTGCAGGAGGGCCGCCGACTGGCCGGAGACCTGTTCGTTGCGAAGCTGGACGTACTGGCGGATAGCCGCTGCCAACTCCTCGCCGAACGGCACAACACGTTGCTTATTGCGCTTGCCAGTCACTTTCAATTGACCTGCATCGAAATCGACATCTGCATCATCCAGTCCTGTCAATTCAGAAACTCGGATACCCGTTTCATACAATAATAATAATATGGTACGCGCGCGAACCTCTTTATAATTCTCTCCCCACTCCATGCGGTCAAGCAGATTGTCCATCTCGCCTTCCCTGACGAACTGAGGCAACGGTTTCGATTTCTTCGGCCCCTCTAACTGGTGTGCCGGATCTTTCTCAACCAACTTCCGGAGCAATGCGAACCGGAAGAACGAGCGCACGGCGCTGAGTGCAGTATTTACGGATGTCGCCTTTTTGCCCTCATCGAGCATTTTTGCCAGCCAGTCGCGTATGACATCTGTATCGACAGACGTCCAATCCAAGTTGCCATCCAGTTCCTTGAAGAAGGACTCAAAATCACGAAGGCTACTCTCATAGGTGAGTATCGTCTGCGGAGACATATTCCGCTCGTAACGCATGTAGTCCAAGAACCGATTAATCATCTTTTCTCGCAACCGTTTGACTTAAGCAACGGTTTTCGGCAACGAATTTACGGAAAAATATTGAAACCACCAAATTTTCCGCAGAATAATTTCAATTATTCTTCTGTTGCGCGGAGCTTCTGTACGTAAACAGCGTGTTCCATCTTCAGGCGCTTCAGTACAGAGGGCTTATCAAACTGCTGACGGCGACGGAGTTCCTTCACCACACCAGTCTTTTCAAACTTTCTCTTAAACTTCTTGAGAGCCTTCTCAATGTTCTCACCTTCTTTTACAGGTACGATAATCATGTTGTTTTGCTTTAAAAATTTAATTGTTAAACTTAACGCTTCGGACCAGGGGCCACGAAAAGCGGGTGCAAAGTTACAACATATTTACCAAACCACCAAGCATTTAGCCAATTTTTATTAATTTTTCCCTGATTTACAGCCGGTAAGAAGTGGCAGAAGCTGTGAAAACCGGTCAATTTTCAACAATCGCTCGTGGTCAATGTCTTCAGCATGCTCCAGCTGCCACGTAACATGAAAGGGGATATAGACGGCCCAGGCACCAATGGCCAGAGCCGGTGCAATATCGCTCTTCAGCGAGTTTCCCACCATCAGCAGACGAGAGGGATGCACCTGCTGGTGTTCACACAGGGCGAGAAACTCCCGCTGCGTCTTGTCCGAGGTAATCTCCACGTCATCAAAAAAGTCTAGCAGACCTGAGCGCTTCAGTTTATTCTCCTGATCCTGCAACTCACCCTTAGTAAAACAGACCATGCGCCATACACCGGCATCCTTTAGCCGGCGCAGTGTCTCGGCTACACCCGGCAGCGGTGTGGCGGGTAACTGCAGCAAGGCCTTGCAACGGTGTAGCAACTCCGCCAGCTGGGCGGCACACAGGTGCTCACCACCCACGCGAAGCGCCGTTTCTATGATGGAAATAGTGAAAGCCTTACAGCCATACCCCAAGTCGGCCATGTTACCACTCTCCGTCACATACAATTCTCGGGCCGGGTTCTCGCAGTAGGGTGCTATCAGCCCGTATAGCTGGTTTTCGACAGTCTCGAAGTGAGATTGGCAATCCCACAGCGTATCATCTGCATCAAAAGCAATGACCTGAATATTTCTCATACCAGTCATCGCGTCACTTCAACTATTGGCTCACCAATACAAGCATTGGGCTGCTGGATATGTAACAACTGGCAGACGGTAGCAGCAATATCCGTGATATGTACCTCACGCGAAGTAGCGCCATGCGGCACCTTCCAGCCCATGAACAGCAGAGGGATATGCGCATCATAGGGATTCCACTCGCCATGAGTGGTACCAACAGGCGATGACCAGGATCCAAACGTATAGTAGCCTGGCTCAACGACAACGATGATGTCGCCCGAGCGACGGGGGTGATAGCCCAGCAGGACACGATCACGAATGAGAGGAGGAACACCGGCCGACGTGGCCCGTTCATAGTCAACGACATAACAGACGTGAGGAGCTTGACGCAGCCACTCTATGGCCACGGCCTTCACCTGCTCATAGTCCAGGCCTTGTTCTGCAATGGCCTTGCGGTCCAGGAAGTAGCGGTAGTCCATCTCGGCTGCGACCACGGGCCGGCCATTGCCAAACTTTTTGGCGATGGCCTCCTCTACCCCGTTGCGCATGTCGGGATCTTGCCACTTTCCTGCCGGCAGCTTATGGTCTTGCATGAACTGGAAGTTATGAGCGGCACCATGGTCGGCCGTCAGGAACACAAGATAGTTGCCACGTCCCACTTGCTCATCAAGTGCCGTCAACAGCCGCCCCAGGTCCTTATCAAGCTGCAGGTAGGCAGCATCGGTGTGTTCGCCACGCGTACCATACTCATGCCCGATAACATCGGTCTGCGAATAACTGACGCACAGCATATCCGTTGACGGTCCCTTACCCAGCTTCTCACCATGCAGAGCAGCTATGGCCATATCGGTCGTCACAGTGCCGCAGACAGGCGACAGTCCAATGTCGCTGCCAGCCTTCTGCGCCTCTTTGTTCTTCTTCAGTTGAAGGTTATAGCGCTTTGCCCACTCGGGCAGCTCTTTCATATAATAGGTGCTGGTGATGAACTGCAGGTTTTTCGTGTCCAGCCAATAGGCACCGTTGGCCGAGTGGCCTGCTGGCAGGATGGCTGCACGGTCCTTGTAGCTGACACCAATAACCTTCGACAGAAAGTCAGTGTGCAGACGCAGCTGGTCGCCAATGGTGGTGGCCAACATGTTACGCGGTGACATCTGACCCTTTTTCCTATTGTCTGTCCCCACAACGTCCACGGTCGTATCGGTGGTACAATAGACTTTCTGTCCGTCGATAAAAAAGTTATTCCCGCAGATGCCATGGAAGGCAGGCGTCGTACCAGTATAGGCTGATGTATGACCGATAGCTGTCACCGTCGGCAAGTAGTTGATTAGGCAGTTGTTACACGAGAAACCCTGATCTATCAGCCGACGGAATCCGTTTGTCGTAAACTTGTCATAGTAACGCGACAGATAGTCCCAGCGCATTTGGTCGACAACGATTCCCACTACAAGCTTCGGACGCTCGCCGAACTCCGATTGTGCCAGCATGGGAGTTAGCCATGCCATCATCAACATTGTCAATAGCAGTTTCTTCATCTTTCCTCGTTTTGGTTATAGGTCGCAAAGTTAGCAAAAAAAATTGGAAATTCACTCACATTGCACAATTTTAATGCTTTTTACTGCCTCGCCTGGTGTCTTGTCAGCTTCACGAGGCAGGTAGACTGGCATCTGCTCCTGCATAGGGAGGATATGCAACTCCAGCTCTCTCACATCCTCTGGCAGACGCCACAGACCATATAGGAACGAACGACCATACTGAAAATTGTCAGCTACGAGACGGTTGTCGGCATATAGACGCGCACAGTCGCCCTGATAGGTGACAGATAAGAGTTGAGAGCGGAGAGTTGAGAATTGAGGGGTGTTCGGAAGACTGATTCGGTAAACAGCAGCCTGCTTCCAGTCCTCCTCCGACGGAGCCTCAGCCACCTTGGCCTTACCTTTCACGATGGTACGCAACGCTCCGGCTTCCTTGACCTTCATAATAGTTACAGATGGAGTAGCCTGGGGTCCAGGATGTTCGGGGTTATCCAGAAACAGCTTTTCTGCCTCAGCTGTTGTTATCAGGTAGAGGTTTCCATAGACAGGCTTCTCCGTACCACGTGCCTTGATGTTCCTCATCAACTTGCCATTTTCCATACAGATGACTGTGGGGATCCCGGGTATCTGCATCAGATATATCTTGCCCTCACGGCGGGCTACGAGCTGTGCTGTAGCATAGCGGATGCCGTCAATATTAACAGGGAAAATAGCCATCGTACCAGCTGGAATGGTTATCTTCGGCAGCCTCACGCCACAAGCCTCCAGCTCTACGTCCTTCTTGGCCGACAAATGCTGCAGACGTTCGTAGTTATTGACAAAAATGAAGGCTCTCGATTCACCACCCAGCGACTCATTCTGACAACGTACGCACCAGCGCAAGGCAGAGTCGTCGCCCTTCTTCAAGTCCTGGCAGGATGGGAAAGACGGTTCCATCGGGGCCAGGGTCTCGCCCCAGTCCTGCATGAACAGATGTAACGGGCGCAGCATGTAGTATTGCGGATAGGTCTGTCCGAACTCACCTAATGGCGCCTGGAAGTCGTATGTACACACAGGCAAGTCGTTGTTGGCCGTACCGGGCGATGTCTGACACTCGTTAAGCGTGTTCAGCAAGCCCTCGGGATTGGTGCCGCCATGATACATATAGTACCCCAACAGATTAGAGCCGCTGCCCAGTTTCACCAGTGCCATCGAGTAGACATCCTCAGGATAGACATAAGGCCGGCGATGGTAGGCCGTTGCCATGCCGCCCCCCAACTCACAGGTAAAGTAAGGATACTGCTCGTCGCCTTGATTGACCTTCGCCTCCTGCTTTCCCAGCAAATCAGTACCGATAGCCGTCGATGAGCGGAAAGCCTTGAAGTTGAACGCTTTATAGTAGTTGCCAACACACTCACCAGTCTCCTTGTCCCAGAATCCATCGGCATAGTCGCCATAGAGGGGCAGCATCTCACCGAAAGGCACGGGCGTACGCAGCTCTGGCCACCCTGTACGCGTGTAGAACGGCAGATCGAATCCAACCTGCAGGGCTATGTGTTTCAGCGCCATGAGGTACTCGCCACGACCACGGTACTCGTTGTCGAACTGTGCCGCTATCACCGGTCCGCCGTCTTTCCACTGCAGCCCCTGCACCTGCGTAAAAATCTGTCGATAGAGCGTCTCGGCGTAGTGCATGAACTCGGTATTCTGCTCCCTCAGTCGGCAGCCCTTGGAAAAGACCCAGTCAGGGATACCGCCGTTGCGCACCTCACCATGACAGAACGGGCCAAGACGCAGTACGACAGGCATCTCCTCATGCTTGCACACCTCGAGGAAGCGTCGCAACGAGCGCTGTCCGTCCCAGCGGAAGATGCCCTCCTGCTCCTCGATGTGATTCCAAAACACATAAGTGGCAATGATGGTCACTCCGCCCTCCTTCATTTTGTGCACCTCCGCCGCCCACTCGTTGACTGGGATGCGCGAATAGTGTATCTCGCCCATCACAGGACAGACGCGCCGTCCGTCAATCACGAGACTATGTCTGTCCCATGCCACAGGCTTGCCAAAGTCCGAAGCGCTCACGCTGATGCCTGCCAACGACAGCAGGCTAATCATCCATATAGCAATGTTCTTCATTTTCTATTTTTTTGATTTGGCCACAAAGGTAGCAAGAAAAACTGAAAAAGCCAAGACCTTCTGTCTCTTTTTCCAGAATATGAAGCCTTCAAAATAATGAATGGGCAACGAAAAGCTTTGCTTGAAAAGAAAAAACACAGAATGTTTTGCCATTAGAAAATTTATGTGTATCTTTGCAACCATCCAATAACGACAAAACAGCAATTATGAATAGGAACGAAAAATTTGTCATCACCATCAATCGCGAGTTGGGGAGTGGCGGCCACACTGTAGGTCGCAAGTTGGCAGAAAAGTTGGGAGTACGGTACTACGACAAGGCTGTCATTAAGGGTTTGGAAGAGAAATACCAACTTACCGTTGAGGAAATTGAGCGTCTGAAAGGCCAGCGACATGACTGGTGGGATTCCGTCTGTCGCTTTATGCAAGTAGGTCCTGGCATCGATGTTGACTTTGGCATTCAGTACAAACATGACAGTACCGAAGAACTAACCACCGAAGAAGTATTCGCTGCCGAAAAGGAAATCCTGAAGGGCATCGCTGCCGAAGAGTCGTGTGTCATCGCCGGACGCTCTGGTTTCTATATACTCCGCGACCATCCCAACCATGTGAGCATCTTCATCCAGGCCTCTTTGCCTTTCCGCGTGGAACGTCTCATGCATAAACAGAACATGTCCGAGGACGAAGCACGCAAGACCATCGAGAAGGTTGACAAGATGCGTGAGACCTACGTGAAAGCCTTTACAAAGACATCACGCTACGATACCCGCAATTACGATCTTGTTATCTCTGCCGATGGTAAGAGCGAAGATGAAATCGTAAAGCTCATCATGGACTTCATCGGCTAACAGCCACGAGTCTGTCACACCATTAATTGTCCGTTCTCTTACGGGAACGGATTTTTCTTTTACAGGAAGCATGAAGAAGAGTATCTACAAGGCCCATATCCTTTATACGAAGGAGCGGAGCCATTTCGAAGTATTGGAAAACGGCTATATCGCCGTTGACGGTAACGGTCTGGTAGCCGGTGTATCATCAGATCTGTCATCACTCAAGAGCAAGTGCGCGAAAACCGCTGATGATTGGCAGGATGTCGAGGTGACGGACTTTGGTGATTGTTTGCTTATTCCTGCGATGAACGACATGCACGTTCATGCTCCCCAGGTTCACAATCAAGGTATTGCCATGGACCTGGAGTTGCTGCCATGGCTTGAGAACTATACGTTTCCCGAGGAAATGAAGTATGCTGACACAGCCTACGCTGAACGTATGTATCGGCGTTTCCTGCATACCCAGTGGCTTTTCGGCACCATGCGTAGTGTTGTGTTCGGCACCATCCATACGGAAAGCACCCGTATATTAATGAAACTGTACCAGGAGGCCGGCATGGGTGCTTTGGTGGGTAAGGTAGCGATGAACCGTAACTGTCCTGAAGGACTGATGGAGTCGGTAGAGCAGATGGTGGATGGTTATGAATCGCTGATTGCGGAGTTCGGTGGTGTGTCCGATGCTTTAGTGCGTCCGATTATCACGCCCCGTTTTGTTCCTTCGTGCACACCAGAGATGTTGCGTGCGTGTGGCGAACTAGCAGAGAAATACCATCTTCCCGTTCAGTCGCATCTGTCGGAGAACAAGTCGGAGATTTCCTGGGTTCAGGAGCTAGAGAAGGAGAGCTCGTGCTATGGCGATGCCTACAACCGCTATGGTCTGTTTGGTCAGACGCCGACGGTGATGGCGCACTGCGTATGGACTCGTGGGGAAGAGCTTGAACTGATGAAGCGTAGCGGTGTGATGGTAGCCCACTGTCCTACTTCGAATTTCAACGTGGCGTCTGGTATGGCTCCCATCCGATCGTTCATTGACGAAGGCGTGTCGGTGGGTCTTGGCAGCGACATCAGTGGCGGCCATGACCTGAATATGTTCCGTATGCTGGTGTATGCTATTCAGGTGAGCAAGATGCACTATCAGCAGAATCACAATTGTCCGTTCCTGACACTGTCGGAAGTCTTCTGGATTGCGACGAAGTCAGCCGGCAGCTTCTTCGGGAAGGTTGGCAGTTTTGAGCCAGGATATGAGTTTGATGCACTGGTGATTGACGATGCTGTTCTCTATCCCTCGGAATATTCGCTGTTAGAGCGTCTGGAGCGATACATCTACGTGGGCGACGATCGTCAGATTCTGCACCGTTTCTGCCGCGGAAAAGAAATTGCTGAGCCAAAATGAAGTCTTTCTTCAAGTGGATCCTTCGTGCACTCGGCGTGCTGCCGGGACTGGTAGTTCTCCTACTGGTTGTTGCTTTCTTTGTCGTTAACTCCAACTCCTTCCAGCAGCGCATGCTCGACCGTGCTGTCACTCTGCTCGAGGAGAAACTCCAGACGCGCGTTGCCATTGACAGCGTCAATGTCGACCTTTGGACCCTCGATGCCCCTGGCAAGTTCGTCGGTCTCAGCTGCGACTTCTCGTTTACCAACACCAGCGAGATGCAGAAGATGAAAGTCAAACCTCGTGCCTCCTTACACCTCTTCGGCAAGAAGAGTGACGAGCAGAAAGCACAAGAAAAAACTGCTAAAGCC
>CAZLPO010000101.1:0-8577 GCA_964561385.1 uncultured Prevotella sp.
CTACCACCAAGCAGTTCCACTTCAACAATGGTGAGTGGGCACCTGCTATCTGGAGCTCGAAGATGTGGCGTACTGCTTCTGCAAACTATAAGGGATGGGCAGATGGTCACTGGAGCCCAACACCTATCTACTGGAAGCGTCTTCCTAACGTAATGCTTGACTATGCTGAGTGCTTGTTCCGCTTGAACGGTGGTGATGACGCTACAGCTTGGCAGCAGATCAACACGCTGCGTGAGCGTGCATTCGGTAAGTTCGAGGCTGGTAAAGAGCAGGCTCTTACTGATAAGTATCTGCCTTACTATAATAGCTTTGCTGAGTGGGTAGGCCGTGAGGAAGGTGACAATCAGGATGGTGGTCCATTCTACAAGAACCGCACAGAGTATCCTATCCCATTCGGTAGCAATGATGCTCTCCGTGAGGATGCTAAGACATACTACACCAAGTATGCTGCTCAGAAGGGCTTCAAGTCTGAGGTTTGGAAGGTGGCTGTCAACACCGAGCGCCGTAAGGAGTTCAACTGCGAGTGGTGTCTCCGTCCGGATATGCAGAAGTCTGGCTTCATGGCTGACCACGTGGCAACCAACTATCCGAAGCGGAGCGTTGAGAATCTGAAGGATGTGCCCTGGACAAACCGTGACTACGATTACAATGACCTGAAGATGGATATGCCTATCCCACAGGATGAGATCGATAAGAACCCACTTTGCGATCAGAACCCTGCTTATGTTGGTAAGTCTGAATAAGCACTGATTCTATCAGTCATTTATAAAATAGATGCTGCGTCACTGACGCAGCATCTTTTCTTTCTATTATTTGGAGGTCTCGGGAAAAAGACGTACCTTTGTGGCCATGAAAGCTATCAATATGAATAGGCTGTTGGTCATGGCTATCTGGCTGTTGGCATTAGGTTGCTCATCGTCTGCTCCTCGACTGGACGGTACGGACGAGGAGCGGGAGTATGATGCCCTGCAACTGAAAGGCAAGTGGGCGGAGATTATTGAGAAGAACACGCAACAGCCAACGCAGTCGCTGGCATGTCGTAAGGTGGTCTGTCTGGCACAGTATCGCTTGGGACAGGCAGGGCAGGATGCTGTCTTTGAGTGTCTGGCAGACTCGAAGATGGTGCTCTCCAGCGAGGTGGCTGCCATGATGATGAGCGATGTCTATATGCAGCTGGGCATGGTGACGATGGCACAGCGTGCCGCCTTTGAGGCGATGGTGAAGAAATCGGACGTTGCCGACTGTGAGCGCCCTCTCCGTCGTCTTACCGAGACGGCTCTCGTCACGGGACAGTATGAGCTGGCCTTGAAGTATATAGCGATTGTTGAAAAGAATTTCTCCAGTGCCGACTGGGTGCACACGATGCGCTCTTTGGTCTTGCACCCCGAACAGATACGGCAGCATCCAGCGTTCAACAAACTCCGTGAGCATTATGAAAAAACACAGGATCAGTTCTTTATGTAGCCTTTGGGCGTTGGCCTTTGGTTGGCTGTCGGGTGTCGGCTGTTCGTCCGGCTCACCGGAGAATGTCTCGTCCGTGGACGTGTATCCGCAGATTTACCCTGACTACGCTGGTGTGACCGTACCAGTGGACATCGCTCCGCTGAACTTCGCTATGTTGAGCGACAGTATAACAGCGATGGATGTAGTTGTAAAGGGTGGCAAGAACGGCTCGTTGCACTCTAATGGCGATTATACGGACTTTGATATTGACGAATGGCATCGCTTGCTGGCTGCTAACCGCGGCGATAGCCTGACAGTGACGGTCTGCGCCCGACAGGACGGCCGTTGGACGCGTTATCGTGATTTCTCTATCTATGTCAGTCCTGACTCCATTGGCGCCTGGGGCATCACCTACCGTCGCATAGCACCTGGTTACGAGCAATATGGTCCGATGGGACTATACCAGCGCTGCTTGTCCTCCTTCGATGAGACTCCTTTGATAGAAAACACCCAATCACCGGGCACCTGTCTGAACTGTCATACCGCCAACCGCGCCAACCCCGAACAGTATGTGTTCCATGCCCGTGGCGATCATGGGGGGACCATTGTGAAGAAAGAGGAGAGAGGAAAGAGAAGAGAGGAGAGAGGAGTGAACAATGGAGGATTGGAGGTGCTGAAGGGTAAGAATGACTCGCTGGGTGGCGCCATGGTCTATCCTTACTGGCACCCCGGTGGGCGCTATGTGGCCTTCTCTACCAATAAGACGTCGCAGATGTTCCATCTGTCCGGGAAGAAGCGCATCGAGGTCTATGACTCGTCGTCCGATGTCTTTGTCTATGACACGGAGACATATACCATTCTGAAGGACACGCTGATTATGCGGAAGTACTGGGCGGAGAACACGCCTGCTTTCTCGCCTGACGGCCGCTGGCTGTATTTCATCACGGCCAAGCGACAGATCTATCCCACCGACTTCGACAAGGAGCGCTATAGCCTCTGCCGTGTGTCCTTTGACGAGGCGACGGGGAAGATTGGCAGTCGCGTTGACACGCTCATCAGTGCCCCCGCCATGGGTAAGAGCATCACCTGGCCGCGTCCCAGCTATGATGGTCGTTACCTGATGTATACGCTGCTGGATTATGGCTATTTCTCCATCTGGCATCCTGAGGCTGACTTGTGGCTGCTGGATCTGCAGACAGGCGAGACGCATCCCCTTGAGGCGGTTAACACCCCGCGTACAGAGAGCTACCATAACTGGTGCCCTGACAGCCGCTGGTTCCTCTTCACCAGCCGTCGTGACGATGGGCTCTACACCCGTCTCTATTTCTCGTCAATAGATGAGGATGGCAAGGCTACGAAGCCTTTCCTGCTGCCGCAGCGGAATCCGAAGGATTATTATCGTCTTCTGTTGCACTCGTACAACACGCCCGACTTCACAATAAGTCCTGTCGGAACCGATGTGGACGAACTGACACGAGCCATCATGAGCGATAACCGCACTGCAACGAATCTTAGATGATGATGTCTTAAGCGGCCCTGATAGCGGCTCTTGAAACATTGTCAAACGTTTATGGAACAAAAGCGCGGGGTGAACCGCGTTTTTTTTCGTATCTTTGCAACCGCTTAACACGGGAAAGACTTCATCTTCCTCCTTTTATGCTAAAAACACTAAAAGACCATAATATGAGAAAAAAACTCCTTTTTTGCCTGGCTATGCTGGGAATGACGCAGGCAACGTATGCTGGCGAGGTAATAACCAGTCCTGATGGACGCGTCTCTCTGGAGATTGACGTGAAGGACGGAAAGCCCTGTTATCAGGTGAAGTACGACGGACAAGTGATGATTGGGGAGTCGGCACTCGGCTTGGTGACAAACATGGGTGACTTCAGTCGCAATCTGACGATGACTGATGTCAAGACCGTTGACATCAAGGACGAGTACATGCTCCGCAATATCAAGCAGAGTCACGTCAGCTACGAGGCTCGCGAGGCGGTGGCACACTATGAGCAGAATAGCGCTGCCGTGCTGGACATCACGTTCCGTGTCAGCAACCGCGATGTGGCTTTCCGCTATACCGTCCTGCCGAAGAAAAACCGTGGCGGCGAGACGCTCAGCTGTGTCATTGAGAAGGAGTGTACCGCCTTCCTCCTGTCTGCTGACGCTACATCGTTCCTGGCGCCTCAGGCTAAGCCAATGACCGGCTTTGCCCGTACAGCGCCGAGCTACGAGACACGCTATGGTATTGACGAACCCGTTGGCAAGAATGGCTGGGGCAACGGCTATACCTTCCCCTGTCTGTTCAAACGCTCCTCTCTCCTCTCTCCTCACTCCTCTGATACGTGGGTGCTTATCAGTGAGACCGGCACTGACGGCAGTTACGTAGGCTGCCGTCTGCAGGGTGAGGCCGACGGCCTGTATAAGATTGGATTCCCACAGCCAGAGGAGCAGAACGGCTGGGGCCCGACAACCGTGCAGATGGCACTGCCCGGCAGCACGCCATGGCGTACCATCACCGTAGGTCCGATGAGCAATATCATCGAGACCACAGTGGCGTGGGATGTTGTGCAGCCGAAGTACAAGGCCAGCCGCGAGTATGAATATGGTAAGGGCTCCTGGTCATGGATTATTGGCATGGATCCCAGCTGTAACTTTGATGAGCAGAAACGCTACATCGACTTCTCGGCTGCCATGGGCTATCGCTCGGTACTGGTCGATGCCTTGTGGGACAAGCAGATAGGCTACGACCGCATCGCCGAACTGGCTCGCTACGGTAAGACCAAGGGCGTGGGGCTCTATCTGTGGTACAACTCCAATGGCTCATGGAACGACGCGCCGCAGTCGCCGAAGGGAATTATGAATCACAACGGCCTTCGCCGACAGGAGATGAAGTGGATGCAGGAGAATGGCATCCTCGGTATCAAGGTGGACTTCTTCGGTGGCGACAAGCAGCCGATGATGAAACTCTATGAGGATATCCTCACCGATGCCAATGATTACGGACTGCTGGTAATCTTCCATGGCTGCACACTGCCGCGCGGCTGGGAGCGCATGTACCCCAACTATGCGGCCTCAGAGGCTGTGCTGGCCAGCGAGAACCTTCACTTCGGACAGGGCTTTTGCGATAACGAGGCACGCGACTGCGGTGCTATGTATCCCTTCACCCGCAATGTTGTCGGTTCAATGGACTTCGGCGGTTCGGCCCTGAACAAGTTCTATGATGCCAGCAATAGCCGTGGCACACGCCGTATCACCTCCGACATCTATGCGCTGGCAACGGCTGTGCTCTTCCAGAGTGCTGTCCAGCATTTTGCCTTGGCTCCGAACAACCTGACCGATGCTCCCGCATGGGCTATTGACTTCATGAAGCAAGTGCCCACGACATGGGACGAGGTACGTTTTATTGACGGCTATCCCGGCAAGTACATCGTGCTGGCCCGTCGTTCGGGCGACAAGTGGTTCGTGGCAGGCATTAACGCGGAGGCTCAGCCCAAGAAGCTGATGCTGTCGTTGCCGATGTTCAATGGTGCCGTGCAGCTCTATCAGAATAACCAGTTGACTTCTGCCAAGCTGTCCAAGAAAAAGACCTTGAAGGTGGAGATTCCCACCAACGGCGGTATCGTTATCACTCAATAATATATGCGATGAAGAGATTATTGTTTTCCGTCATAGCACTCGTACAACTGAGTCTTGCGTATGCCGCCGAGCCCTTCGTGACGTTTGTATCACAAGCTGATGCTCTCCCAGTCCATGGTGCCACCATCAGTTGTAGCGACAACGAATACGAGGGCGTGAAGATTGCCGTCGAGAATCTGAAAGCCGACTTCCAGCGTGTAGGACTGCCCGTCACGGGAGGTCAGACGACGATTATCGTCGGTACCCTGGGTAAGAACAAGGAGATAGACCGTCTGAAGCTCGCTGACTTGAAGGGTAAGCGTGAGAAGTTCATTATCACCACCGTCGGCGACCGACTGATCATCGCTGGTTCCGACCGTCGCGGTACTATCTATGGTGTCTATGAGCTAAGCCGACAGCTGGGCGTGTCGCCCTGGTACTGGTGGGCCGATGCGCCTGTGGCCTCTCACGCGCAGGCGTATATTAAAAGAGGTACGTACACGGACGGCGAGCCTGCAGTGGAGTTTCGCGGTCTGTTCCTCAACGATGAGGCACCCTGTCTGACCTCATGGGTGAAGAACACCTGGGGCACTGACTACGGCGATCACCGCTTCTATGAGAAGGTGTTTGAACTCATCCTGCGACTGAAGGGTAACTTCCTCTGGCCGGCCATGTGGGGCTGGGCTTTCTATGCCGACGACCCTGAGAATGGTAAGACGGCCGACCGCATGGGTGTCATGATGGGTACCTCGCACCACGAGCCGATGGCACGTAACCATCAGGAGTATGCCCGTCACCGCCGTGAGTGGGGGGCTTGGAACTATCAGACGAACCAGGCGAAGCTCGACCAGTTCTTCCGTGAGGGTATCGAGCGCATGAACGGTACTGAGGATGTCGTGACCATTGGTATGCGCGGCGACGGCGACGAGGCGATGAGCGAGACCGCCGACACGAAGCTGATGGAGCGTATCATCAGTAACCAACGTAAGATTATTAAAGAGGTAACAGGGAAACCTGCCGAGAAGACCACCCAAGTGTGGGCCTTGTATAAAGAGGTGCAGGACTACTATGATGCTGGCCTGCAGGTTCCCGATGACGTGATGATCCTCATCAGCGATGACAACTGGGGCGATATCCGTCGCGTGCCCGTTAACGCCAAGGAGCGTGCCCGTAAGGGCGGCTGGGGCATTTACTACCATGTGGACTATGTAGGTGCCCCTCGTAACACGAAGTGGCTCAATGTCACGCAGACACAGCAGATGTTCGAACAGCTGTCGCTGGCCTACGACTTTGGTATCCAGCGCATGTGGATTCTCAATGTCGGCGACCTGAAGCCGATGGAGTATCCCATCACGCTGTTTATGGACATGGCGTGGAATCCCAAGGAGTACACCGTACAGAATGTCACCGACCACACCCGCCAGTTCTTCGGCAGTGTGCTCGGCGGTTTTACCGCCGAGGAAGCCGCCTCCATCTACAACCGCAACTGCCAGTATATGGCTCGTGTAACGCCGGAAATGCTTGATGCGCGTACCTATAATATTGAGACGGGGGAATGGCGTCAGGTGGCCGACGACTACCAGCGTCTGGAACTGCGTGCCCTCCGCCTCTATGAGCAGGTGCCCGCCGATGCCCGCGACTTCTATCGCCAGCTGGTGCTGTTCCCTGTGCAGGCGATGGCCAACCTTTATGATATGTATTATGCCCAGGCCATGAACCAGTACCTGGCAGCGCACAAGGATCCGGATGCCAATGTGTGGGCCGACCGCGTGGCACAGTGCTTCCGTCGTGACTCGCTGCTATGTGCGGCTTATAATACCGAAATTGCCGGTGGTAAGTGGAATGGCATGATGACCCAGAAACACATCGGCTACCGCACGTGGAACGACAACTTCCGTGCTGATACCCAGCCTCGTACTACCACTGTTCCCGTTGGTTCTGCCAACGGGAACGGCTATACCTTCAGCTATTCTCTCTCCTCTTTCCTCTCTCCTCTCTCCTCTAAAAATGCCGGCTACGTCTCCATCGAGGCTGAGCACTTCTACGAGGCGAAGGCTGGAGCCAAGACGCAGTGGAGCATCTATCCCTACTATGGCCGTACGCGCAGTGCTGTGGCTCTGACACCATATACCGAACCCGTTGGCGATGCCTCACTGACCTATCGCTTCGCGCTGCCTCAGGATGTTACACAGGTGAAGGTCTATGTCGTCACGAAGTCGACACTCGACTTCTTGAACGTCGGTGGTCATGAGTACACTGTAAGCATTGACGGAGCCAATCCGCAGACCGTCAACATGAACAAGACGCTTGTTGACCGCCAGCCTTATATGTACGAGGTGTTCTATCCTACCATCGCCCGTCGTATCATCGAGAAGACGGTGGAGCTGCCTGTGGCACAGACAGAAGACGGGATGCACAGTCTGACGTTGCAGCCCAAGCACCCCGGTATCGTCTTTGAGAAAATCGTTGTTGACTTCGGCGGCTACCAGCCCTCGTACCTTTATATGGATGAGTCGCCAGTGAAACGCTAATAAAAAACCTCCCAATCGGGAGGTTTTTTTATTACTTCTTTACAAGATTCCCGAGGATATCCCTCGTCAACTCTCTAGTGACAGAGCGGGTGGCAGCACTGGTAGCATTTTTTACGACGCGACCAGTGGCCGAGGTCCTCGACTTCGTCTTCTTGCCCGTCACCTTGTCGCTGACGTAGGTGCCGACGATGGTGGCCAGCGTCGAGGTGATGGCGGTCAGCACGGCCTTCCACACCTTCGACATGATGCCAGGCTTCTTCTTCTCGGCCTTGGTGGGCTTTGCCTTTTCCGGGAGGTCTGAGTCTTCTGATACCTCTGGGAGCTTGGCCTGCTCGGCCTCCTTTATCAATTGCTCATAGGCACTCTCGCGGTCTATCGGCGTGTCGTACTTGCCGTAGACGCGGCTCTGCTTGATGATGTCCAGACGCTGCCCCTCGGTGACAGCACCTATCTGGCTCAGCGGGAACAGCACCTTGGCCCGTTGTACGATGCCGGGAGCCCCCTTCTCGTCAAGGAAGCTCACCAGTGCCTCGCCCGTCTCCAGCTGCATGATGGCCTCGTCGGTCTTGAACGCAGGGTTGGCACGGAACGTGTCGGCGGCGGTCTTTACGGCTTTCTGGTCTTTCGGCGTATAGGCGCGTAGGGCGTGTTGCACGCGGTTGCCTAACTGTCCGAGGATGTTTTCGGGAATGTCGGTCGGACTCTGGGTGATGAAGTAGATGCCCACACCCTTCGAACGGATGAGGCGTATCACCTGTTCTATCTTGTCTAATAGTGCTTTCGAGGTGTCGGTAAACAGCATGTGGGCCTCGTCGAAGAAGAAAACGAGCTTCGGCAACTCCAGGTCACCCACCTCGGGCAGGGTAGAGTAGAGTTCGCTGAGCAGCCACAGCAGGAACGTCGAATAGAGCTTCGGCTGCATCATCAGCTTGTCTGCTGCCAGTACGCTCATCACGCCCTTGCCTCCTTCAGTCTGCAGCAGGTCGTAGAT
>CAZLPO010000102.1:0-8536 GCA_964561385.1 uncultured Prevotella sp.
ACCACTCGATGGAGTATGGCGACCTGGAGAAAGGTCTGGAGCTGGCTAAGGCCATCGGCGATGACTGGCTGCAGAAGAAGGCTCAGGGACGTGCCACGCCCGAGTCGTTCACTCATGGTACCAGCGACCAGCGCAAGCGTTGGCTGAAGCGCGGTTACCAGACGGGTGACATGAGCACCACGACCTTCGCCGTCCAGAACTACGACGATCTTTAAGTCTTAATTACTCATGGTGATACGGTTCTCCCTTGATGATGGTGCAGGCACGGTATATCTGTTCCGTGAATACCAAACGAATCATCTGGTGTGAGAACGTCATGCGCGAGAGCGACAGCTGCTCGTTAGCACGGCCATAGACGGCCTGTGAGAATCCATACGGTCCTCCGACAACAAACACCAGTCGGCGGACCGTATTCCTTTTCTGTTCCAGCCAGCGGGCAAACTCCATGCTGCGGTACTCGTGGCCGTGCTCGTCGAGCAGCACCACGGTGTCCGACGGCTGCAGCTGCTTCAGAATGAGCTCGCCCTCGGCCTGTTTCTGCTGTTCCTCGCTCAGGTTCTTCGTGTTTTTGAGCTCAGGAATGGTCACCACGTCAAACGGCATGTAGTGGCCGATGCGCTCCACATAGTCGCTGATGCCTGCCTGGAAGTGCTTGTCGGTGGTCTTGCCCACCAGTATCAGTACCGTTTTCATTTTCTCAATTTCTCAATCTTTCAATCTACTTCACCGTTTCCTTCTCCAGGAACTCGTCAAACTGGGTCTTGAAACCGTTGAACACGTTAATGTCCACTTCACCGGTGATGCCACGTACGCCACCGTCGGGCGACAGTTGCCACACCACCAGTTTCACATCGGGTTTGTATTCGCCGTAGCGGGCTATCCATACCTTGTAGTCGCGCTTCACGTCGGGTGCCTGCGACAGGTACTTGTTCACAAACGTCTGGCTGATGTAGAGGATGGGTTTCACGCCGCAGTAGCGCTCCACGTAGCGCAGCCATGCACGTATGTTCTGCCACATCACTGCGACACCTCCCATCTTTGCTATGTCGGCGGCCGACGGTTCTACGTCGAGCACTGGTGGCAGGTCGCCTTTGCGGAACAGTGTGCTGTTGATGAAGTACTGTGCCTGTGCCGTACCGCCACGCTTCGTCGAGAAGAAGTGATAGGCGCCGATGGGGATGCCCTGCTTGCGGGCAGCCAGGTAGTCCTGCATGTAGAAGGGGTTGCGCACGCTGACGCCCTCGGTCGACTTGATGAAGATAAACGACACGGGATAGTCGACAGTGCCCGAGACGCGCTTTCTGCTCTTCGACCCCAGGTTGTTGATGCGCAGACGGTTCCAGTATATGGGGTACTTCTTACGGCCCTTGCCGTGCTGGTAGCGCGAAATGTCGATGCCGTAGATGCGCTCGGTGGTGTAGTTGATGCGCTCGCCAAGGTATCTGCCGTCTTTCCACTCACCCACGCGCACATGTGTGTTGGGCCCAGCCGATATGCCGAAGCCGTGCTGCCGGTCGTCCTGCCACTGGCCTTCGTAGTAGAGTCCCTGGTTGTCCAGATAGTAGCCGTGTCCCTGGGCCATGGTGCCTGTCATATCGCCGGCATAGATGCCTGCTGAGTCGAGTCGCAGACCGCTTCTCAGCGTATCGCGCACGTACGTACCTATAATAATACGTCCCAGCGTGTCGCGTTCCATGCCGCTGCCTTCGCGGCTGGTGCCCAGCCAGTGGCCGATGTTCATCATCGGCTCACACTCGGGTAGCATCGCCAGCATCGTGTCCGACTTCTGGGCGTAGGCGACCACCATCTCGTAGCCCTCGTCCTGCACGTTGTGGCGGTCAAAGTAGTATTGCAGTTCCGCCTGAAGCAGCGCGGCGTCCTCCGACGTCGTGTCGGGCCACAGACTGTCGGGCAGCAGGGGCACCTGCAGCATCTCCGTCGAGTCGGCACCGACGGTCAGACGGGTGGGGGAGAGCCGTCCCTGACAGCCCGTCAGCACCAGAATCATCACTAAAAATGATAAAATCTGCTTCATACGCAGTGCAAAAGTACAAAGAAAACATGGAAATATTCACTTTTTCAGAAAAAAGTTGCTGAAATGTTTGGTCGGTTCGCAAAAAGTGTGTACCTTTGCACCCGCAAACAAGGAACAACGGCCTTGAATGCAGGAACGGAGGTTCCGTAGCTCAACTGAATAGAGCATCTGACTACGGATCAGAAGGTTGTGGGTTTGAATCCCGCCGGAATCACGAAACAAAAGGAAAAGACCGAGCAAAGTTTACTTTAGCTTGGTCTTTTTTTGATTGTAACCATTAGCCCGTGGAAGGTCTAAAGGTTCGACAAAGTCAATTCGCCTGTGTTGTCAAAGTCGCACCCCCAGTGAAGCATTGACGAACCAGTCGTTGATGTAACCGTGGCTGTCGCTGTGACGATAGCGGAAGTTGTTGAACTGTCCGTACACACTGACAAAAAAGGACTCAAAGTTATAGGTCAGCGACAAGCGTGCATCAAGGTTCGCGGTCACGCCGCTGTTGAAGGTCTTGTCGCCCATGTGTTTGATCCGCAGGCTGCCGTACCACCAGTTGTCCCAGTCTTCGTCTGATATCTCCTCATCTAGCAGCGTAGGGTCGTTGAGAAGTTCTGGCACGTTGGTGCCATAGCCGTAGGCTTTGATTCTGTTGACAAAGGTAATCATCGGCATGGCCATGACACTCACGAGCAGTCCTCGTGCCGGCACCCAGTTGTAGGCATAACCCAGTCCCACGCTGCCCTGCCATAGTTTCACGCGGCCGAGACCGTGCATCAGGTACACCAGGTCGCCGTTGGGGTCGGAGGCATAGTCAATGTTGCCATAGTAGTACATACCCCCAGCCATGAGCGAGCCCGCCGAGCGTTTCTGTATAACCGACTGGTCGTAGGCGGCAGCATAGGAGAAGTGCTTGCCGTTGAACAGATAGTAGCCGTCGGCTATGAGTGTATGCACCTTAATGGGACTGCGTAGGTTCACCTGCTTCCAGTTTTCCTTGTAATCCTCGGGAATGAGATCAGAGTTCAGGTCGAAGTGCGGGCTGTCGTTCTCAAACGAATGGATGCGCACGTTTAGTCCGTAGGCACCGCCTGTGGCACCGAAAGTAAGGTAGCTGCCCTTGTCGCCGCCTACGTTCACCGTGTAGCCCAAGCCGTAGCCCCTGTAGCCGGCCCACAGACCGACATATCTCGATGGCTCCGTCTTCAGGTAGGGTGAGGCCTCGTAGTCAATGCCGGCCACAGAGCCCTTCGTGTTCATCTTCACGATGCTCTGGTTCAGGCTGCTCTTCACGATGAGTTGCCAAGGCTTACCGGGTGCGCCGATGTAGCGACGGTCCACTCCGCTTACGGACATGGAGTCAATCATCGTGCCTACCTTTCTGACGAGTCCCTTCAGACCTTTCTCCGTACTGCCCGTGTTTAGCTGCAGCGAGCCGTCATCCTGCGGCATGGCCTGCACGCCTACTGCCAGCATCGTTAGGACAATAATCTGCTTCTTCATGTTCCTAAAGTTAATCGTTTTGCCATCTCGTTAAGCGCCACGAAGCGGTAACGCTGCGATGTCATAGGAATGGGCGTATAGGCGTAATGCCGTGCCTCTGCTTTGTGGCGTAACATCTCTTCGGTAGCCGCTTGGATGTCAGCATCAAGGAACGCCTGTTCGGTGGGTTCTAACAACAGCAGCTGCCCTTTCGAACACGCTTCGAAATACACTCCGCCAGGCTTATAGTATCGTTCGTGCGGTGACCCCTCCTTGGGGAAGCCGTCATTAAGCAGCACCACCAGCGGATAGCCCTGCTCACGCAAAGTGCGTGCGATGAGTTGCTCGCCCTTACTGATGGCAGCCGTATAGGTTATTGTCCCGTTGTGCGCCGTCGCCAGCACCGTCCGCAGCCGTTCCTGCACCTCCTCGCTGGTAGCACTTCGCGACATCTCCACCACCTGTCTATCAGGCCAGTCCAAGAGGAAATGGTTGCCCATCGATGTAAAAGACAACCCTGCCGCCACCGTCTGCCTATGCAATCTGAAAAGTTCAGGGTTGTGACTCTTGATCCAAAGTCGCCGCGGGTTGTCCTTCACATAGTCTATCATCCGCCGTAACTGCCCAGGCGCATGCAGTATGCGCTCATGATAATAAGCTGCGTCCTGCTGCCAGATGCTACCCCTGCCCGCAAAAATGCGAGCAAATTGCACAGGCGCCCTCCCTTCATCATTCCCGTGCCCTCCAGCGGCGTTTCCCTCTCCATTCCCGTGCACTCCAGCGGCGTTTCCCTCTCCATTCCCGTGCACTCCAGCGGCGTTCTCGCCGCTGCCATACATCTCCTTATACACCTTCGTGCACCCGCTCTTGAACCCGCGCACCACCGCCCCGATGCTCTGCGGCAGCGGCTCCAGCACCTGAATCACCAGATGCACGTGGTCGGGCATCACCTTCTGTGCCAGCACTTTCAGCGCAAACCCCTTCCCCGCATAAAACTGCGGCAGCCCGCACAACATCTGACAAACACGACGGCCAAAGGGATTAAGCCTCACGAAAGCCGTCTCCGCACGCTCACCCTCCAGAACTCCAAACAGCGGAAAGCGTTCCTCCACAGGCAACGTAAAATGATAGATGGCCCGCCCCCTATAGTCCCATCCGTTTTCACGGTGGTGCCTCATGGGGTCTACCGGTCTCCGTTTCCCCGGTCCTTTATCCATCGCCTGTGCCATATATTCTTATAATGTTTTATTCACAAGCAGCGTTTCCACCACTTTCACGTCTGCCGGCAGCCACTTCACGCTGTCCAGCTCATCTTTCGCCAGCCACTTCGCCGCCTCATGCTCGTTCAGATGCAGCGCTTCTGTCACCAGCGAACACAAGTAGAAATGCATCGTCAAGTGAAACTTTGGGTAATCATACTCCACTGTACAAAGAAACTCATCCACGCTGATCTCCGTCGACAGCTCCTCGCGAATCTCCCTCACCAGCGCCTCCTCAGGAGTCTCCCCAGCCTCCATCTTTCCGCCAGGAAACTCCCACCAGTCCTTCCATTCGCCATATCCACGCTGCGTGGCGAATATCTTGTCTCCCTTGCGGATTATCGCTGCGACGACCTCTATCTGTTTCATTTATTCCGTTGGTACCTTTTCGCTTTTGCGATATCCCATGCCCGTCACATGACAGATGATCCGTCCGTCTTGATTGGTTACGCACACCTCTACAGCAGGAATTTTGTGGTGGTCGCATATGCCGACAGCTTCGGCCCGCAGCACATCACCTTCACGTGCACTTGATACAAACATGATGCTGTTGTTAATGCCAAATGTCAGCTGACCGTTGTAGTTCATCCATGCTGCAATGGCCAGATCAGCCAGAGTAAACAGCGCTCCTCCCTGACACACATTACCACCATTAAGGTGCATCGCCGTCACCGTCATCTCCGCTACGGCATGCTGTTTGTTCACCTCCGTAATTCTACAACCTGCATTGGCTGCAAACCTATCCGTCCGATTCAATAATTCTTGTATATCCATTGTAGTCATATACCATCGTTTCGATGGCAAATATACGGAAATTTACTGATTATAACAAATTTTTCTTCCTAAAAAAGCACACGATTCCCTTTTTCTTGCTACCTTTGCAGCTGTATGGAATTCTTTCAAACACTCGGTAAAGGAATCGCTCAGGGATTCATTCTGTTCATCAGCATTGTGGCTGCAGTGGCAAGCTGTAACCCTAAACAAGAGACCCAGCAAGTGGCATTTCAGATGCCCGCAGTAGACGACATCGCCATGTACCAGGTGAACCCACGAGTGTTTGCTCCTGAGAATTCATTGAATGCCGTGGCTGCACGCATCGACTCCATTCGTGAGCTTGGTGTAAACGTGATGTGGGTCATGCCCATCTATCCCATTGGTATCGAGAAAGGCAAGAACTCTCCCTATTGCATCAGCGACTATAAGGCCATCGCTCCAGAGTTTGGCACTATCGACGATTTCAAGCATCTCACCCAAGTATGTCATGAGCACGGTATGGGTATGATTCTCGACTGGGTGGCTAACCATACCGCATGGGATCATCCTTGGGTGAAGGAACATCCTGAATGGTACACTCACGATGAGAAAGCAGACACTATCATCTGCCCACAGCCCTGGAACTGGGAGGATGTGGCTGATCTGAACTATGACAACAAGGACATGCGTGAAGCCATGATTGATGCCATGAAGTTCTGGATTGTTGAGGTGGGTATCGACGGATTCCGTTGTGATGTGGCCGATGGTGTACCATCTGACTTCTGGAAGGAGGCCATCAGTCAGCTGCGCGCTGCTGCCGGAGACCGTAAGATCGTGATGCTGGCCGAGGGCAAGCACTCTGACAATTTCACTGTTGGTGGCTTCGATATGAACTACGGCTGGGACTATAAGGACGAGCTGGTGAAGGTTTGGAAGGGTGCACCTGCCTCCGACCTCATCAAGGCCGACAAGGCGGAATATGACAGTCTGCCCGCTGGTAAAGTTAAACTGCGTTTCACCACCAACCACGACCACTCGACAGAGGCTACACCTTGTGTGGAGTTTACCAATGATCTCGGTGCCATGGCAGCCTATGTGGCCAGCATCTTCCCCCATGGAGGTGCTCTTATCTATGGTTCCCAGGAGGTGGGCTATCCAGAGCCTATCAACTTCTTCAAATATGTACCCGTTGACTGGACGGCCAAATCTGAGATTTACGAGGAGTATAAGGTGCTGATCGATCTATACAACGACCATCCTGCTCTGCGCAAAGGCACGATGACAGCTTGGGCCGATGATGATGTGCTGACCTTTGAAAAGGCGAATGCAGAGGAGCGGTTCCTGCTTATTGTCAATGTACGCAACGAGTCAAAGACTGTTCAGATTCCTGAAAGTTGGGTAGGCCGCGACACAAAGGATAAGGTCAAGGACACGGACTTAAAACTTGAAAGCACACTCACGCTTGATCCTTTCCAGTATCTGATTCTGGAATCTGATTGATTCATTACCCCAGATCCGTCATGACGAAATCAAGCATGCGGTGCTTGACGCCATCGACTGCTTCCTCCAATGCACGCAGCGCTTTGTCCACCCGGTCAAAGCGCTGCTCCATGTCGGTTATACGTTCAATGTTTGTCATAATTCCTCTGCCGCTTTCAAGTAATTCTCATTTTCCTCTTCCACCTTCGGATAGGGAACCGTCTTGGCACCATGATCCTGCAACCAGATGTGGTTCAGTGTGAACGCTATCGAGTTCAGCGTCTCTTCCCGTTTCGACGGTTTCAGCTCGCACTCCCACACCGTGATACAGTGCCAGCCCATCTCCGCCAGCCGCCGCTGCTCATCCTTGTCCCGCTCCTTGTTCCTACAGATCTTCGCTACCCAGAACTCCCTGTTCGTCTTCGGTATCTTGCAGCACTCCGAACTTGAGATTGTAAATTGTAAATCGTCAAATTGTAAATTGATGTGGTGTCCATGCCAGAAGCACCCGTTCACGAAGATGCACGTCCTGTACTTCCTCAGCACCAAGTCCGGATGCCCAGGTAGCCGCTTATGGTTCAGCCTGTATCGGAATCCCCGTTTCCACAGTCCACGCCGCACAATTATCTCTGGCTTCGTGTCCTTCGAGCGGATAGCAGCCATGTTGGCTGATCGCCGAGCCTGCTCACGCTCGGCAGAGCTGATGCAAGCATCGCTCTGCTCTTGCTTAATCGCAGCCTTGTCATGTCGTTGAGGTGGGGTGAGGTGGTCCATATAGATTATTTTTTTGCAAACGTACGAAATAAAATGAATAAGTACACAAAAGAGACTCTTTTTGTGTACTCAAGCCCTTGGCGTTTTTACAATTTGTATTTAAGCAGCTCTTCACAAGACATTATCAGGAGCTCGCCTTCTTCAACCATTCTCCTATCGATCCTTGCACTAGAGATAATCTTATTTAGATTATACTGTCCAATGTTTACTTCTTCGTCAAGATCGTAGCAGTAATAATCACCTATGGGTTCTCTTGGATACTTCAACTCCCTCATAGTGTTGTTTGTTTTCCTCCCCCCTTTACCGTTTATCTTATATATCGTATAATCATTATTGAATTCATTCTCAACTTCATATAATATTAAGAACTTAGCATCTATAGCTCTTAATTCACTTTCTTTCTGTGCTCCTGCTCTGTCTTTGTCAAGTCTAATGTTATAGAGGTGATTATCCAATATCCACTTCAATTGATCGTCCCCATGATATGCTCCAACAAGAACCTTTGAGTTTAAATATCTTTCCAAATGATATATTGGCAACCAATCCTTTGGTACCATGAATTCAGCCTGCTGTGCCCTAAACTGCTCAACCTTATCATCAAGTATTTTCTTGGGATTATCTCCAAGATTGTTCAATTCCTCAAACTCAAAGAAATCTTTCAATAGATTATATGTCTTCGACTCCTTTGGATTCTCACCTTCATGCTTTTCTAAAGCCAGAGTATAAATAGCCTTGTCAGCATAAGGTCTAAGCAACATGCCAT
>CAZLPO010000103.1:0-8373 GCA_964561385.1 uncultured Prevotella sp.
CGCGCATCGACCTTGAGGATGAAATACTTCAGGGCACCCATGCCCACGATGCGGGCAATCTCGCGGCGCTCCTCCTCGGTCATGTCGTCAAATTTGCCCGATTCCATCGAGGTTTTGTAGGCATCGTCGACCATCAACTGCATCAGGTCGTCGGCATCAACGACGGTACCCTCGCGGCTCTTCATCTTACCGTTGGGCAGCTCCACCATACCGTAGGAGAAGTGGACCAACTCTTTGCCCCACTTGAAGCCGAGACGGTCGAGTAGGATGGAGAGCACTTGGAAGTGGTAGTTCTGCTCGTTGCCCACGACGTAGATCATCTTGTCGATGGGGTAGTCCTGGAAGCGCATCTCGGCGGTGCCGATGTCCTGTGTCATATAGACAGAAGTGCCGTCGCTGCGGAGCAGCAGCTTCTGGTCGAGCCCCTCGTTGGTGAGGTCTGCCCAGACGGAGCCGTCGTCGTGGCGCTCGAAGAGACCCTTGGCAAGTCCCTCTTCAACCTTGGCCTTACCCTTCAGGTATGTCTGCGACTCGTAGTATATCTTGTCGAACGAGACGCCCATCTTCTTATAGGTCTCGTCGAAGCCGGCATACACCCAGTTGTTCATCTTCTCCCACAGGGCACGCACCTCGGGGTCGTTCTGTTCCCAACGGACCAGCATCTCGTGAGCCTCCTTGATGAGCGGCGCCTCCTGCTTGGCCTTCTCTTCATCCATACCCTGGGCGACGAGCTCTTTCACCTGCTCGCGGTAGTGCTTGTCGAAGGCCACGTAGTAGTCGCCAATGAGGTGATCGCCTTTCTTGCCCGACGACTCAGGCGTCTCGCCGTTGCCGTACTTCAGCCAGGCGAGCATGGACTTGCAGATATGGATACCGCGATCATTGACGATGTTTGTCTTCACCACGCGGTTGCCGTTGGCCTCCATAATCTGGGCCAATGACCAGCCCAGCAAGTTGTTGCGCACGTGACCAAGGTGCAGGGGCT
Source organism: uncultured Prevotella sp. (assembly GCA_964561385.1). GTDB lineage: Bacteria > Bacteroidota > Bacteroidia > Bacteroidales > Bacteroidaceae > Prevotella. Next base: position 986 of record CAZLPO010000103.1, read on the forward strand.
TGTTGGTGTTGGGGCTTGAGTATTCAATCATGACGAGAGAGGAACTCTCGTCCACATTCTTTGTGCCGAAGTGGTCGTCCTGGTCGATGGCCTTGAGCAGCTCCAGCCAGGCACCGTTGCCGATGCTGAGGTTCAGGAAACCCTTTACTACATTGAACTTCTCAACAGCCGTGCAGTACTCCACCAGATACTCGCCAATCTCCTGTGCTGTCTGCTCAGGACTCTTCTTGGCTGCCTTTACAAATGGAAAAACCACCAGCGTCAGGTTACCCTCAAACTCGCTGCGTGTCTTCTGCAGCTGTAACATCTTCTCGTTGGCATCCATGCCGTAAAGAGCCTTCACGGCCTCGCCTGCGGCCTTGCTAATCAATGCTTCAATATTCATTGTCTTCAGATTTTTGGGTGCAAAGGTAATAAAAAGTTGAGAGTTGAGAGTTGAAAGTTGAGAGTTTTTTCGTAATTTTGCAAAGAAAATGAATATCCGCGACCGTCAGATACTGAAGATTGCCGTGCCCAGCATTGTGTCGAACATCACCGTGCCGCTGCTGGGGCTCATCGATGTGGCCATCGTCGGCCACATGGGAAGTGCCGCCTATATAGGAGCGGTGGCGGTGGGCTCGATGATCTTCAACCTCATCTACTGGCTGTTTGGCTTCCTCAGGATGTCGACCAGCGGACTGACGGCGCAGGCGTATGGAAGGCGTGACCTGACGGAAGTCATGAGAATACTGGTACGCTCGGGCCGCATCGCCCTGCTGACAGCCTTTGCCGTCATTGTCCTGCAACTGCCCCTGAAATGGCTGATGTTCTGGCTGATGGGGCCAACGCCCGATGTGATGCCATACGCGACGACCTATTTCCATATCGTCGTCTGGGGCGCTCCCGCCATGCTGGGACTCTATAGTCTCTCGGGTTGGTTCATCGGTATGCAGAATAGCCGCATCCCGATGTTCATCAGCATTATGCAGAACGTGACCAACATCCTGGTCAGTCTGACGCTGGTCTACGGCTTCGGCATGAAGATTGAGGGTGTTGCCCTGGGGACGGTCATTGCACAATACGTTGGATTGCTGATAGCGATTGGGCTGCTGAAGCAGAATTACGGGCGGTTGTTTCGGAGGTTCGAGGTCCGAGGTTCGAGGCCCGAGGCATCATCGAATTTATTCGCAGTCAACCGTGACCTCTTCCTGCGCACCGTCTGTCTGGTGGGTGTCAACCTGTTCTTTACCGCGGCCAGCGCCCGTCAGGGGGCCGTCGTGCTGTCGATGAACACGGTGATGCTGCAGCTGTTCCTCTTCTTCAGCTATTTCATGGACGGCTTTGCCTATGCTGGCGAGGCTCTGTGCGGTCGGTACCGTGGGGCTGACAACACGACGGCCTTCCGCGAGACGCTGCGCCATCTGTTCGGTTGGGCGCTGGCCGTGACGCTGGCCTTCACCTTATTATATATAGCAGGCAGCATGGACATTGTATGTTTGCTGACCGATGAGGTGGAGGTGCGCCATGCTGCCCGAGATTACATCTGGTGGGTGTGGCTCATCCCTGTTGCCGGAGCCGCCGCCTTCATCTGGGATGGCGTCTTTGTGGGCATCACCGACGGTCGTGGTATGCTGGTGGCGACGGCTGTGGCAACGGTGGCGTTTGCTGTCATCTATCTGCTGACGAAGGACACGATGGGCAATGACGGACTATGGCTGGCACAAGTGGTCTATCTTGCCCTGCGCGGTCTCATGCAGACCGTCTGGTACCGATTAAGATTATTTAAGACTCCCTGATGGAAGATTTGTGCCGATTCTGCGTTATATAAGAAACAACCATTAAACAAGAAAACGATGAAAGTCAGATTCTATCGCTGGTATAATGCACTCTTGTCCTCGCTGCTGACACTCTTGGGCTTCGGCTCATGCTCGACCGTTGGCGCTGACGAATACGGCTCGCCCGTTTCTGAATATGGAACTCCCTATGCCGATTATCACATCAAGGGTGACGTAACCGATGAGCAGGGGAACCCGTTGGAGGGTATCAAGGCCGTCCTCAAGGAGATGCCTGATGAGGCTCCGCAATACGCCTACAGCATGGACTCGACTGTGACTGACAAGCAGGGTAAGTTTGAGATGGGAACAAGGGTATATATCAGTTCGCGACGTGTGAAGCTGGTCGTGGAAGACACGGATGGTCAGGCGGGCGGCGGTGAGTTCGCGAGCGACACGCTGGTGCTGGAAGACCTGCCGAAGAAGCAGACGGCTGAGGGACAGCACTGGTCAACGGGAACGTATGAGCTGAAGGCGGATGTTAAGCTGAAGAAGAAATAGTGAAGACCGTACCCCTGACCCTGCGTAAGAAGATGGCACTGGAGCTGTGGCGCCAGCGCGAACAGAACATCCTGCGTGAGCACCCCCTGCAACAGCTGTTCTGGGAGTGCACGTTGCGCTGTGACCTGAAGTGCCGCCACTGCGGTTCGGACTGTAAGATGCTGCCCGAGCACCACGACATGCCCCTGAAGGACTTCCTGGGTGTGCTGGACAGCGTGGCCAGGAAGTGCGACCCTCATAAGGTCTTTGTCATCATCAGCGGCGGCGAGCCCCTCATGCGGCGCGACCTGGAGCAGTGTGGACGGGCCATCTACGAAAAGGGCTTCCCGTGGGGCATGGTGACCAACGCCCTGCACCTGACGCCCGAGCGCTATCGCGGACTGCTGCGTGCCGGTATGCACTCGATGACTATCAGTCTTGACGGTATGGAGCAGGACCATAACTGGATGCGCGGCAACGAGCAGAGTTTCCACATGGTGAGTCAGGCCATCGATATGCTGGTGGCCACCAAGGATTTCACGTTCGACATTGTCACCTGCGTCACCCGCCGCAACTATGCGAAGCTCGATGACATCAAGGCGTTCCTGATTAGCAAGGGCGTCAAGCGCTGGCGTCTGTTTACGGTGTTCCCTGTGGGGCGGGCCGCCAGCGATCCGATGATGCGCCTGACGGACGAGGAGTTCCGTGGGGTCTTCGACTATATCAAGGCGACTCGGAAAGAGGGACGGATTCGCGTCGATTACGGTTGCGAGGGCTTCTTGGGCAACTACGAGGGCGACGTGCGCAACCGTTTCTTTTCCTGCCAGGCTGGTGTGACGGTGGGCTCTGTCATGTGCGACGGTGCCATCAGTGCCTGCACCAGTCTGCGTGCCGACTACCATCAGGGCAATATCTATGAGGATGACTTCATGGACGTGTGGGAGCAGCGCTTCCACCCCTACCGTGATCGTGAATGGATGCGCCGTGACGAGTGCGCCGACTGCCGATACTGGCGCTACTGCCGCGGCAACGGCATGCACCTGCGTGACGGTGAGGGCCGTCTGTTACTGTGTCATCTGAAGCGTCTTCATGCCTGTGACTGACGCCTTTCGACGGTGACGGGCGTTTCCGGATGTTTCAATTTCATATATTTTCGTTGCAACCGCATGCCATTCGCTGAAAAAAAGCGGCGATTGACTGAACAGTTTTTGCAGGTTCCGCTTTTTATGTGTATCTTTGCCCCTGTAAAAACTGACAGACATGACGGAACTCCTGAAACAATTCCCTTCTATCACACTCGGCGAGATGAGCGCCGTGAAGCTGATGAATCGTATTGACACGAAGTTTGTCACTACGACGACCCAGCTGGAACGGTTGCTGAAGATGGCACTTGGGGAATACCGTGTCCAGGAGATTGACGGAGAACGGAATATGCTCTACGACACGACCTACTTCGACACCCGAGACTTCGGTATGTACAGCGAACATCAGCACAAGCATGCAAACCGTCAGAAGATACGCTTCCGCACCTATGTCAGCAGCCACCTTCAGTTTATGGAGGTAAAGACAAAGAACAACCATGGGCGGACGAAGAAGAAGCGCATTGAGGTGGAAGACATGGACTTGGATGACACTACAAAGCGTGCCTTTCTGAAGAAACATCTGCGATATGACGTGGACGAACTGATACCCCATATGCATAACCACTTCCGCCGCATCACCCTGGTGAACAGCCTGAAGACGGAGCGTCTGACGATAGACACGGCGCTGCAGTTCCATAACGTGCAGACAGGTGTCGACCGTGACATGGGGCAGCTGGTCATCATCGAACTGAAACGCGACGGACTGTGCTACTCGCCCGTGCTGGAGATGCTGCGCCAGTTGCATATCCACCCGCATGGGTTCAGCAAATACTGTATGGGCGCAGCCCTGACCAACGACCAGCTGCAGGTCAACAACTTCAAACCGAAGCTTGCCGACGTGGAGCGAATCCTGAAAAAAGAGAAGAAATAAAAACGATAAAGCAATGGACACAATCCTCATTTCCACAGAATTCCTGCATACACTCATACGTTTTGTCGTATGTTTCGTGTTTAACGGTATCATCGTCAACCAGCTCTACTACAAGAAGAGCAAGCGTCGTGACTTCTACTTCACCTTCATGGTGATGTCTGTAGCTATCTTCTTCCTGGTCTATTTCATGATGGGCATGGAACGCGCCAAGGCCACGATGGGCGTCGGACTGGGACTGTTCGGCATCTTCAGTATCATGCGCTACCGTACCGATTCCATGCCTGTGCGAGAGATGACCTACCTGTTCGTCATCATCTGTATGTCGGTGGTGCATGCGATGGCTGATGACTATGTGGAGCTGGCCATCGTCGATGTGGTGACCTTCTGCACCATCCTGCTCTGCGAACTGAAGCTGAAGGTGATGCAGACAAAGCTCATACAATACGACCGTATAGAGCTCATCAAGCCGGAGAGACGCGCCGAACTGAAGGCCGACCTGGAGGCACGTACCGGTCTGAAGATTATCAAGGTTGAGGTTGGTGGCGTGGACTTCCTGAGGGACTCTGCCGTGCTGCGAATCATCTATGAGGGCGACAAGTCAAGTGCTGTCAATGGTCTCTATGAAGTAAAGAAGTCACAATGGAGAGAAATGTAATCATACTGCTGATGGCGGCCCTGTTTATAGGTGGTCAGACGGCAAAGGCACAGTCGGAGGGTGGTCTGCTGCTGGGGGCTGAGGCGGAGAAGTCGCTCAGCAAGAAGCTTAGCGTGAACGCTGAGGCTGAACTCCGTACGCGTAATGACTTCAAGACCATTGACCGCTGGAGCGGTGCGTTGGGCATGGAATACAAGGTGTCCAAGTGGCTGAAGGCTGACGTGGGCTACACCTTATTATATAATAACTTCCGTGAAAAGCTGACAGCCAGCTACTGGCGTCCGAGCTACTGGGGCGTGCGCCATCGCTTGAATGCCTCGCTGACGGGGAGTTACAAACTGGGAGGTGTGCTGCGTCTGTCACTGCGTGAGCGTTGGCAGTACACCTACCGTCCGTCGGCCACTACCGACCGCTATTACTTCGACGACTACCCTGCCACGACGTGGACGGGTAGTATGGACGGCTGGACACCAACTGAGAAGGTGCGCAGCGGAAAGGGAAAGAACCAGTTGCGTTCGCGCCTGCAGTTGGAGTACGACAAGAAGAAAGCCACGTTTAAGCCTTATGCAAGTGTGGAACTATACAACAGTCTGGGTATCGAGAAGGTGCGTTACACGCTGGGTACTGACATCAAACTGGCAAAGCAACATTCACTAGGCATCTATTACCGATTCCAGGATCAGCGTCATGTCGATGATGAAGATGCTGCCCCCGATATGCATTACCTGGGCGTAGGATATAAGTTGAAATTCTAACAAACGACGGACATGAAGAAGCAGAAACTTTTTATAACTGTCTTGATGGGATTGCTCATCCTTGGCCTTGGGGCCTGTGAGAAGGATGATACCGAGGACTTCAGCGGATACATCAATAATCCGGAGATACCAGACGACCCTGAAGACCCTGACAATCCATCGACACCGTCGGATACGGTTGTTGCTGCGGGCAGCGATACGATATACATTGTCTATAATGGGGGCACGGCAACTGTCACCAACGACACCCATGGCTATGTCTCTGTCAGCGGTGCCGATGTGACGGTGAACGCTCTGGAGGCTGACACGACGATGCTTCTCGTGTTGAGCGGCAGCACCGATGACGGTTCACTGCTGGTCTATCGTGCGAAGCCGTTCACGCTGCGTCTCAACGGTGTCAGCATCACCAATCCAGACGGTCCGGCCATCAATAACCAGTGTGGTAAGTGGCTCTATGTCGATATCGCCGATGGTACGGAGAACACCCTGACTGATGGCGAGAGCTACACCGAGCAGCCGTTTGACCAGAAGGGAACGTTCTTCAGCGAGGGGCAGATGCAGTTCCTGGGGACGGGAACCCTCACCGTCAACGGTAACGCGAAGAATGGTATCGCCTGTGATGACTATATCGTGATTGATGGCGGTAAGCTGGTGATCGATGTGAAGTCCAAGGGTGGACGAGGCATCAAGGTGAACGAAAGCGTCACCATCAATGGCGGCAGTACCACTATCACCACGTCGGGTGACTGTAAGATAGAGAACGTTGACGGCGTCCGCGATACGACTTCGGCAGCCGGCATCAAGTGCGACAGCCTCTTTACGATGTCTGGCGGTACGCTTGTCATCAACAGCTCAGGCGACGGCGGCAAGGGCATCAACTGTTCTGATGTCGTGGAGTTCAAGGGCGGCGTGCTAACCATAAAGACAACTGGTTCTAATGATGTGGCTAAGCCGAAGGCCGTCAAGGGTGATAAGGGAATCATCGTCAGTGGTGGCTCGTTCAAGGCAACGGTCAGCAAGAGCTGGGCCTGTGACAACGGCACCGACAGCGAGGATCCTAACAAGCATGTGACGGTACTGGGGTCGCCGACGACTTGCTCTTTAGGGAAAAAGTCGGTCGTCATACAGTATTAAGCCCGAAAAAGAGGCGTTAAATAGTTAAATAAACATAAATCTTCGGACTGCGGGGCCCGCATCCTTTCCTTCTTCAGGAAAAAGATGTACCTTTGCAGTCCGATTTGTGGGGAGAGACTTAGAATCCCCGGAAATATTGTGTGAATAGCGGCGTCTTTGGCCGGGCGCAGTGGTTCGTGAATCAATGTTTCAATGGTCCCCCGTTAGGGAATAGACCCGAACGGTGCAACGTTAGACTGCTTCAGAGAGTTAGACCTCTGTGGGCGGTATTGATGTGTGCCAAATCGATAAAGTAAAACTGTTTTTTAGTAAAAAGAAGAATTAAAATGAACACTTTGAGTTACAAGACTATTTCCGCCAACAAGGAAACAGCTAAGAAGGAGTGGGTGGTGATTGACGCCACTGATCAGGTCGTCGGTCGTCTCGCTTCGAAGGTAGCAAAGCTGATTCGCGGAAAGTACAAGCCGTCTTTCACCCCGCACGTTGATTGCGGCGACAACGTCATCCTTATCAATGCCGATAAGGTGGTATTCACTGGTA
>CAZLPO010000104.1:0-8298 GCA_964561385.1 uncultured Prevotella sp.
GATGAACTGCATCGTGTCGTAGATGCCCAGTCCGGCCGTCACGCTACCGCCCGGCGAGTTGATATAGATGGAGATGTCCTTGCCTGAGTCGACAGAGTCGAGATAGAGCAACTGTGCCTGCAGGGTGTTGGCGGTATAGTCATCAATCTGCGTGCCGAGGAAGATGATGCGGTCCATCATCAGACGACTGAAGACATCCATCTGCGTGACGTTCAGCTGTCGTTCTTCCAGGATGTAAGGGTTCAGATACTGTGCCTGTGCCTTCATGACCTCATCGAGTGTGAGGCCGTTCATACCCAGATGCTGGGTTGCGTATTTTCTAAAATCGTTCATAATAATCGTATTAAAAAGTGAGGTTATCCGCCTCTTTTATCATCAAAGTAGACACAAAGATAATAAAAAAAGTCGATAACCTCACTTCGTGTGAGTTATTTTTGAGGAAATTAACTATTTTTCCTGCATCATTTTGTTAAAATCAGCCAAAGAGACGCTCTTTTCGTTCAATTTGACCACCTTTTTCAATGTCTCCGTCAGCTTCATATCGACAGCACGGTCCACAAAATTATCCAGGTTCTCGCGCTTCTTCAGCTGCTCGGCGGCATAGTTCTCCAACACGTCGTCGGGAACATTCTGCATACCATACTGGGCGAACTGGGCACGGATGGCCTCCTTGGCGACGGCCTTCAGGTCATCGTCCTCAACCTTAATGCCGGTAGCAGCAACGATCTGCTCCTTGATGAGGTGCCACTTCAGCTCACGGATGCTACCCTCGAAGTTCTTCTCCACATAGTCAGCACCCTTGTCCTTGTTGTTGTTCAGCATGACGCGCTTCAGCAGGGCCTCGGGGAACTGCAGGTCGCCAACCTTCTTCTCGAGGTAGGCGCGCACGTCCATGAGGAACTTATAGTCGCTGTTCTGAGTCAGCTGGGCGCTGATCATATCGCTGATCTTCTGACGGAACTCCTTCTCGTCCTTGCAGGTACCCTCGCCAAACACTCGGTCGAAGAGGGCCTGGTTGACCTCGGCGGGCTGGAAATGACGCACCTCCGTAATCTGGTAGCTGAAGTCGGCGGTCAGGTCTTTCACCTGCTCCTTGTCAACCTTCAGCATGGCTGCCACCTCGGCATCATTGTCGGGATAGGCCTTCTTCGGGTTGAAGGTGATGATGTCACCGGCCTTCGCACCGTCGAACAGTTTGCGCTGTGCCTCGTCCTTGATATAGGCGGGCATGATCATCGAGCTGTCGGTGGTGATGCCGCCCTCCTTGGTGTTACCCTTGTCGTCAAGCTCACGCAGGTCACCGGTCAGCGTGTCATTGCCGCTGAACACCTCGGCCTTCACAAACTCGCCGCCCTGTGAGGCATACATCTGTACCTGATCGTCAATCAGCTTATCGTCAACCTTAATGGTGTAGAAGTCTATCTTGTCCTTCTCCGTCAGCTCGGCCTTGAACTCGGGAGCCACGGCAATGTCGAAGACAAACGTGAAGGGACCGTCGCCGGCGAGGTCCTGCTCCACCTGCTTCTCGTTGGGCAGCGGCTCGCCCAGCATCTGAATCTTGTTCTCGCGGATATACTCCATGAGCTTCTCGCCCAGAACGCGGTTAATCTCATCCATCTTCACAGCCATGCCATACTGTTTCTTAATCATGCCCATCGGAGCCATGCCAGGGCGGAAGCCCGGCACATTGGCACGCTTGCGATAGTCTTTCAGGGTCTTCTCGACCTTCTCGTTGTAGTCTTCCTTCTCGACGGTCACGGTCAGAACACCGTTGATCTTGTCGGGGTTTTCAAACTGAATCTTCATTGTCTTATACCTTATTTATAATATAGTGATTTCAAATGAGGTGCAAAATTACGCAATAATCGCGTAACAGCCAAATCGTTTCGTACTTTTTAACTTTCTTCTTCCTGTTCACGACGGCGTTTCTCCTCATCAAGCTGCTCGAAGTCCTTCCGCTGGAGCACGAAATTGCGTCCCAGATACTTCTCTTTCACAATGGGGTTGGCAGCCAGTTCCTCGGGGGTGCCCTTGAACAGGATACGTCCCTCGAACAGCAGATAGGCGCGGTCGGTGATGTTCAGTGTCTCGTGGACGTTATGATCGGTGATGAGGATACCGATGTTCTTGTATTTCAGGCGCCAGACGATGTGCTGGATATCCTCGACAGCAATGGGGTCGACGCCGGCAAACGGCTCGTCGAGCATGATGAACTTCGGCTCGATGGCCAGGCAGCGGGCAATCTCCGTACGACGGCGCTCACCGCCCGAGAGCTGGTCGCCCTTGTTCTTACGGACTTTCTGCAGGCGGAACTCACGGATGAGCTCCTCGAGCTTGTTCAGCTGGTAATCGCGCGGTTTCCCGGTCATCTCCAACACCGACAGGATATTATCCTCGACGCTCATCTTACGGAACACCGAGTTCTCCTGTGCCAGATAGCCGATGCCGGCACGGGCACGCTTATAAACGGGGAAGTCGGTCACTTCCTGGTCGCCCAGAAAGACATGGCCGCCATTGGGAACAATGAGACCCGTGGTCATATAGAACGACGTCGTCTTGCCGGCACCGTTAGGGCCCAGCAGACCGACAATCTCACCCTGTTTCACATCGAAGTTGACATCGTTAACCACCGTGCGCTTGCCATAGCGTTTGACAAGTCCTTCTGCACGCAGGACAATACTGTTTTCTTCCATCCTCTTGAATTTGGTTGCAAAATTACGAAAAGTCGAGAGAAGAACAAAACAAATCAGTTTGTTTTTTCTTCCGAGACGGAGTAATTTCGCCATCTTTGATGGCAAAGTTACGAAATAATTATCAATTATCAATTGTCAATTCTCAATTATTTCGTACCTTTGCACGCAAAATAGGGAAAAGCGATGTTAATCCACAAATGGCTGACCACCTTTGGTCGCTATCTGATGCTCATGGGCCGCACCTTTGCCATCCCGGAGCGCATGAGGATGTTCTGGAAGCAGTACGTCAAGGAGATGGCCCAGCTGGGTGTCAACTCCATTGGCATCGTACTGCTCATCTCCTTCTTCATCGGTGCCGTCATCTGCATCCAGATGAAGATGAACATCGAGTCGCCCTGGATGCCACGGTGGGTAGCCGGCTACACCACACGCGAGATCATGCTGCTGGAGTTCTCCAGTTCCATCATGTGTCTGATCCTGGCCGGCAAGGTCGGCTCGAACATCGCCTCGGAGTTAGGTACGATGCGTGTCACGCAGCAGATTGACGCCCTGGAGATCATGGGTGTCAACAGTGCCAGCTACCTGATTCTGCCGAAGATCCTCGGTATGCTCACCATCATGCCCTTCCTGGTCGTATTCTCTTCGGCCATGGGTATCCTCGGTGCCTATGGCACAGCCTATATCGGGCATATCATGCCGCCGGACGACCTGACTGCCGGTCTGCAGCACGACTTCGTGCCCTGGTTCATGTGGATGTCCATCATCAAGAGCCAGTTCTTCGCCTTCATCATCTCCAGTGTCGCCAGTTTCTTCGGCTACACCGTCGAGGGCGGCTCTGTCAACGTGGGCAAGGCCTCTACTGACGCTGTCGTCTCCAGCAGTGCGCTCATCCTGTTCTCCGATGTCTTCCTAACACAGTTGCTGTCATGATTGAAGTAAAGAACCTGGTCAAGAACTTCGACGGGAAAGAGGTGCTGAAAGGAATCAGCACGGTGTTCGAGGACGGTAAGACCAACCTGATTATCGGTCAGAGCGGCAGTGGCAAGACCGTGCTGATGAAGAACCTCGTGGGACTGTTGGAGCCAACGAGCGGAGAAGTGCTCTACGACGGACGCGACTTTGTCGCCCTTTCAAAGCACGAGAAGGTGATGATGCGCCGTGAGATGGGTATGATCTTCCAGTCGGCAGCCCTCTTCGACTCACTCACCGTACTGGAGAACGTGATGTTCCCACTTGATATGTTCTCACAGATGACCCTGCGTGAGCGCCAGAAGCGTGCCATGGACTGCCTGGACCGCGTGAACCTGGTTGGGGCCGAGCAGAAGTTCCCGGGAGAGATCAGTGGCGGCATGCAGAAACGTGTAGCTATTGCCCGCGCCATCGCCCTGAACCCCAAGTACCTGTTCTGCGACGAGCCGAACTCCGGTCTTGATCCGAAGACCAGTCTCATTATCGATGACCTGCTGCACAGCATCACCCAGGAATACAACATGACCACGATTATCAATACCCATGACATGAATTCCGTCATGGGCATCGGTGAGAATATCATCTTCATCTACGAGGGACACAAGGAATGGCAGGGGGTATCGGCCGACATCATGAGATCGACGAACAAAAGGCTCACCGACTTCATCTTCGCCAGCGACCTGCTGAAAGAAATGCGCACAGCCGTCCTCGGCAACAGCTAATCCGGAACTACTTCATCTGCCAACGGCCGTTGTGCTCCACCATGGGCACAACAATCTCCTCCTGTGTGCTGTCGGCATACTGCAGAATCAGGAACACCTGCATCTGCTGCAGGGTGGAGTCCATCTGGGCGCGTGGTGCCGAGACGGCCACGATGCCCTGGTGTCGCTCCTTTTGCTGCACCAGAAACTGCTTACACCCCACGAGCAACTGCTCGCGATAGTCGGCGGGAAGGCTGTCGGCACCGGCCTTTCCTTCCAGGAAGTGTTCATATTCGCCTGCTGCCAGATGGGTGTAGTAACCCTTTGCCGCCAGTGTCGCCAGTTCCTCGGGCGTGGGCTGCTTGCAGCCCAAAAGACTCATAAAACCTATAAGTCCTATAAGACCCATAGGACCAATAGGACCAATAGGACCAATAAGCCACCTCTTCTGCCGCTTCATTTCTGTCGAACAAAAATGTTAATGGGTGAGCCCGTCAGCGTCCAGTTTTCACGGATCTTGTTCTCCAGGAACCGTTTGTAGGGCTCTTTGATGTATTGCGGCAGGTTGGCGTAGAACACGAAGGTCGGTATCTGCGTGTCGGGCACCTGTGACACATACTTGATCTTGATGTACTTTCCCTTGATGCTGGGCGGCGGCGTTGCCTCGACGATCGGCAGCATCACCTCGTTCAACTTCGACGTGCCGATCTTCACCTTCCGGTTCTGATAGACCTCCTTAGCCGTCTCCAGCACCTTGAAGATACGCTGCTTGGTCAACGCTGAGGCAAAGATAATGGGAAAGTCCTTGAATGGTGCCATACGTTCGCGGATGGCATTCTCGAACGTGCTGATGACCACCTGCGACTTGTCTTCCACCAGATCCCACTTGTTGACAACGACCACCAGCGACTTGTTGTTCTTCTGGATGAGCTGGAAGATGTTCATGTCCTGAGCCTCAATACCACGGGTGGCATCGATCATGAGGATGCACACATCGCTGTTCTCGATGGCACGGATACTACGCATGACACTATAGAACTCCAGGTCTTCCGACACCTTGTTCTTACGACGGATACCGGCGGTGTCGACAAGATAGAAGTCGAAACCGAACTTGTCATAGCGTGTATAGATACTGTCACGTGTCGTACCGGCTATCTCCGTCACGATATGGCGGTCCTCACCGATGAAGGCATTGATGATGCTTGACTTGCCGACATTCGGACGTCCCACCACCGCAAAGCGGGGGATGCCATCGTCCAGCTCGTCCTTTGCCTTCTCCGGCAACAGCTCCATCACCTTGTCCAGCAGGTCACCCGTACCGCTGCCCGTAGCAGCACTGATACAGTAAGGGTCGCCAAGTCCCAGCTTATAGAACTCATACTGGTCGTAGGTCTGGATGTTGTTGTCAACCTTGTTGGTGACAAGGACGACGGGCAGCTTCGTACGGCGCAGGATCTGGGCCACATCCATGTCCCAGTCGGTCACCCCATTGGTGATATCACAGAGGAACAGCACCAGGTCGGCCTCTTCCGTGGCGATGATGACCTGCTTACGGATCTCCTCCTCGAAGATATCATCGGAATTGACGACCCAGCCGCCAGTATCGACAACCGAGAACTCCCGTCCGTTCCATTCACACTTGCCATACTGGCGGTCACGCGTCGTGCCGGCCTCGTCACTCACGATGGCGTGACGGGTCTTGGTCAGACGGTTAAACAGTGTGGACTTTCCCACATTCGGGCGTCCCACGATGGCTACCAAATTTCCCATATTCTATTCCGGGTTATATCCAAAGTTATCCAATTCCTTCTTTGACGAGCGCCAGTCCTTATCGACCTTGACGAAGATCTCGAGGTAGATGTGCTTGTCGAAGAACTTCTCCAGTGTCTTACGAGCTTCGGTGCTGACTTTCTTCAGCGCCACACCCTGATGACCGATGATGATGCCTTTCTGGGAGTCGCGCTCCACGTAGATGACCGCATTGATGCGTATCTGACGGTCGTCTTCCTTGAACTGCTCGACCACAACTTCCACGGAATAAGGGATCTCCTTATCGTAATAGAGCAGTATCTTCTCGCGGATGATCTCCGACACGAAGAAGCGGGCGGGTTTGTCGGTCAGCTGGTCCTTGTCAAAGAAGGCAGGGCTCTCGGGCAGCAGCTCCTGAATACGCTTCAGCAACAGATCGACGCCAAACTTGTTCTTCGCTGAGATGGGCAGGATCTCTGCGTTGGGCAGGAGCGTATGCCACTTGGAGACGATGTCGCCAAGGAGGCTCTGAGCAGTCTGAGTACTCTGATTCTTCTGAGTACTCTGATTACTCTGAAGCTCATCTATCTTATTGATGAGCAGAATCACGGGGATGGTCATCTTCTGCACCTTCTCCAAGAACTCCATGTTCTTCTCGGGATTCTCAACGACATCCGTGACATAGAGGAGCACGTCGGCATCGGTCAGAGCCGACTCCGAGAAGGCGAGCATCGACTCCTGAAGCTTGTAGTTGGGCTTCAGCACACCTGGGGTGTCTGAGAACACGATCTGCATGTCGGGCGTATTGACGATGCCCATGATACGATGGCGTGTCGTCTGTGCCTTAAAGGTGGCAATTGAAATACGCTCACCAACCAGCTGGTTCATGAGCGTACTTTTACCTACATTAGGATTGCCAACGATGTTTACGAATCCTGCTTTGTGCATTATTCACTGTTAACTATTCATTTTTCTCTATGAACTAGCGCCCAGCGCCATCATAAGCCCACTTGTAGTAGCTTGCTCCATGAACGAAGCCTGCGCCGAAGGCCGTGAACAGCATATTGTCGCCTTTCTTCAGCCGACTCTCGTTCTCCCAGAGAGCCAGAGGAATGGTGGCTGCCGACGTGTTACCGAAGTGCTCGATATTGACGATGACCCGATCCATCGGGACCTCCAGACGTTTGGCAACGGCTTCAATGATGCGCATATTGGCCTGATGGGGAACCACCCACTGGATGTTATCCTTGTCAAGCCCGTTACGCTCAGCAATCAGCGCGCAGTCGTCACTCATGTTAGTCACAGCATAGCGGAACACCGTACGTCCCTCCTGATAGAGGTAGTGCAGACGATGGTCAACCGTGAAGTGGCTGGCAGGACAAACAGAGCCACCGGCTTTCAGGTGCAAGAAGGGCAAACCCTTGCCGTCGCAGCGGAAATAGCTGTCCATGCAGCCGAAATCCTCTTCTTCGGATGCCTCGACAAGCACAGCTGCTGCACCATCACCGAAGAGCGGACAGGTCTGACGATCCTTATAGTCCACCACCGATGACATCTTGTCGGCACCGATGACGATGATCTTCTTCATGCGGCCACTCTGAATCATCATGGCCGCATGATCGAGCGAATAAAGGAATCCGCAACAGGCTGCCCAGAAGTCGAATGCATACGCATTCTTCAGACCGAGCTTGCCCAGCACAATGCTGGCTGTTGACGGAAACTTATAATCAGCGGTTGAAGTGGTGACGATAAGAGCATCAATGGTATCGGGGTCTACACCTGTCTTCTTGATGAGCTGCTTGGCTGCCTTACGCGCCATATAGCTGGTACCAAGACCTTCCTCGGTGAGGATGTGACGCTCCTTGATGCCTACGCGCGTCATAATCCACTCGTCGTTGGTATCTACCATGCGCGACAGCTCCTCGTTCGTGAGGATATAGTCAGGCACGTAGCCACCGACGCCGGTGATTATCGCACTTATCTTACCCATTCTTATTCAACTACTTCGTCTTCTTTCTTGATAGCAACCTTACCACGGTAGTAACCGCAGGTGGGACATACTGTGTGGTAAACATAGTAAGCTCCGCAGTTGGGGCATACTGCCAGTGTGGGTGCTACTGCCTTGTCGTGCGTACGACGCTTGGCCTGACGAGTGCTTGACTGTCTTCTTTTAGGATGTGCCATAA
>CAZLPO010000105.1:0-8177 GCA_964561385.1 uncultured Prevotella sp.
GCATTCGGATGAGTCATAACGATTATCCGGAATAACCTAATGGGGAGTTTCAAAATCAGTTAATCGAGTTTCAAAATTAGCAAAATCTTTGCAAAGGGGGCTTTATTGCTTGGCGGTTTGCTGGATTTTGTTTATCTTTGCACATAATAATATAGCTAAGAATACTAAGCATATGAAAAAGATTCTTTTATTGACTGCATCTACGACCTGCAGGGCCGCCGCTATGACAAGAATCCCACTTCTCTTGGCGTCTATATTTTCAATGGACAGAAGAAGGTCGTGGTAAAGTAAGTAAATATGAAGACGGAGACGGTGCCCTGCAGAACATCGTGATCGTTTCTGCTGGAGCAGTCTTGTTGTCGTCAGTCATTCTATATATTGTATATCTTATCAACAAACATGGAAAGAAATAGAACGCAATGGATGTTTTTTACCGTCCTCATTTACAGTCTGGCGGTACTGACATCATGCTCGAAGGAAGACAGTTCTCAGTTAAGCGAGCAGGAACGGTTTGAACAAGAGATGACCGCAGCCTTAGCCGATGCACAGGTCTATGGTCTGCACACACAAGCCTTCGCACAGGAGGTGGCCGACCGTTTTGAAGGTCGTGTGACCGAGCTAAACTACAAGACACGTGAAAGTGCCACCCGTAAGTGTACGACCGACAATTGCCGCCCCTACGACCTGAAGGACCTGGCAAGGACCACCATTGTGGCAGGATGGGACAGTATGGAGATCAAACCTGTTATCAACTACCTCATACAGACATCTACCAGGCAGGGCTATTTCGGGCGTTACAAGCACCAAACCACCGATCGTGGCTACTGGGGCGACATTGTCAACCTGAAATATGAACGGCTGATGACCGAAATACAGGTAAAGACCTATGGCATGTTCTATGCGTCGCAAGATGAGGATGTAGCCCGTAGTGTGCTTGGCGACAGCATTTATATGGTTATCTATACGAAGACGGGAGTAGAACCAGGTCTCTCTCATTATTACTACGAGATTATACGTGCCGACACCTCCAGCGCTGCCACTATAGAGCACTACAGGCAGTTGTCCATACAGTACCACGAAAAGTTTGAACACATCAAAGACTGACCTGCTGTGTACCGCGAGTTTCAAAATCAGTTAATCGAGTTTCAAAATTAGCAAAATCTTTGCTAAAGGGGCTTTATTGCTTGGTAGTTTGCAAGACTTTGTTTATCTTTGCGGAACATAACAACAAAAGATACTAAACAAATTATAATATGAAAAAGAAACTATTATTGATGATGCTCCTGCTGTGCGCAGTCGTGCAGGGAGCATGGGCAGACAAATGGGACGGTAAAACGACCAAGAGACCGGCGGAATACGGCGTCGCTCCGAATTTCGTCTTCTTTATTCGCACGGCAGCCGAACTGGCCTACATTCAGCAAAACTGGGAAGTAAAAGACTGTTACGGACTTCCTGGAAACGATGGGTACTGTTATAACTACAGATACTACCTGGAAGACGACTTCGACATGACCGCCGTGAATTGGAAGCCGTTTGATCATGCCTTGCAAGGCAAGTTCTACGGCAAAGGACACACCATCAAAATCAAAAACGACAGCAAAAGCTCCAGCAACTGCCAGGGCCTGTTTGCGGAGATTGGCGAAAATGGCTTGGTGCAGGACGTGCGTCTTGAAGTGGAGTTCGACTTCAACAATTCCCGAAAGGTGGGCGGTATCGCTGGCGACAACTACGGCACGATAAAAAACTGCTGGGTGCTCGGTACAATCACGACCAACCACTACAACACTTCAAATGATGCCGACCTGGGCGGCATTGCCGGTTTGAATGAAAGCAGCGGCAAAATCCAATACTGCTGCTTTGACGGTACGGTGAAGAACACCGCTAAAAACACCGGTGTCGGCGGACTTGTGGGCAGAAACAAGGGAACGCTTGAGCACTGCACCTTCTATGGGGATGTGGTATCAGACCGCACGCAAGCCAATATATTCATAGGTGTACAGAAAAAAGCGTACTCCGAATGTTACACGCATTATGATGTAGACGAAATCAGGGCCGCAGGAACTGAGCATGACGTGTATCACGACGCGATCATGTATCGTTTTAAGTATCTTGATAATAGTACTATGACTATCTCCAATGAAGAACAGTGGAAGGAATTTGCCAGTTATGTCAACCACGGATTCACCTTCAAGGGCAAGACCGTGCAACTGACGGAAGACATCACCGTGACAGTGGTGAATGAAAAAACATGGAGGGTAACATCATCCACACCGAAAATAGAAGACCCCACCCTGAAGCCTTTTGTGGGCAGTGGCTATCTGTCTTCGTTCCAAGGCACTTTCGATGGCGGCGGGCATACCATGACGCTTAATATCGACAAGAAAAACGCCGCCGATATCCGCAACAAGGGGTTGGCGCCATTCAGATGGGTCTGCGGAGCCACTATCAAGAACCTGACTATAGCCGGCACCATCAATAACATGGAAGGAGACTACACCTCCGCTCTGGTGGGCAATGCCTTTGGCTCGGACAACAAGATTGAGGACTGCGTGGTGGAAGCGGCAGTTGGGGGTAACAGCGCCGCCGGTTTCGTGGGTAACCTCCTTAACGGCACGATTACCCTGGATGGTTGCGTGATGACAGGTGTGTTGCATAGTGTACACAGATCGGCCTTCATTGGATGGGGTAATTGCGATAAGCAGAATGTCACGAACTGCCTCTACATCAGACAGAGCATTCAGGACAACAGCAACCTCGACCTCGTAAAAAACGATGCCACCCTCGCAATGAGCAATACCTACAAGACCACTCCAGCAGGCTCGAAAGGTACGCCTGCCGACATGTACGTAACTGAACCTACAGAACTGGGAAGCGTGAAGAAGGAGTACAAACATCTGACGGCATACGAGCATGGTATCAAATACGACGGCAAGTGGTATAAGGCAGCTACTGAATTTACCGGTGAGGGAACAGCAGAAAATCCCTACATCATTTCCAGCACTGAAGAGTGGGAGCGCTTTGCGTATCGCGTCAACCAAGGCAACAATTACTTCGACCAGCACCTCAAGCTGACCAGCGACATCAGTGTAACGAAAGTAGTGGGAACGGCCGAAAACACGTTCCGCGGCACCTTCGACGGCGGCGGCAAAACGCTGACCATCACTTACACGGGAGGTGACTACACGGCACCCTTCAGCTATACGACGGATGCCACCATCAAGAACCTGAACGTCGACGGCACCATCAACGCCACGGGCAAGTATGCCGGCGGCATCGTGGGCAGCGCGTATGGCAAGCTGACCCTCGACGGCTGCCGCAGCTCGGTTGCCATCAACAGCAGCGTCAGCGGCGAGGCTTGGCACGGCGGACTGGTAGGCTATGGCGCCAACTATAATGAGCTCAGCATCGACCGCTGTGTGTTCGACGGCAGCTTCAGTACCACAACCGGCAGCACCCATTGTGGCGGAATGATCGGCTTTAAGGAAGGGGACACAGAGTATTCTACCTACACTATCAGCAATTCTTTCGTGAAGCCTCAGAGCGTAGCAGCAGGCATGGTTTCGGGCTCCTTCATTGGCAGTCTTCGGGAAGACGGGAAGTACCCCATCACCAACAGCTATTTTGTCAAGATCGGCGATCTGCCTGCCAACCAGGGCATACAGGCATACAGCAGTGTACCCGCTGGCAACATCACCAGGCAGATGACATTCATCGGGGAAACTTACTTTGTTCCCTGTACGGTCGAGGCTAACCAGCTGTATCAATACACCGGCAGCAGCATCACTGTTGACAATCCCACTGTTAAGGCTTACGACGGTACTACGCTTACGGCGAATACCGACTACACCTATACCACCGACCCTGCGGAGGTGAAAAGCGAGGGTACTTACAATCTGGTTGTCAGCGGTAAAGCTGGCAGCAACTACACGGGTAGTGTGATCATTCCTTTCATGGTGGCAGGCGATGCAAGTGATGATAAAAATCTGACCACTGGCGAATATACTGTGCATAACACCCTGATCATCGATGACCGCATCCCCATCAAGGGCGACGTGGTGATAAATATTCTCGAGAACGTGGTGCTCTATGCCAGCAAGGGCATTGAGCTGCCTGAGGGAAGCAGCCTGACCATCAATGGTCCGGGCGCACTGGTCATCCAAAGCTGCGACGAAAACAATGCGGGCATCGGCGGTGCCACCATGGGTACACTCATCATCAACAGCGGACAAGTGGATATCCTCGGCGGCAAGGGTGCTCCCGGCATCGGTCCTAATAGCGGCACCAGCAGCGGCCGCTTGGAACTGAGCTGGAGAAACGCCGAAGACTACATCCAATGCAGCAATTATGCAGTTGCGGAAATCACCTTTGACAAGAAATTCGTGTTGGACGGCAAGTCTGATGAAGCCAATGCCTCGAACATCAACGGCGAGAAGATTGTGCCCTACGGAAAAACCGGTACGGAGACGAACCCCATCCTTATCGACGATATTGACGACTGGAACTTCTTCGCAAGAACCATCAACGAAGGCAACGACTATAACGGAAAATATGTGAAGCTGGCCGTTGACCTTAACGACGTGACGAAGATGGCAGGCGCATGGTCGGACAACGTGAGGTATCGCCGTCCCTTCTGCGGCACCTTCGACGGCGGCGGCCACACCATCACCGTCGATATCCAGAACAGCCTCCAAACCGGTGTCGCCCTCTTCAACTATGTCAAGAATGCCACCATCAAGAATCTCAACATGAATGGTAAAATCACCGGCCATAGGCACAGCGCATCGCTCGTGGGCTATGCCGACGGCACAACCAGCGAGACGGGTAACACCATCGAGAACTGTACGTCGGCGGTCACCATCACCGGATCCAGATCCCTCAGTGGCAATAATTACATAGGAGGTCTGGTGGGCAATGCCCTCAACAGCAAGATTACCATCAAAGGCTGCGTGTACAGCGGCTTGATGTTGAACGCTGCACAAGGCAGGGGTGCCATACTGGGATGGGGCGAAGCTGACGGTGCGAGAACAATCGACAACTGCCTCTACCTGATGCCTGAAGAGCAGAGCACCACCAATCTCGACCTCGCTCAGCAGAAGGGCGGTAGCCTCACGGTAAATGCTAACTGTTACAAGACCACCGATGCAGGTACATACGGCACACAGGTAGATATAGAAGCCGCTGCTGGCGAAATCAGCAGGGGGGTGACGGCAGCCGACAGCAAAACCTACTACATTCCTTGCACCGTCAGTGGCGAAGTGGATTACTATAAGTGGACAGGCAACGCCATCTCCATTACCGTTCCTACCGTCACTGCACGCGACCAGGCTGTGCTTACATCGGAAACCGACTTCACCTGCACCACCGATCCTGGCACCGTGAATGCAGAGGGCTACTATACGCTGACCGTCAGCGGCAAGGGCAATTACACAGGTTCAAAGAGCTTTGTCTTTGCCGTGGGCAAGGACGACCCTGTCACCAGCGAAACAACAGAACTGAAAGATGGTACCTATAAGGTGTATCACTACTTGCTCAACAATAACCGCATCAACATCAGCGGCAATGTCACACTGATTCTCGCCGAAGGTGCTACACTCAATGCTCCTAAGGGTATCGAGCTGTCCAGCGGCAACACACTGACCATCGAGGGCCCCGGCGCACTGGTCGTCAACGACTGTGACGCAGGCAAGTCGGGCATCGGTGCCGCGAGCATGGGTAAGCTCACCGTCAATGGCGGACAGCTGGACATCCAGGGTGCAGAGGGTGCTGGCGGCATCGGCTCTGACAAAGACAAGACTGCCAGCGGTATCCTGACCATCCTTACCAGTGCCGTCAGCGATTACGTCAAGTGCAGCAGCTATAAGGTAAGCAGCAATGACTTCACGCTGGCCAAAAGGTTTGTCATTGCCGACGAACAGACCATCGCCACCACAGAGAATATCGGTGGAAAGAAAATCGTTCCTGCCATGTTGCTCGCCGACCAGGGTAGCACTAACAATGCCGAACTGGAGAACTACGACGGCAAGCAGATTACTGCAGTCCTCAACGACCGCACGTTCTACTTAGACGGTAAGTGGAACACCATCTGCCTGCCCTTCGACTACTACATCGATGAATTAAAAGGTGTCGAGGCCCGTACCCTAACTGCTGCCAGCATCGAGGGTACGACGCTCAACCTGACTTTCGGCGATCCTGTAACTGAACTGAAAGCCGGTGTGCCGTACATCATCAAGTTTAACGCTGAGAGTTATGAGGCTAATGGTAATCATCACCTCGTTAACCCCGTATTCGAGGGCGTGACCATCAACAATACGACTGCCAATTGTGAATTCGGATCGGGCGATACCCGCGTACGTTTCATGGGTACTTACGATGCTGTCAACTTCACAGCAGAGGACATCAGCACTTGGTTGATGGATGGTGACCACAACCTCTACAATCCTGCTAACGGTGCAGGTATCGGGGCTTGCCGTGCCTACTTCATGATTGGTGACGGCAAATCAGGAGCTCGGGTGACTGATTTCAAGATCAAGTTCGGCGATACCGGCTCACCTGTCGCCTTCACCATCACCGATGCCGACACCTACACTGAGACGGAAGACGTGGAGACGCTCTCCGCCACCTACAATAAGGCACTCGGCGCTGAGCGTACGGGCAAGTATCAGCCTTGGCTCGTACCCTTCGACTACACTATCACGGCAGCCGACGTGGAGAAATTCACGTTCTGGAGGTTAAATATGATTGCCAACTCGCCAGACCCGAACGTTGAGGCTGGCACTGAAGTATGGATATATCTGTCGAGAATGAAGGCGGGCGACGTGCTATACGCCAATATGCCTTATGTCTATAAGCCTTTGACGGATATGGAGAACTACGAGTTCACCACAGAGAATGCCGTACTGAAAGGGAAAAATACGGGCGTGATTGCTAAAACGGAGACGATAGATGACGTCTATTCATTCTATGCCACCTACGAACCGACGCTGGCAACAGCCCAAGACCCGTTCTACTACGTGAACTATAAAGGTCATCTGAGTGTCGGCAACAATGGCACGGTGACTGTGGGTGCCTTCCGCTGGATTCTGCGCGTGGAGAGCAAATCCGGTTCAACACCTGCCAACTCACGCAGTATCGTCTTCATCGACGGAGACGGAACAACGGGAATAAACCTCACCCCCGATCCCTCTCCTATAGGCGAGGGGAGTGGATACTGGTTTACCCTCGATGGTCGCCGACTGCAAGGTAAGCCTTTGCGTGCTGGTGTCTATATCTATAATGGTAAGAAGTTCGTGATAAAGTAAATACGGAAGCTATGAAGAAGAGCTATCAGAAACCTACGATAACGGTAGTGAAGATTCAGCAACACGCCTTCATGAGTGGCAGTCCAATGGGCGGTCGCGTTGAACCGGACCTACCTGCTGCTTCGCGCTATGACGATGACTACTATACTTATTAGGCGAATGAAAATGACAGTTAGGATGATGAAATACAAATTGTATGTAATACTGGCAGCCGTCGTTCTCCTGGTGGGAGCGACAGGCTGCTCAAAGGATGATAATACGAATCCACCCCCCATCGACGATCCTGTTCCCCCCATTGACGAACCTGTTTCGGATGAGGACCTTGTCGGTGTCTGGTGGGACGAGTTTGAGTATGCAGACGTTACAGAATATGGCATTCCCTTCAGCCGGGTACTACTGGCTGTGATGGTCGGGAAAGACCATACAGGCTGCATCTATCTGGGCGTATATAATAGTGATAGCTACGTACCACTGGCCGTTTATGGCGGACCGGAGAATGCTGGGTTCACCTGGCGGCTACTCGACGACGGCAGGGTGCAGCTCAGTGACCCTGTTACGGGCGAGAGCTATGCACTGTCTCGCGCCCTCCATGCAAGTGACAGCAACTACGGTGGAGTCATGACCAATGTTTCCAACACGCACATGACCTACACAGTAAACAGTGTGAAGTTAGACAACGGCACCTATTCTGGTGTACTCACCAAAGCCAATGCCGAAGAGGAAGTCGAAATCGACGTGAAGTTAACCCCCGCCGACAGGGACTGGGATGTCATTCCCCCCGATGATCCGAACATACCTGCAACATCCCGTAAGGATGCCATCTAAAAGAATACTAAACGAACTCGAATATGAAAAAGAAATTTAGTTGAGGGACAAATA
>CAZLPO010000106.1:0-8064 GCA_964561385.1 uncultured Prevotella sp.
AATAAACTCAACAGTATCACAAAGAGGGCGGCCACCGAGGTGACCGCCTTCTCTTTTACTCCTTAATCTTAATCTGGCAGTTATCGAGCGACTCAATAACAGCCAGCGACTCTATGCGTCTGACACCATGCTGCTGCAGGTAAGCACGTCCGCCCTGGAACTCCTTCTCGATGAGGAACCCCATACCTTCAATGCTCGCACCCGCCTGCTCACACAAGTCAATAATACCCTTGCCGGCATTGCCGTAAGCAAGGAAATCGTCAATGAACAGAACACGGTCATCACGCGTCAGATATTCGCGGTTGATAACCATCGCGTAATCCACCTGCTTCGTAAACGAACGGACCGTCGAGCTATACATGTCCTCCATCGTCACAGGAACCTTCTTCTTTGCAAAAACCACTGGTAACTCCATCATGTAGCCCAGCATGACCGCAGGAGCAATTCCAGACGCCTCGACCGTGATGATCTTGTTCACATCCAAGTCACTGAAACGCCTGATAAACTCTATCGCTGCCTGCTTCATCAGATAAGGGTCCATCTGGTGATTAACAAAACGATCAACTTTCAGAATACCGCCCTCCAGACAACGTCCGTCCGAAAGAATGCGGTCACGTAATACTTTTAATGCCATATTCTTCAAATTTATTTCTCAAACTCTCCTCCTGTCCGCAAGAAACATGCCTAAGAGAACGAGGATGGTACCCAGGAGAAACCACAGCGTGATGGGTTCTCCAAGGAGGAACCATGCAAAGACAATGGTGATCACAGGGTTCAGATAGACATAGTTGGTGGCTACGACAGCCCCAAGCTTTTTCAGCACCCACGTCCACGTCAGGAAGCACAGCATGGAGGCGACGCACCCCAGGAACAGCAGGTTCCACAACAGCTGCGGCTGCTCGAGAAGCAGACGAAGGTTCAGATCAGGATACATGATATAATAAGGTGTCATCGACAGCAGACCGTAGAAAAACACCTTGCGCGTGACAAACACCGTATCGTAGCGCGCGTTGGCTGGTATCATCAGCAGACTGTAGAACGCCCAGCAGAGACAGGCGGCGAAAGCCAGCAGATCGCCCCGCGGCGAGAGATGGAGCACGAAGTGTCCGTTCATGACCACCACGATGACGCCTGCTGCCGCCATCAGCGTACCGATGGTCTGAAGGCGACTCAGGCGTTCCGATTTGTAGAATAGTCCGATGATGGCGGAAGCGAAGAGCGGACAGAGACTGACGATGATACTGGTGTTTGTGGTCGTGGTGTAGGTCAAGGCAGTGTTCTCTGTCATGAAGTAGAGTGATCCTCCCGTCACGCCCAATGCTGCCATCAGCAGTTCGTCCTGCCAGCAGTCAGCCACCCAGCGCATACCCTTTACCAGACAGTAGCCCAGGAGGAGCACGTAGGCAATGACGAAGCGCAGAATAAAAATCTGCGCAGCCGTCAGTCCACCAAGCAACAACAGCTTGGTGAACACAAACGTGGAGCCCCAGATGACAATCACCACAAACGCCACAAGATGATACAGATATCTATTTATCACGTCTCACTGAATTATTCCCAACACTCTATTTCGGCCTCTATCTCCGGCAACTGACTGCGATGGAAAGTGGGATCTTTAATACCCTGCCGTTTCTGGCGGCGGTAGTCATCGAGCAGGCGGAAAGCATAGCGGCCCAGCAGGACAATCGCTACAAGGTTGCACGCTGTCAGGAAGGCCATGAAAAGGTCAACGATATTCCATACCAGCTCGAAACTGGCAAGTGCGCCGAAGATGACCATCAAACCACCTGAGCAGAGCCGATAGACGGTCATCACCATTGTGTTCGAGGTGATGAACCGTATGTTGGCCTCACCGTAATAATAGTTGCCGATGATGCTGGAAAAAGCAAAAAGGAAGATGGCGATGGCAATGAACGTGGGACCAAAGGCACCCACCTCTGACTGCAAGGCGGCCTGCGTGAGGGCGATGCCGTTGAGCTCGGGCACCTGATAGAGACCGCTGATAAGGATGATGAACGCCGTACACGAACAGACCAGCAGCGTGTCAGTAAAAACACCAAGCGACTGAATGAGTCCCTGTTTGACGGGATGGGACGTGGTGGCCGTAGCCGCCACATTGGGCGCACTGCCCTCGCCAGCCTCGTTCGAGAAGAGACCACGCTTGACACCAATCATAATCGTGGCACCAAGTCCGCCGCCTGTCACCTGGGCAACACCAAAAGCATCCTGCACAATCACCTTCAGCACATGGGGTACCAGCCCGATGTTCATGATGACAATCACAACGGCAAGGATCAGATAGCCAACGGCCATCAGGGGAACCAAGACGGCACTCACCTTGGCGATGCGCTGGATACCGCCGAAAACGATGAACAGCGCCATGAGGGCGAGGGCTGCGCCCACCCATACGGGCGACCATCCAAAAGCCTCCTGCATGGCACCGCAGATGGTGTTTGCCTGAATAGAGTTATTGGAAAGTCCGAACTGCAGCGTTATCAGAATGGCAAACAAAACCGCCATCCAACGACGATGCAATCCCCACCGGATATAATAGGCGGGACCTCCTATGAACGAGTCTTTATGCGGCTGCTTGAACAGCTGCGCCAGAGTTGACTCCACGAATGCCGTAGCGGCCCCCAGCAGGGCAATGACCCACATCCAAAAAATGGCACCAGGACCACCAATGGCAATAGCCGTTGCCACACCAGCCAGATTGCCCGTACCCACGCGTGTGGCCACGCTGACGGCAAACGCCTGAAACGAAGAAATGCGGCGTTGGGGACTCTGTTCACTAACACGTGTTTCCAGCGAGTCGACGGCCGACTCTGTCAGCAGTCGGAACATCTCGCCCACCATCCGAAACTGGACAAAGCGCGTGCGCCATGTGAACCACAGCCCGCAACCCACCAGTGCGGCTATCAGCACATAGCCCCACACCGCATCGTTGACAGAAGTAATCAGATCATTCAGCTCCATTGGCGCATTCATTCACGTTTATCATTGATGAGGGCTTCATCTACACTGCCTGCATCCAGCAGACGCTCCTGGGCCTCATCATAGTTCAGTCCCAGCATCTCTTGCAGCATACGCGTACCGCGATCCACAAGCTTCGCATTCGTCAACTGCATCTTCACCATGCGGTTGCCCTGCACGCGACCCAAACGAATCATCAGCGAGGTGGAAATCATGTTCAGCACCATCTTCTGGGCCGTGCCGCTCTTCATGCGACTGCTGCCCGTGACGAACTCTGGTCCCACAATGGTTTCGACCGGATAGGCAGAGGCTTCGGCCAATGGTGTTCGTGGATTGCTGGTAATGCAGCCCGTCAGCAAACCGCGACGTCTGGCCTCGCTAACGGCTCCAAGGACGTAAGGCGTAGTGCCAGAGGCAGCAATGCCTATCACAGTGTCGTCGGCAGTGGGCTGAAAGACCTCAAGGTCCAGCCATCCCTGCTCAGGAATGTCCTCTGCACGCTCTACAGCCCGTCTGAGCGCCTCATCGCCTCCAGCGATAATGCCTACCACCCGGTCGGGCGAAACGCCAAACGTAGGCGGCAGCTCGCTGGCATCGAGCACACCCAGACGACCGCTGGTGCCTGCACCCACATAGAACAATCGTCCGCCGCGCTTCATTCGCGGCTCTATGGCCATTATCAGCGCCTCTATCTGCGGCAAGGCCTGACGTACAGCCTCAGCCACCAGCGCATCTTCGTCATTGATATGCGCCAGCAACTCGCCTACCGACATCTGCTCCAGATGGTCGTAGCGTGAAGGCTGTTCGGTTATTTTCTCCATCTACTTATTCAGAATCTGCTCAGCGTGCTCCTTGGTCTTTACCTGCTTGCCTGCGAATATCTGTTCAATGATACCTTCTTCATTAATAATAAAAGTGGTGCGGATGGTGCCTTCGGTCTTCTTGCCGTACATCACCTTCTCGCCCCAGGCGCCCATTGCCTGCAACAGTGTCTTGTCCACGTCGGCTATCAGCGGGAAGGGCAGTTCGTGCTTCTCCTTGAACTTCACATGCGAGGCGGCCGAATCCTTGCTCACGCCCACCACCTCATAGCCAGCGCCCTGCAGCTCGCTATAATGGTCTCTCAGGCTACAAGCCTCAGCCGTACAGCCGCTGGTATTGTCCTTCGGATAGAAGTACAGCACCAACTTACGACCTTTATAATCACTCAGACGGATCTCCCGTCCCTGTTCGTCCTTGCCCAGTATCTCAGGCGCTTTGTCTCCAATGTTCATAGGTTATCTGTTTTCATTAATTTGACCATTTATTTTAGTTGTATGACGACAATGTCTGGATCTGTTCGTTTCGTTCTGTAGAAATCAAGTTGCTTGATATCGCTGGGTGATATGGAAATGGGTGGAATGGGGTCAATCTCTCCTTTTCCGTCAACCACTACGATTTGTGCGTAGAAGTGGAACTGTCCATACCCGTCTGTGTGGCGCTTCACACCGATGTTATTCAACAACATGTTGAGGTCGCGAAATGCATTTAATTTCGGATGATTCTCTGTAAACATGAACGAGGGTAATCCCATGCTGTGAGAAATGGTGGATTTGATGGGACGCTTCATTCCTGACACCGTGACCTCTGGCAGGTTAAATGTGGCATTTTCCAAATTGATGGTGGTGTCGCAACGTGCAATGACTTCATCGGTTTCTTTCGTGCGGATAGATATTGTTGCAACTCCCCTGTTAAGCAGAGTGCCGCTAACCTTGAGCACTTTCTCTGGATCAAAGTCAGCCTCCAGATTGTTGCCACTGCCTTGAATGAGACATACAAGTGAAGTGGTGTCGTTGTAGTTGTGCAGTTTTACCTGCATATTCCCTTTGCGTTGCTTCACCTCAAGCTGTGGCAACTTGTCGTTGCTGTAACTTGATAGCGTGCAAAGAAAATACAGCATCAGCACTGTCATTCCTTGAATGATATGATGGGTCGTATGGTTGTTTGCCTGCAGTTTCATGGATGCAAAGTTAAACAATATATTTGAGAATACAAAAGAAAAACGGTTTTCGGTTTGTATTTCGCTCGCTTATTTGTATCTTTGCCGCATGAAATCTGTTTGACACTCAAAAACTGATCAATTTACAATATGAATAAACTGATATTTACTATTGCGCTCATGGCTGCCGTGATGGAAACAGCGGCTCAAACCATTCCTACGCTCGACGAACACCACCTGTTGCTCGACGGCTCGCTCACTCATGACGAAGCACAGGCCCAGCCCTTTGTTTTCAATGACTTCCGCGAGGCCATCGCCCACCTCAGCGACACTACCACACTCTACATCCGTCCGTGGGTGTATTGGGTGGACAATCCCGATGAGCCGGAAGTGGTCAAAGGTGAAAACGGGCGAGAGCCATTTGGCATAGTTATTCGTGCCAAGAAACTTGACTTCATCGGACTAGCCGAGCGACCAGAGGATGTGGTGCTCGCTGCTCAGCGCGGACAGACGCAAGGAGCTATCGGCAACTTCACGATGCTCGACATGTACGTTGACGAGTTGAGGGTAGAGAATATGACGCTGGGCAACTACTGTAATGTAGACCTGGACTATCCCCGTCGCCCAGAACTCAGCCGGAAGAAACGCAATAATGCCATCACTCAGGCACATGTTGGCTATGTTCACGGTCGTAGCCTTCATGCCAAGAAGGTGCGCTTTATCAGTCGACTGAACCTGAACCCACTGAACGGAGCTAGAAAGAGCGTCTACGACAGCTGCCACTTTGAGTGTACTGATGATGCCCTGAACGGAACCGCTCTCTATCGCCACTGCGACTTCGACCTCTACGGACAGAAGCCTTTCTGGAGCACTTTCGGACGTGGGGCGATGTTCATAGATTGCGACTTCAACGTGAAGAGCGACAATCGCGAGATATACTTCTGCAAGCAGGGGGGCCCTGTGACGGTGGTCGACTGCCGCTATCATAGCCCCTCTGACAGCCTATACATTGGCTGGACGGCCTATCCGCAGCGCTGGCTTCGCTGCTATCAGAAGAACTTCACGCTCAACGGCAAACCTTATCTGATTGGTAACCGCCAACAGGAAAACACCGTCGTGATGGACTCCATAGCGATGAATATGACCGAGCCACCCTATCTCTCCATCAGCCGTCGGGAAGCAGAGATACAGGTGGGCGGCGAACCTGTCGCTCTTTCTGTCAAAGCCGATGACAACAAGGTGATTTGGCGTATCCAACCACCTTACGACCAAATTGTCACGCTGAGCAACATGAAGGGCAACTCCACCAGCATTAGCATAGCATGCGACGATATTGAAGAACCTGTCACCATCCCTGTTACGGCCTATACCATTGGCGACTATCCTGCCGTAGCCGTATGCATGGTAATGATAAAGCCTTCCCTGCTGCCTCCGCCCTTATTCAAGAAAGAGCCTCGTATTAAGATAAAGAAAGGTGTGGCCAACCTCAACTACGAACTCGACCTGCAGGGCCGACGCGACGAGTCGCACATCATTTGGAGCCGACTAGACACTGACGACTGCCACAAAGAGACGATTCTGGCCTGTAGCAACGACGGGCCAACGACTCACTATCGCCTACGGCCTGGCGATATAGGCCGAAGACTGATGGCGACCATACGTCCTGCTCATCATCGCAGCGAGCTGGGCAGTATGGTAGAGACTGTCAGCCAACCCATCCGTGCCAAAGACGTAAAAGACATCAGGACATACGAAACCGACTTCAGCGACTTCTGGACAGGCTGGAGTCTCTCTTTGCTGCCAGACACCTGGCAAGTGGACGGATACAAGCCGCTCGACACATCGGAATACGACTGGAAGTTTGACCCTCAAAAGCGCATGTGGGAGTATGGCGAGGGCTTCAACGGAGCCGTTGGAAAGGGACTTTTGCAGGCCCAGAGAGGTGCCCGACTGATGTACACACCCATTGAGCGCGACTACGACGACATGTCGCTGACGCTGCAAGTCGATCCTACCAAGACCGCCGGACAGGGCTTCGGCTCGGCCACTGGGCAGTATATGGACATCTGTCTGAAGTTCGATACGCAGACGCTTACTGGCTACGGGCTCCGAATTATCCGCACTGTGAAGCATGCCAAAGCTGTCGATTTCTACCTGGTAGCATATCAAAACGGAGTCGTTACCCCCCTGACAGAACCCATCTCCTCCACCTGCTATCGCACAGGCTGCACCATCAGCCTCAACTGCGTCAATGGTCTACTCACGGCTCATGTCGAGACCAAGACGCCCAAGCCTACCGACTCGACCCTTCCTCATCAGGTAGATCTCCAGGCTCATGTCGATGCCAATCCCTTTGGCGGCATCCATATCCAGCATACGGGCTCGTGTGGCGAAAGCACAACGATGCTTCACTATCTGAAAGCAACGTGGTAGCCTTCATCCTAAAAAGAACAAGCTGACGCCCACGACAGAGATGAAGGCACCAACAACAGCCTTCCAGGTAATCTTCTCATGGAAGAGCCAATACGAGGGCAGAAGGATGATGATGGGCGTCATAGCCATCAGCGTGGAGGCGATGCCTGCTGCCGTATATTGTACAGCCATCAGCGAGAAGCCGACACCCACGAAAGGTCCGAAGATAGTGGTAGCAGTAGCAACGGTAAGTCCTTTCCTGTCGTGCATAGCCTCGCGTAAAGGGGCCATTCCATCGCGAAAATAGAGCAATAGCGAAAAGCCGACGATGCCAGCAATACAACGGTAGAAATTGGCGCTGAAGGGCACCAGCCAGTCAGGCATCGCAGCTGACACTTCGTAATGGTCCATACCAATCTTGCTCAACACCAGACCAACACCCTGACACACAGCGGCTCCAATGGCAAAGAGCACCCCGTTGAGAGGCAATTTCAGGGACACCTTATGGTGCTCGCCTCGTCCAAGTACGGAAATACTGATTCCAGCAAGCGTAACCAGCATCGCTATGATGCTCATAGCCGTCATCTGCTGACCCAGCGTCACCCAAGCCATCAGAGCTGCTGACAGCGGAGCCAGCGTCATGAAAAGCTGGCCATAGCGCGAACCTATAATAATATAGCATTGAAAGAGGCAGAAGTCGC
>CAZLPO010000107.1:0-8040 GCA_964561385.1 uncultured Prevotella sp.
CCTGACGTTCGTCAAGGCCCGGAGTACCGTATGCGTCCACGGGGAAGCCGCCCATCACGGTTGTGTTGTCGCGCATGACGAAGCCCTTGTAGTCATTGTATGTGCCGTTGCCGACCCAGACCTGAATGCTGTCCACACCTCCTTGACGTGGCAGCGTGCTACCGGGTGCATTGTAGGCAGCAGCTGTTTCCACGGCATACTGCAGACCACCCACGTAATTCTCTGCCCGGGTGTTGCAAATCCAGCCGTTTGTGTTGCAGGCGTCCATAAAAACAAAGCGGTCGTCGTAACTGGCTGCATTATTCCAACCAGGGCCGTCATGGTAGGGGTTCGCCCGCCAGAAGGAGCGCGAAGCTCCTGATATCTCGCCGTATGGAAAATTCGGATCATCGTAGTAGCCTGCTGTGAACTCTGGTACTGTGCTTCCAGCGCTGTTGATGATAGTGTCAGCCTCCTCTGTAGGTGTCGAACCGTCGTGCAGGGTTTCTGTTTCTCCCGCCCTTTTACCATCATCGTAAACGTTCTTCTCTGTAAGCCATGTTTTGGTGATGGTTGTGGTGGTGCTGCCACCAGTCTTCCAGTCAGTCACCCACACACGACCGAAGCCGCCGGAGTAGCGGTTGTCGGTGGTTGGGACACCGTTGCCGGGGAGTGTGCCAATGGCAGGGTCAGTATTGGTGATGCGTGCGCCGTTCTGTGCATCCAGGACATCGGAGCCTGCTGCGCCCCCTGCCAGTGCATAGATGGCATTGCCCTGTATGGCATTTCCCCAGCTGCTGCCGTCGCGGCGTCCGGCGCCGTTGGGGGTGACGTAGAGCACGGTGCCTGCTTTGGGCAGGGTGCGGTCCTCGATGGCGCCGATGTCGGGGTCGCCGCCGTAGTCGCGTTTGTAGCCGTCGGAGTCCCAGAGGTCGCGGCTGCTGTTGACGGCTGCGTTCACCATCGGGTTCTTGTTCTGAGGCATATAGCTGATGACACCGCCGTTCATGGGCTTGTCGCCCTCGGTGGAGTGACCCACGTTCTTGCTGGGGTTCTCGAAGAAGGGATAGTCGAGGAGGACAGGAGCCGACCAATCGCTGCCTCCCTGAGCGGCTATGAAGGCATTGGCCGCTTCTTCGGTGTCGAAATAACGTGGCGACACATCATCCTCAACGATGGTCAGTTGGTCTGCGCCGACTTTGCGCACTGCATATTTCTGGAACTGCTCGCTCATGTCGCGGCAAAGCGTGGCATAGCAATGTGTCGATGAAGGGATTTTAGGTGCATCCCAGTCCAGGAATATATAATCGCCTGATATTTTAGTTGCACTGTTTGTCGCACTTCGGTAACTCAACGGTTGCTGGATGTTCTTACGGTTGTCGCGGTCTATCTTTCCGTTGGCGTAGATCACCGAATTGTAGATGCGTATCTCACCTTCGTCGTTGGGGTCTGTGCTCGATGGCTTGTCGATATAGGGCAGTGTCTCCATGGCAAAGCCGCAGTTGTTGACGATGTCGCAATGGTCGAGGCGTATCTTGGCACCTCCGCCACAGGCCGTGACGATACCCGCATCACCGTGGTTGGGCTGATTTTCGTCGTGTGTGCCGTCACCCACGGTGTTGTTGCGGATGATGGTGTTGATGATGTTCAGCTCGGCAGCGCAATAGTCGCCGTTGGCATTCTTGTTGCTGCTGTTGACATAGACCGCGGCGCCGTCGGGGGCCGAGCAGTTGGCGATGCGGGCGTTGCGCAGGATGTTGCCGGTCATGTCGATACGCTCTTCAGCCGGCACGGAGGCGTTGTTGACGATGATACCGCCGCCGTAGGTGATATGCTCGCGCTGGCCCGTCACTGGGTCGATGGGGGCGTAAGAGTGATTCTCGTTCAGGTTGGCATTGCCCTCCACCAGCTTGATGCCGTCGATGATGACGTTTCGGACGTTGATGAGGGCGACGATATGGGCGGAGTTGTTCTCGTAGCCGCTGTTTGTGATGTTGCCGGAGATGATGCTGTAGTAGCTGCGGGCATTGCGGTTTTCGGTATCCGTGCTGCTGATAGGGAAGTAACCGCCGTAGATGCGCATGTTCGATGTGGGACGGATGGCCGACGTGCGCAGCTCCGTGCCGAGATAGGCATCCTTACCGGCCGTGCTGGCCGTGATGGTGCTGCCTCGTTCAAACGCCTTGACGAGAATCTGAACATGCTTGTAGTCCTGATAGGCTGTTGGATTGCCTGCGCCATCGAACTCCGTGGGAATATGATACCAGCAGTCGCCGTTGCTGTCGTACCAGACAGGGCTCTTGCCGTCATAGACGAAAGTCGTTCCTCCGTCGTTGCTCCGTTTCAGGTGCTCGCGGAAGTAGTGGATGGCATCGTTGATGTTGCCGACAGGCTTGTCCCAGCTTGTGCCGATGCCCGTTTCTCCTATCTGAATGCCGATGGCACCGGCATTGCGCGAGGGGTCGACGAAGATGGTGGGCAGATAGTCTTCCGTGCCGTCGTCGGGCAGCTGCGTAGGTAGGAACGAGTCGTCACCCACTTCACCATTGTAGGTGGCAACCCCATCAATTTGGGTATAACCTTTTTCGCGATAGATTTGCTTTTCCTGATTGGGAACACCCAGCGCTACTCCGAACTGCTCGTCGCGGCGCACCAGGGCACCGAAGGTGGACATGGGTTCGTAAATGTCATTGAAGAGGTCAGTCCCCGTGTGGGCGTGTCTGATCCAGTCAGAGGTGAGGTGCAGGGCATCGGTGACCTGCAGGCCCTTCTTGGCCATCGACGAGATGGCGGCAGGCTTCCAGTAGATGGGGCGGGGAATACCCGTCTTGGCCGGGTCGAGAACCGATGTGGGGTCGGTAGCGTCATAGGCTGGGTCCACCGTACCCATGGGAAGCGTGATGTTGAGTCCGGCACCGGCATAGCCCATCATCTTGCCTTTGCCGTCGCTGCCGATGAAGTAGGGATAGTTGGCATCGATGCCGCCGGGGTTGGTGTTGTCGCTTTCGAGCGACAAGACGTTGCGCTTGCCCGTACCTGCCCAGTCGGTGATGTCATGTTTCTCCACGGCTGAGAAGTAGAACTTGGGGTTCAGGCCGTCATGGGTGACATCGCCTGTTTCCGGGTTCACAGTGTCTTCCGTGGAACCTCCTGTATAAGTGGCAAACTGGATGTCGTTGTTGGCTTCGCACTTGTTGCCCCAGAGCACGCTGTTGTAGATCTGTCCGCCGTTCAGGATATACGCTCCGCCGGAACGACCGTGACGTCGGCCGTAGTAGGTGATGTCCTGACCGACACAGCGGTTGCGGGCGATGGTGAGGTGGTTACCGACGCCACCGTCGTAGAAGTAGATGCCTCCGCCCTCGGCCGTCGTGGTGTTGTTGGTGATGATGCAGGCAGTGGCGTGGGGGCTATAGACGTTTATCTCGCCTCGGGCTGTGCCGCCGTTGGCTAAGCGTATCGAGTCGAGCTTTTCCCAAGGATAGTCATTGGGCGCATGGCAGATGGAGACGCCGCCGCCGATGCGCGACGAGTTGTTGACGATGTAGCTGCGGGTGACGGCCCCGTCATAGTCGATGCACACTCCGCCGCCGTAGCCCTGCATGATGCCCACGCCCGATGCCTGGCAGGTGTGGATGAAGCAGCGGTCCACCAGACCGCCGCCGTCGAGATAGACACCGCCGCCGCGCATGGTGGCCTCGCATTTGTCTATGATGCACCGGCTCAGCGTGGCATTCTCCACGAGGTAGGCACCGGCACCGTAGGCCGTATGCACACGCTCGGTCGTGGTCTTCGACGCGGCATAGCCGCCGGTGATGCGACAACCGTCGACGCTGGCAGGCGCACTCAGCGGCAGGGCGTGCTTGGCCTCCATGGGGTCGTCGGTGGGGATGAAACCGCTGGTGGCAAACCACACCACATGGTAGGAGTTACCAGTGAAGAGCGTGGAGAAGGTGCCACGCTCCTGGTCGTAGGTGAACGTCGGTTCGGTGAGGTGTGTGCCGCTGAGAACGGTCTGATGCTTGAAGTACCAAGGTTGCAGCTTGGCTTCTTGTCCGCTCTCCAATGAGGCCAGTGTGTCGACCAATGGGCGGTAGGTCACGTTCACGCTGCCGTCGGGGTTGTAGGGGCGGGCGTTGTCGTCGGTCTCGTTGGCCTTGAAGCCGCCATAGACATGGATGCCCGGATAGATCTTGAAGGCGGTGAACTGCAGGCCGCCGCCCTCGGCCTCGGTGGTCTCGGTGGGCTTATAGGTGCCGGCTGCCACATAGATGCTGCCGCTGGTGAGGTTGTTCTCCTGAAGGTATTCGTAGAGGTCATTGATGGCGCCCTGGAGGTCGCTCTTGGCATTCGCCCACGAACGTCCGTTGTTGGTGTAGGTGCCCGACTCCTTCACATAGCGGATGGTGTCGGGGGTCTGGGCAAAAAGAGAGGTCGTTCCTGCCAGCAGCAGGAAGAGTATATAGAGGATGTTTCTAGTCATTCTAGTGGTTCTAGTCATTCTAGTCATTCTAGTCATTCTAGTCTAATGATTTCTCAATCTCGTCGGCACTGTAGGTCGTGATGCCGTCCGTGGTAAACCGCAGGTCGGCGCGAATCCAGGGGGTGAAGACGGGGAAGACCGTCATGTCCTTGGTGAGCTTCAGGTTGTAGCCGGTAGCGGCGTATGTGGTCTTGTCGTGGCCGTTCGTCAGGAAATGCAGGTGGATGTTGTATGTCGGGCCGTAGGGGATGGCATAGAAATACTGGCGACCGAGCCATTGGCGGCCGATGTCGCCGTCCACGAGGTCGTGGGCATAGTTGGCGGCGTCGTCAGCGCTTGTCCATGTGTTCTCGGTCGGCTTGAAGAGCTGGCAGTTCTTCTGCTTCAACTGCCGGGCCTGGACGTAAGAGATGTAGTAGTCGTCCTGCTTGTCCTCGGCGACGTTCCACTTCACGTCCACCTTGGCGGCTACGTGATAGAGCATCATCCGGACGACGCGGGTTTTCAGGTTCACCGTCCCGTAGTAGCTGCCATTGGGCATGTAGTTGTAGGGGGTGGAGTAGAGGTTCTGCAGGTTGCTCCGGAGGGTTGCCTCATCAGCATCGAAGGTGATGGCGAGGACGTCGGCCTCGGTGTTGGCTTCGGTCAGTTTGGTTATGGCGACCCCGTCCTTCTTCAATGTCAGAGGCTCGTAGGATGCGGCAATATACACCCTGGCAGACTTTGTACCTGTAGGTATCAGGAAATGTGCCTGGAGCGTCTGGTGTCTGTAGATGCTGTCATTCAGCGTCTGCGGCACCTCATTGGCATTCGTGGTCTGTGTCCAGTCGGTTGTCAGTTCAGTAGGCCACCGGTTGCCCTCGCCTGTGCCGTCTTCGTCGGTGTCCAGCTCGCAGACCTTCCCTTCGGCGAAATCGTCGCCGAAGGCTACCAAATAGATGTAAGCGTATCTGGGGAACCGGAATTTCTCCCACGTCCCCGGGTCGCCGGGCGCCCTCGTCGTCGCCACTTCCACATCGGGTTGCAGCAACAGCTCGATGGGCAGGGTGAAGGGAACGGTCTGACCGCTGAACATCTCCTCGCCCTCGTCCCTGCAGGAGACGAAGAGCAGTGTGAGCAAAGTCAAGATGAGTATTCCCTGTTTCATAGTTCGTCGATTAGTTGATAGCTGCCCACCTGCCAGTAGAGATTCACGCTGATGGTGATGTTGAAGTACTTGGTGACGGGGTTGATGTTCAAGGTGATGGTATAGACCGTGTTGCCATGGAAGGCCTGCGGGTCTGCGTTAGCCGGAAGGCTGGCTTGTGCCTCATAGACCGTGGTGTCGCCCTCCCGCTGATAATAGACGGTGATGACAAAGGGGGCGGCAGTGGTGTAGGTGCGGGGGATGATGAGCAGCCCTTCTTTGGCCACGTCCACGGGCACTACAGGTTCCGTGGGGTCTGTCGGCTTCGTAATGGTTACGTTTTTGAGGTCGCTGTTGGCCGGCGTGTCGGTGTCGAGGTTGAGGGTGAGTGCTCCCGTGCCCTTCATGTCCTCGTCGGGGCCGTTGCAGTCGGTCCACGTGGGCTTGTCGCTGGCTTGGGTGGCGGCGCTGCTCAGGTCGAGCAGTCCGCGTGTGTAGAGGGGTTCCAGCTTGATGGCTGTGATCTTGATGCGTTCGTCGTCGGGGGCCTCGTCGGCCAGCTTGGCTTTGAACACCAGCTTGGTCATGCCGTGGTGGAAGTACCAGTGTATGTAGCCGTCGGTGGTGTTGTCGGCCGTGGCGTCCGGAGTCTTGCGGTGGCTGCTGGTGGTGTAGGTCACGTTATTGTAATGTTCACCGTACTTAGCATCGGCGTCGTAGCGACCTGTTCCCCACAGCGGATCGTGCTGTGCGCCGTTGTGGTAGTCGTCCTTGGTGACCACGACGGGCAGCTGCGGCATACCGGTGGTGGCGTCGGTCAGCAGATAGTCGGTATAGGGGGCGTAGGCGCGGAACGTCAGTTTCTCGGTGGGGTCCTGCGGCCAGTACTTCTTGGGCGCGTAGTCCCAGGCGGTGGTGGCATTGTCCCACGTCACCTTCTGGTTGCGCATGAGCATGAGATAGGGCTGAGTGCTGCCGGTGCGGGCAGAGGCGGGCTTGGGTGTGGTGAAGTTGTCACTGCCGGTGTACCAGCAATAAACGCCGAAGCCACGTTCTTTCAATAGTGCTGTCGTCAACTCACCGTCGCCCACGGCACGGGTCTCTGCCTCCTCGACCGAGCCGTGGAACCCAATCTGCTGCGGAGCCGCTTCCTGTGAAGTGGTGGTCAGGTCGGACTCATGGCAACTCACGGCACAGAGGACGGCCAGCATTGGGGCTATGATGGATGTGACGCTCTTCAACATGGTGGCGGTCTATGATGCTTCGGGTGATACAACGAATGGCACTTCCTGCCCCCACTCGACCACCTGTCCGGTGAACTCGATGCGGTGGGGCTTGATGACCAGATTATAGACGTAATGGTGGTTGGGCAGCCACTTGTCGATGGGCGTAGTGGTGCCCGTCAGCTTCAGCGTGTTGAGCTGGTAGGTGGTGGTGCGACTGGTGAAGGCATACTCCTCGGTGGGGACGGGGTTACCGTCGGCATCGTAGGTATAGGTGGTGCCTTCGCTCTTGAAGGCGAGGTCGTAGTTGACGGTCAGCTGCGCGTCGTCGCCCAGGGCCTGGGGCAACAGCAGATATGCCTCGGTGGTCTTGCAGGCGTAACTGGTGGCCGCCGGGCTGTCGTAGTCGGTCCAGGTGAAGGTGGTGGTACCCTCGGTGGCGGGTGCCACGGGCGGAGTGTATGTGGGTGTGAGCTGCGCCTTGTTGTAGATATTGGTGAGCTGTATGCCCTTGAGTGTGTAGTAGGCCAGGTCCTGGCGTGCCGCCTCGTCGACGATGACGCGAAATTCTATTTTTGCCAGGGCATGGCGGAAGAGGAAGCGCACGCGGTCGGTGACGGTGAGGTCATCGCGTCCTGCGGGTGCACCGGGCGTGACGGCCATGGTGCCGTTGGGCAGATTGGGCAGGAGGTCGGAGACCATGAAGTCCACCTGTTGCTTCACGTTGTCCTTCACAGCGAACTGGAACGAGGGGAGACCGGTGCCGGTGTTGGCGAGCAAGGCCGTGAGGCCCAGCGCGGCGACGTCGGCCGACGAGTTGGAGGTGTAGGGGTAGTAGGCGATGAAGCTCACCTTGTCCTCGTCCTCGTTGGGCCAGTATTTCAGGGGGGCGTAGCTGAAGGGCTGCTCCAGCCCGATGTTGGTGGCCTGCTGGTTGCACATGAAGTTGGGCGTGGCCGTGTTGCTCCATGTGGTGTTGTCGTGGTAGTAGGCATATACGCCGATGCTCTGTCCCGTCGGGATGGTGTTGTCGGCCAGCAGGGCCGAGTCGGCGCGGGTCACGGGCTGCGCCGTGTAGGAGGTGAAGGCGATGGGGCGCGGCGTGTTGACAGACGACTCCCCCTCATCGGCGGTGCATGCGGCCATGAGCACCATCAGGGTTCCTATGATACCAAAGCTGAGAATCTTCATGGCAGGTTGAACTTCAGTTTGAGGGTGAGGTCATACGT
>CAZLPO010000108.1:0-7932 GCA_964561385.1 uncultured Prevotella sp.
AAGAAAGTCATGGTGAAGTAAGCCACAGATTAAACATATCCCTATAAAAAAGCGGCGCCCCACTCGGGAGCGCCGCTTTTTTTTGTCTTATCCTGCTGCTATTACATATTTTCTTTGTACCTTTGCCACGGAAACTACAACTACTAAAACAAACGACACATGAAAAGACTACTAACTGTCATCGGACTGATAGTATTAACACTAACGGCATCGGCCGCCAACAAGAGTTGGACGCTGTCACAAAGCACCTGTGAATCAAGCAGTGGAAGCGCCTCGCCCTGGACGTTCAACACGTTCAACAACATCTTTTCCATTAGTGAGAACGCCAATAAGACACTGGCATTCGGCGACGACGATGGTATCAAGTATTCCGCTGGAGTACAATATACCATCAACATTCCCTCAGGTGAGAGCATCAAGCGCATCACCTTTACCGGCTACGACAACTACGCTGATACCGATTCCTATCTTGGTGAACTGAACGGTACCAAGTACAACCCCACAGACTATGTATGGCCCAAAAAGGACGCCAACGGCAATGCCACCCCTGTAAGCCATACCATCACGTTCAGCACGGATGTCACAGGCAAGCTAACGTTCACGCCAAAGAGTAAGCAGGTTGTATGGCGTATCACCCTCTATAACTACGAGGACACACCGGTCAATCCAGACCAGCCCGTCACCGTATCGCAGATGGAGACGCTCGACCGCGGCCTTGTTGCCCTGCCCGCCCAGGGCGGTACTGGCAACTTCGTCAGCTGGCGACTGCTGGGCACCGATGACAAGGCGAAGACCACGTTCGACCTGAAGCGCGGCGGTACCACGATTGCCACCGACCTGACGGTGACCAACTACACCGACACCGAAGGTACCACATCGAGCCAGTATCAGGTGATTACCAAGGTCGATGGCACCATCACGGAGACCTCCGATGCCGTCAGCCCATGGACTGATGTCTATAAGAAACTGGTGCTCGACCGTCCGGCAGCCGTTGGCAGCGTCACCTATTCACCCAACGACTGCTCGGTGGGCGACGTGGACGGCGACGGTCAGTACGAACTCTTTGTGAAGTGGGATCCCTCGAACTCGAAAGACAACTCACAAAACGGAGAAACCGATAAGGTCTATATTGACTGCTACCGTCTGGACGGCACCAAGCTGTGGCGCATCGACCTGGGCTATAATATCCGTGCCGGTGCCCACTACACACAGTTCCTGGTCTATGACTTCGACGGCGACGGCCGCGCAGAACTGATCTGCAAGACGGCACCCGGCTCTAAGGACGGGCAGGGCAACTACGTCACCGAGGCCGCTACCGACAGCGAGATACTGTCGGCCAACAACACGGCGACCTACCGTAACAGCAACGGCTACGTCAACAGCGGTCCGGAGTATCTGACCGTCTTCAAGGGATTGACGGGCGCTGCCGTCCACACCGTATTCTATAATCCCAACCGCGCCGGTTCGTTAGGCGGAGCCCCCAATCATCCGTCATCAAGCTTTTGGGGTGACAACTACGGTGGTCGCTCCGACCGCTATCTGGGTGCCGTTGCGTTCCTCGACGGAGCCACGAGCACACCCAGTGCCATCTTCTGTCGCGGTTACTATACCCGTGCCTACGTCTGGGCTGTGAAGTTCAACGGCACACAGCTCACCACCAAGTGGCTGCACGCCTCAACCAGCACATCACAATACAGTGTGACCGATGCCGACGATGTTACCACCAACTACACGCCCGGCACCGCCACACGCGGCAGCGGCAGCAACACCCTCTACGCCAACGGCAACCACAACCTCTCGGTAGCCGA
Organism: uncultured Prevotella sp.; assembly: GCA_964561385.1. Classification (GTDB taxonomy): domain Bacteria; phylum Bacteroidota; class Bacteroidia; order Bacteroidales; family Bacteroidaceae; genus Prevotella. The sequence continues at coordinate 1,809 of CAZLPO010000108.1, forward strand.
TGTCGACGATGACGGCTGCGACGAGATTATCTGGGGCTCAGGTGCCCTCGACCAGGACGGAAAGCTGCTCTATGCCACCGGCTTTGGTCATGGTGACGCCATCCATCTGGCCGACCACAACCCCGACCGTCCCGGACTGGAAGTCTTCCAGATTCATGAGGAGTCTTCCTACGGATGGGACCTGCACGACGCCGCCACGGGTGAGATTCTTTTCAGTGCCACCGGTTCGGAAGACAACGGCCGCGGTATTGCCGCCCAGCTGTCGGGCGACGTGCGTGGCTCGTGGTTCAGTTCGTCTAACGACCGCAACCAGCGCAGTGCCGTCACCGGCGAGGTGGTGAAGGAGAAGAGCAGCACCTTGAACTTCCGCATCTACTGGGACGGCGACCTGCAGGAAGAATTGCTCGACGGTAATGTCATTGACAAGTGGAACGGCAGCAGCTTCGCACGTCTCTTCACAGTATATAACGCCGGTCCAGGCAACACCTGTAACAGTACCAAGAAGACTCCCAACCTGCAGGCCGACATTCTGGGCGACTGGCGCGAGGAGCTGGTACTCTGGGCCGAGGAAGACGGCGGCTGCGTCTTGGGCATCTACTCAACGAATATCCCCACAGCCTACCGCGTGCCCACGCTCATGCACGACCACACCTATCGCATGGGCATCACGTGGCAGAACACCGCCTACAACCAACCGCCCCATCTGGGCTACTACCTGCCCGATGCCGTCGGTACCGTGACCACCCCCATCGTGCCTGCCACCATCAGCGAGGTTGAGCTGCAGGCCACCGACGAAGGCATCCTGCTGCCCGTCGTCAGCGTCGCCAACAGCGACTTCACCATCGACGATGTCGCCTACACCCCCACCCTCTCTGCCACCTTCACCAACATCAGCGGTGTGAAGCAGGCAGCCACGCTGCAGGGCGAAACGCTGTACTTCGAGGACTTCGAAGGGAGCACCGAGGTAGGTGACTATTGGAAAAACAGTAACGAAGGCAGCAGCATCTTCACGCCGACCTACGCCAACAGCGACGGACAGTGCATCGGCATTAAGTCGGATAAAGACCGAGGCGACTACACACCCATCAGTGCCAACTATAGCGGCATCTCGAAATATGCCATCGAGTTCGATGCCTACTTCAACAATGCCAGTAAGACGACCGACCTTGCCGTGATGAGCAAGAGCCACTTCAGCGACTGGACGTACAATTACGGCTATCGATGGAAGACATCTACCACAGAGACGCACAACCCCTTCCTGCTCTTCCTGCAGAGACAAGCATCAAGCACAACCTTTAAGGTGAACGAGACCGAAAGCACCATCACGCTGAGCAACAGCACGTGGTATCACTTTACCCTGACAGTCGACGTAACAGCCCAAACAGTGAAGTACAGCATCAGTCCGAAGGGCGGCACCACTGTCACCGCCAGCGGCACCTATACCCTGCCAGAAGACGAGAGTGCTGAGTGCGACGGCATCTATATCCGCAACGGACGTTATAACTATGCTCCCGGCGGTGCCGGCGTCGACAACATCCACGTCTATGATGCCAGCCAGTTGAAATACACGTTCACACGTCCAGGCACACTGACGGTGACGTCGAGCTACATCGGCTATCCCTCTGCCACCGCCACATACGCCGCCGACTTCATCGGCACGAAGATCAGTGCGGCAGGCTGGACCACGCTGGGCTGTAAGTACCCGCTGGCATTCAGCGACACCGGACTGGACGCTGCCTATATCGTCGATGCCGGCAACTCGACTGACGAGAGCGCCAAGCTGTTAGTGGTCAACAGTGTGCCCGCCTCAACGGGACTGCTGCTGCAGGGCACTGCCGGTACCTACCGTCTGCCTATAGAGACAACGCCTGATCCGTTAGAGACCACGAACAAGCTGACGGCCGTCACCGCCAAGAGCGGCTACACCGCCACCGATGCCACCTACGTGCTGGCCAAGAAGTCCAACGGCGTTGGCTTCTACCAGTGTTCAGCCGGTGTGAAGGTGCCTGTGGGCAAGGCCTACTTGACGCTGGGCAACAACGCCCGCCCGTTCATCGGCTTCGACGAGACGACGGGCATCATTCTGATTGATGAGGCACGATTCATGGTTCATGGTGAATCAGGCACTGCCTACGACCTGCAGGGGCGCCGCATCGGCCAGCCCATGCAAAGGGGCCTTTACATTGTTGATGGCAAGAAGTATTTCAAGATGTAAGCTGAGGAGGACACAAACATGAAGAAGAACTATCATAGCCCCAGCATATCAGTGGTCGTAGCCGAAGAAGAACTGATGCAGACCAACTCTGTACTCATCAACCAAGGTGATGAAAAAGTGGGAGATCCCGATGAGATTCTCTCACGTCGCAACCAAGACCTGTGGGAGGATGATTGGGAAGATTGAAAAGGCGAAAAGTAAAAAAGTAAAAAAGTTAAGAATAAACTGGGATGAGAAGACTGATGATGACACTCGCCCTGCTGCTGACCGTATGCACAGCAGTCATGGCACAACGGTTTACTGACAACCTGGACCGCGGACTGGTGGCAATCCCCACGGACGCATCGTCGCCAAGCAACCTCGTGAGCTGGCGTCGGCTGGCCGATGAGTACTACAACACGACGTACAACCTGTATCGCGGCAGTACGAAGATTGCATCGAACCTGACGGTGACCACCTATTATGACGGCAATGGCAATGCCAGCAGCCAGTACAGAGTGGCAGCCGTTGTCAACGGCACAGAGCAGACGAAGTGTGCGGCAGTAACGCGCTGGACGCAGTGGGTCTACAAACTGGGCGACAACCGCTACGTGGGAGCCTATCTCGACATCGACCTAGCCGCAGTCTATGATCGCAACGGCACCGACGTGACCAGCAACTACCAGCCCAACGATGCCGAGATGGCCGACCTCGACGGCGACGGCCAGCTGGAGATTATCATCAAGCGTCTGAACACCGCCGATGCCTCGACAGGCATTGATGCCAGCCGCATCTACTCGCCCAACTCAACGCAGTTCGTGGTGCTCGATGCTTACGATGTCAACTGGCAGACGGGTGCCGCCACGCTGATGTGGCGCATCGACTGCGGTCCCAACATGGTGAGCATGAACTCGACGGAGATCGACATCATTGCCTACGACTGGGACGAGGACGGCAAGGCCGAGGTGGTGCTGCGCGGCGCCGACAACATGATTGTCTATGGTACTGACGGAAAGACAAGTCTCTACACTATCGGCGACATGACGGTGAACACGCGCGACCAGTTTAACACCACCAATGCACAATACGCGTGGACACATACGGGCGCGGAGTACCTTATCTATATGAACGGCAAGACAGGAGCCCTCTACCAGAAGACGGACTTCCCCTTGAAGCGCCTGGAGAGCGGCGAGACCAAGCTGAAGTCGGCTTGGGGTGACGACTATGGTCACCGTTCATCAAAATACTTCTTCGGCGCCCCGTTCCTCGATGGTCGCACGGCCAACCTCTTCATGGCCCGCGGCATCTACACCCGCCACAAGATGATCGCAATGAACCTGGACAAGGCTTCGCACCAGTGGAGCGAGCGCTGGCGCTGGAACAACAACTCGAAGAGCTCATCGTGGTACGGTCAGGGCAATCATAACTTCGTTATTGCCGATGTCGATGAGGACGGACGCGACGAGATTGTCTATGGTTCGATGGTCATCGACGACAACGGCCGCGGCCTCTCCACCACCGGTCTGGGCCACGGCGACGCCATGCATGTCAGCGACTTCGACCCCTACCGCAAGGGACTGGAGGTGTTTGCCTGCAACGAGGACAAGCCGAAGATGAACTACCGCAACGGCACCACCAGCGAGTTCTACTACCGTCTGACGGGTAGCGGTGACGACGGTCGTGCGTTGATGGACAACTTCACCAACGACTATCCCGGTGCCGTCGGACGCTCCGTGGGCAGCGGCATGGTCAACGCTTTACGGTCGAACACCACCATCGACGCCCTGTCGGGCGACACCTTCATCCCCTGGGGCGAGCTCAACTTCCGCATCTACTGGGATGGCGACCTCTGCTCGGAGATTCTGAACAGTCCCGGAACGGCTAAGGAGGCGAAGATTGAGAAGCCTGGCACAGGCCGACTCTTTACCTCGTCTGGCTGTAACATGAACAACGACTCGAAGAACAACCCCTGTTTCCAGGGCGACATCATCGGCGACTGGCGCGAGGAGATTGTCGTGCGTCGCGGCACGGGCCTGCGTGTCTATAGCACTGGCCTCAAAACGACCTACAGCATGCCCAGCCTGTGGTTCGACCACCAGTACCGCCAGGCGATGGTGTGGCAGATGATGGCTTACAACCAGCCGCCCCACGTGAGCTACTACCTCGGTGAGATGGAGGACATCACCATTGCTCCCCCACCCCTGACGACTCGTGGCCGCACGGAGATCAGCAGTGGCAGCAGCATTACCTCGACGCACAACGGCAAGCACGTGCTCATCTGCGATGCCGCGAGCGTGGGCATCGCCACCAGCGGTGTCAGCCCCAAGGTTGTCACCGTCAACGCCAGTTCGGTGGTGTCGGGTCACGACAACAACAGCAACATCAGCTACAGCTATAACTCCGTACAACTGGGTGCCAACAGCAACAAGGGCGACATCACGGGCGATGCCCGTCTGGTGAAACAGGGCGACGGTCTGCTGAAGCTCACCAACCGCACGTTCAGCTACACAGGCGCAACCGACGTCTGGGGCGGCAGCCTCTTCTTCCTCGGCACCCTGTCGGGCAGCGACGTGTGGATGAACCGCCACACCAGCTTCTTCTCGGGTGCTACCATCACGAAGTCGCTCACCATGGAGTATGGTGCTACGCTCTACCCCACCGGCGGCAACGTGACCGATGCCGAGACAGCCAGCTATGGCACCACGACCATCGGCACGCTGAACCTCCACGAAGGTGCGCGCATCGTGCTGCAGGCCGACCCCAAGAACGCACAGTATGACAAGGTGAACATCGGCACGCTGGCCGTCCGCAAGCGCAGCAGCGATGCCTGGGAGAATTACGGCCCCGAGTACCTGAAGCCCGTCATTGAGATACGGGCTCAGTCTGCTCTGACGAGCAATTACGTTATCGGTACTATCGGCTCACTGGCCGAGGGCACCACCCTCAACGACATCATCATTGAGGGTGTCGGCGAGAATGCCAGTCTGATGATTGAAGCCGGTAATCTCGTCCTCGACTGGGGCGGCGAGATCGTGACGAAACCCACCATCACTGGCGATGGTAAGATTAAGACCGTCACGCCTGGTGTGTCGTCCATCGGCAATAACGTCAGCGTCTATTACACTACTGCTGAGAGCACATCGCCCGAGACCGACGGCACGAAGGTGGAGAAGGGCTACGTCAAGATGCCCAACCAGACGACCTACTACTTCTACTCCGTCTCCGATGCTGGCGTCCACTCAGCCCCCGTTGCTGTCACCTTCGACGGCATCGTCACCGAGACATACCCGTTCCAGCAGTGGGCAGGCGAAGACTATGGCACCATTAACTATAGCTCAGAGGTAGCATTCAAGGACGGAAACACAGACTACTACTACGCAACAAGCGTCAGCAAAGGTGATGACACACACAGCCTCAACAAGCGTTTCGGACTCAGAAGCGAAGTCAAGAATAATAGTAATATTTACTTCTGGATGCGCAAGCACAACTATGCCAGCAACACTGGACTGTTCTGTAACAACAGTGCCGACCGGAAGATGGGCATTATGCACCTGAATCCAGGCGACAAGTTCACGATTACGATGTCTAATACATTCCTTCCATATTTAAGGACTTCGAACATCTATTTGGAAAGTGACGGCAGCAAAACAAAGATTGCAGAAGGAACCGCACTGACCAACGGTGCTACGTATGTGGTGGCCGACGATGCGGGAGAAGACTGCTACGTACTCCTTGGCACCAACGGAGCTTCATACTTCTGTGTAGCAACAATCACTCTGCAAATGTCTGCTATGGAGGAGAGTATCAGCGCACCGACTATCAAGATTGCAGGAGCTTACGAAGGCACTCGTACCATCAGCATCACGCCAGGTACTGGCAGTCAGGGTTCGGCAGCCACCGCCACCTACTACACACTTGACGGCAGCGAGC
>CAZLPO010000109.1:0-7704 GCA_964561385.1 uncultured Prevotella sp.
CCTTGCCCATGGCGTTCTTGATGGCACGCTCGATGTTGTCCTTCGGCATGTTCTCGCGCTTGGCGTTGGCAATGATAGCACGCAGCGTCGGGTTGTTCTCAGGCTCGGGACCGCCAGCCTTCACGGCAATGGCAATCTGCTTACCAATCTTCGTAAATGTCTTGGCCATGTGGCCCCATCGCTTCAGTTTTGTAGCCTTGCGATATTCAAATGCTCTTCCCATTATTTTCTATTTTTCGTTATTACGTTATTTCGGTATTACGTCATTACGGTATTACGTCATTACGATAGAACCTATCGCAATTCGGCGCCCAGCTGCTTCTTGATGTTGGCGATGAGCTTCTGCATGATGGCGTCAATCTGCTTGTCGCCCATGGTCTTCTCCTCGTCTTGCAGGATGAAGTTGACGGCATACGACTTCTTGCCGGCCGGCAGTTTGTCACCCTCATAGACATCGAAGAGCTCCACCTTCTTCAGCAGTTTCTTCTCCGTCTGACGGGCAATCTGCTCAATCTGTGCAAACTCAACACTCTCGTCAACCAGCAGGGCCAGGTCGCGGCTGACGGCGGGGAACTTGGGTACCTCGGTGAAGAGCACCTCGTTCTTCTTCGTCACCTTCATCAGCTGTGTCCAGTTCATCTCGGCATAGAAGACGGTATTGTCGATGCCGAACTGCTTCTGCAGCTTCTTGGTCAGCACACCCAGCTCCACCAGCTTCTTGCCACCGCGGTTCTCGATGACAAGACCGGCGGCGAAGATGGGATTATCGGACTTCTTGCGTACCGTCATACCAGTCTTGAGACCGATACGGCGCAGCACGTTCTCAACATATGCCGACAGCTCGTAGAACGAGGCATCCTCGTCCTGGTGAGCCCATGAGCCCTCCACGCGCTTACCCGTGAGCCACAGAGCCAGATGATACTGCTCCTTGTAGGCCTGCATGGGGTTCTCCGGGTCGTGCTTCTCGGGGTCGAAAGTATAGACATTACCGAACTCAAAGAAGCGGAGGTTCTGGTTGCGGCGGTTGGCGTTGTGTGCCACACTCTCCAGACCACCGTAGAGCAGGGTCTGACGCATGACGTTCAGGTCGCTCGACAGGGGGTTCATGATTCTGACGAGAGTCGGATTACTCTGAGTACTCTGATTATTCTGATTCTCGTAGTAGGCCGCCTTCGTCAGCGAGTTGTTCAGTATCTCGTTGAAGCCCTCGCCTACCAGCTGCTCGCTGACCAGGTTGGCCAGCTTGTGCTTACGGTCCTCGTCGCCCTTGATGACAAGCGAGCCCTTCAGCTGCGTGGGAATCTCCACGTTGTTGTAGCCGTAGATACGGAGAATGTCCTCTACCACGTCGCAAGGACGGGTGACGTCCACGCGATAGGCGGGCACCTCCAGCAGCATGCCGTCAGCATCCTCGGAGAGCACTTTCATCTCCAGCGAACCACAAATATCCTTAATGGTCTCAACAGGTATCTCCTTGCCTATCAAAGAGTTCACATAGCCATACTGAAGTGATACTTTCGGGTTCTCCATCTTGACGGGATACTCATCGCGAATCTCCATCGACACCTTGCCACCAGCCAGTTCCTTGCACATGATGGCAGCCTGCTTCAGGGCGTAGATGACGCCATTGGGATCGATGCCGCGCTCAAAGCGGAACGAGGCGTCGGTTGACAGGCCGTGACGGCGCGCCGACTTACGAATCCACGTAGGATGGAAGTAAGCCGACTCCAGCACCACGTTGCGTGTTGTCTCGTACGTGCCGCTGCCCTTTCCACCGAAGACACCGGCGATACACATCGGCTCCTCGGCATTGCAGATGGCCAGGTCGCGGTCCGAGAGCTTGTGCTCCTCGCCGTCGAGTGTCACGAACGGTGTGCCCTCGGGCATGGTCTTGACAACAATCTTGTGTCCCTTCACCATGTCAGCATCAAAGCAATGCAACGGCTGCCCGTAGGCAAACATGATGTAGTTGGTGATGTCGACGATGTTGTTGATGGGACGCAGGCCGACGGTCGTCAGCTTGTTCTTCAGCCAGTCAGGCGACTCCTTCACTTCGCAGTCGGTAATGCTGACACAGGCATAGCGGCGGCAAGCCTCCGTGTTCTCAATCTCAACCTCGATGGGGAGGTCGTTGTTGTCGACGACAAAGCCGTCGACCACGGGACGGTGCAGCGAGGTCTGGTAGCCATTGCGGCGCAGCCAGGCATAGAGGTCGCGGGCCACACCCCAATGCGAGAGGGCATCGGCACGGTTGGCGGTGATGTCCACCTCGATGAGCCAGTCGCTCTCCAGGTGGTAGTACTCGGCTGCGGGTGTTCCGACGACGGCGTCCTCGGGCAGCACGATGATGCCGGCATGGTCGTTGCCGATGCCTATCTCGTCCTCTGCACAGATCATGCCGCACGACTCCACGCCGCGCAGCTTCGACTTCTTGATGACGAACTCCTGGTCGCCATCGTAGAGCACGCAGCCGAGGTCGGCCACAATCACCTTCTGTCCGGCAGCCACGTTGGGTGCGCCGCAGACAATCTGCGAGGGCTCGCCCTTTCCCAGGTCAACCGTTGTCACATGCAGGTGGTCGGAGTTGGGATGCATCTCGCAGGTCAGCACCTTGCCGACATAGAGTCCCTTCAGACCGCCCTTGATACTTTGTACTTCCTCCAGCGCGTCGACCTCGAGACCTGTCGACGTCAGCGCATCGCACACCTGCTGGGGTGTCAGGTCGAAGTCAACATATTCCTTCAGCCATTTATAAGAAATGTTCATTATCAGATAATTGTGTTGTTTATTCCAAGTTATTGAATGCCGTCCTCACGGAGCTTCACCTGCCACTTCCAGGCCGAGCGCAGCACCTCGTCGGTAGGTGTCTCTGCCTTCCAGCCCAACACGCGGTTGGCCTTGTCGACGTTGCCCCACACCTGCTCGATGTCGCCCTCGCGGCGCGGAGCGTAGGTCCAGTTCACCTTCACGCCCGTGGCCTTCTCGAAGCCTTCGACCACCTCGAGTGTGGACAGTCCCCTACCCGTTCCGATGTTGAAGACCTCGACGGCATCGGTATCGGGCACGTCGAGCACACGCTCCATGGCCTTCACGTGGGCCTTGGCCAGATCGACGACATAGATATAGTCGCGGATACAGGTCTTGTCGGGCGTGTTGTAGTCGTTGCCAAATATCTTCAGCTGCTCACGGATGCCCATGGCTGTCTGTGTGACAAAGGGAATGAGGTTCATGGGCACGCCGTTGGGCAACTCGCCGATGAGTGCCGTGGGATGGGCACCGATGGGATTGAAGTAGCGCAGGATGACGCTCTTGATGGGTGCTCCCGAGTGGATATAGTCCTGAATAATCTCCTCGTTGATCTGCTTGGTGTTGCCATAGGGGCTCATGGCCTTCTGGATGGGCGCATTCTCCGTGACGGGCAGGTTCTCCTGCGAGGGCTGACCATAGACGGTACAGCTCGACGAGAAGATGATGCCCTTGACATCATACTTCGGCATCAGCTCCAGCAGGTTGATGAGCGACGTCAGGTTGTTGCGGTAGTAGAGCAGCGGCTTCTCCACACTCTCGCCCACGGCCTTCGAGGCAGCGAAGTGGATGATGCCCTCGATCTTCGGATACTTCTGGAAGACTGCTTCCAGAGCCTCCATGTCACAGCAGTCCACCTTCTCGAATGCGGGGCGTATGCCTGTTATCTTCTCGATGCCGTCCACGACGTTGGCGTTCGAGTTCGACAGATTGTCGATGATAACTACTTCATAGCCAGCCTGCTGCAGCTCTACGGTCGTATGGCTTCCGATAAAGCCCGTACCACCAGTCACAAGGATTGTTTGCTTCATTACGATAGTCTTTAGTACTTGATTAAAAATATGCGTGCAAAGGTACGAACTTTCCGTCTAAAAACCAAATGTTTTCACTCCTTTTTAGTCAACAGCCTGTCAATCTCGTCAAACTGCTTTCCCATGTTCAGGTTCAGATAGATACGATAGAGTGCCGGTCCCCATTTCTGCAGGTCGCCGGGTGCCAGTTCGCGGTAGCGCTCCACATACTGCCGGGCCTGCTGGTAGAGCTTGCGTTGTGCCTTTTTCTCGCGCAGGGGACTAAGTTTCAGGGCCTTGTTCATGTAGCAGATACCGATGTTGTAGTATGGGGCGGGCAACGAGTCGTTGCGTGCCAGCAGTTTTTGCGACACGTCGATGCTCTCGTCCAGACGACCGAGGTTGAACAGCACGGTGGCCTTGGCAAAGAGGTTCAGCTCACTCGAGTCGTTGGCCTCGAGGGCGTAGTCCACCGTCCGCAGGGCCTGCTGATGGTCGTCGTGCGACGTGTAGTAGTCCATGAGGCGCGGGAAGAAGTAGGTGTTGCGGGGATAGCGGCGGAAGCCTTCCTGAAGCGTTTCCAGGTAGAGCGAGTCGTCGTTGAGCCAATGGCGTGCCTCGGCTACGTACTGCAGGGTGAACGCTGCCTTGGCTGTGTCCTGCAGGGCCAGCTGGCGGTAGCGCAACGTCCGCACAGCATCGTGCTGGCGGTAGGCGCTGTAGGTTGCCCAGTAGGCGGCCTCGGGCAGGCGTGTGTCGGTGGAGTCGAGACGATAGCCGCTGAACAGCGGCTGCCAGGCGCTACCGATGTATGCCTCGCTGAAGTCGTAGGCTTTCTGGTAGTCGCCCTTCCTGACGAAGTAGGTGGATGCGAAGAACAGGTTCGGCCGGTAGGCCGTGAGCTGGCGTGCATGGTCCTTGCGGTACTCGGGCTCTACCCTGCCCTTCTTGTCGGGCTTCATGTCAAGGGAGTCGAGGGTCATGGCGACGTCGAAGAGGCGTCGCGTCAGGTTGAAGAACTGCACGGTGTCCTGTCGCTGCTTGACATACAGCTTCTCGTTTACCGCCTGATACTGCATGAGTACCGACTCATACCACAGGAGGTAAATCTTCTTGTTATCCCTGTTGGCCGAGTCCTTCAGCAGCCCTGTCATGAGCTTCTCGGCCTGTTCTACGCCTTTTCCGCTTTTTAAGATAGTCCGTGCCTGACTAAGCTCTTTTTTCTGAGCCCACGCCAGGCACGGCACTATCATCAGTAAGAGAAGCGTAAAGACCAGCGTCTTTCTCTCCTTCACTTTAATACTTTTCCTTTTTACCTTTTTACCTTTTAACAATGCTTACTGAGCGTTCAGCAGCTTCTCCAGCTCCGAAGCCTTGGCGTTGTCGCCCAGCGAGTAGTACATCTGATAGAGTGCGTAGGCCCAGTTCACCTGCTCGCGCGTGGGGTCGAGCTCACGCACCTTCTCCAGGTACACCTTTGCCTCCTGCAGCACGGCCTTTACCTTGTCGGCGTTGGCGGTGGTCAGCATACCGGTCTTCTTGTCGGCCAGCTCGTCCTTCAGGCGGATAGCCTTCGAGTTGAGCGACACACCTGCCTGATAGGCGGCAGCCACGTAGTTGGGATCGAGCTCAAAGGCCTTCTTGTAGCACTCCACGGCCTCGTCGAACTTGTCAACCTGACGGAACGACTCACCCTTGTAGACGTATGCGAACTTGTTCTCGGGGTTCTTCTTGATCTCCTCGTCAGCCCACTTGCCCAGCTCCTCGGCGTTGGCCGACTGCAGGTAGTAGTCACCGATCCAAGCCGAGTAGCGGTTGTCGTCGGGGAACTGTGCGCTGGCCTTTTTCAGCATGTCGACATAGGCGAGGGTGTCCTCCTTGGTCTTCATCGTCTCCTTCTTGGCGAAGACCAGGATCTCGGTGGCGTCCTTCACCTTCGAGGTGTCCTGAGCGGCAATCTCGGCAAACTTGATGACGTTGGCATAGTCCTTCTTCTGGTAGGCAGCCAGGCTGGCGAAATAGGCTACCTCACCCTTGTAGGCGTCCTTCAGGTCGATGCCGGTGAACATGGGCCACTCGCCGCTCTCGACATAGAGTGCGAAGGCCTTGAAGGCTCCGTCGAAGTCCTTCTCGTTGTAGGCGAACTGTCCGGCGTTGATGCAGCCGAGACGGCCCGTCTGGTACTTCTGCTGACTGGCCTGGCGGAAGCGGGGCTTCACCTTGCCCTTCTCGTTGGGCATGTTGTCATACTCGTCGCACTTGTTGGCGGCCTCCATGGCCTTCATCAGGGCGGCGTTCATGGCTGCCTCGTCAATCGTGGCACCGGTCTTCTGAACCTGCTCCTTCATCTTCAGGTCCTGAATGTCGGAGAACTTCTTGTAGTATGCGTTGCTCACAATATTCCACGCAGCGGCCTTGTCGGCGTTGGTACCTGCGTTCAGCGCAGGTTCCACGGCCTTCAGAGCCTCCTCAACATCGCCCTTGTCCAAGAGCTTCTTGGCGTTCTTTACCACTTCAGCCTGTCCGAAAGCGGTGGCCGTAGCTGCAGCCATCATGGCTACCATCATGATTTTTTTCATAAGTCTTTGAATTTTATTGGTTAAACATTTTTATTCTTGATTCTCAGTAGTTCCAGTGGTCTCGGCACTCTCGCCGTCCTCGATGACCTCGGCCTCCTCGACGTCCTCCTCCTGACTCGACATCACCTTGCAGACGCTGGCGATGGTGTCGTTCTTCTTGGCTAGGTTGATGAGGCGCACACCCTGCGTGGCACGGCCCATCACACGGACGTCGGCCACCTTCAGGCGGATGAGGACACCCGACTTGTTGATGATCATGAGGTCGTTCTCGTCGGTCACCACCTTGATGGCCACCAGTCGGCCGGTCTTCTCGGTGATGGCGAGAGTCTTCACACCCTTGGCACCGCGGGCGGTCTTGCGGTAGTCCTCAATGTCGGTACGCTTGCCGTAGCCGTTCTCCGAGACAACCATGATGGTCTCGGTCTGGGGATCGTTGACGCAGACCATGCCGACAACCTCGTCGTCGCCGCCGTCGAGCTTCATGCCGCGCACACCGGTTGAGACACGTCCCATGGTGCGCACCTCGTTCTCGTCGAAACGCACGGCACGTCCGTTGCGGTTGGCCATCAGCAGCTCGTTGTGGCCGTTGGTCAGACGTACACCTACCACCGAGTCGCCCTCGTTGATGATGATGGCCTTGACACCGGCGGCACGCACATTCCTATATTCTTTTAGACAAGTCTTCTTGATGATGCCCTGCTTAGTGGCAAACACCACGTAGTGGGACTTCAGGAACTCCTCGTCGCCAAAGTTCTTGATGCGGAGCACGGCGTTGATGGCGTCGTCGGGCTCGATGTTCAGCATGTTCTGGATGGCACGACCCTTCGAGTTCTTGTCGCCCTCGGGAATCTCGTAGCACTTCTGCCAGTAGCAGCGGCCCTTCTGGGTGAAGAACAGCAGCGTGTTGTGCATCGTGGCGGGATAGATGTACTCGGTGAAGTCGTTGTCGCGATGGCGGGCACCCTTCGAACCCATGCCGCCGCGTCCCTGTGCATGGAACTCCGAGAGCGGCGTGCGCTTGATGTAGCCCATGTGCGAGATGGTGATGACCACGGGGTCGTCGGGATAGAAGTCCTCGGCGTTGAACTCGTGGTCGAAGGGGATGATCTCCGTGCGGCGGTCGTCGCCGTACTTCTCGCGGACCTCCATCAGGTCCTGCTTCATCACCTCCTTGCAGCGCTCGGGGTTGTCCAGGATCTCCTGCAGGTCGGCAATCAGCTTCATCAGGTCGTCGTACTCCTGGTGCAGCTGCTCGACGCGCAGACCGGTGAGCTGTGCCAGTCGCATGTCGACGATGGCCTTCGACTGCA
>CAZLPO010000110.1:0-7682 GCA_964561385.1 uncultured Prevotella sp.
TCACCGTTACGCTTCTCCATGTTCATCATCATCGTGATGGGCACACCACCGGCAACCCACTGGTCAGCAGGAGCAGTCGTGTTCTTGACAATGGCCATGTAGCCCGTTTTGCCATTAGCGATGAGCTGAGCGGCAGAAGTACCGAGTGCGTAGCAGTAGTCAGCATCAAAGTTTGAAGGAGCAGCGCAACGTCCCTCGTAACCGAAGAAATGGTGCTGTGTGCTGAACTTTCCCTTATACGTGCCTGCCTTCTTCATCTTCTCAAGCTTCTGGGCAACCATCGTTGAGAGCAGCTTCTCGGTCTCGATGAGCGACACCTGAACGTTTCCGTGGGGGTCGCGGTCGAGGGCCAGCTGACGGGCTACGCCAACGGGCAGCGAGTTGAATACGGCAAGATTCTCTTCCGTGAGATGGCTCTTGGCAAAGTCAACCTGCTCGTCGCGGCTGATCTCCTTAGCCTCAGGCAGGGCCAGCACGTCGTTGAGCTGAGCAATCAGCTTCTTGATAGCCGGAATGAACTCGATGACACCCTCAGGAATGATGACGGTACCGAAGTTGTTGCCATCGGCAGCACGCACGGCAACGGCGTTGGCAATGTAGTCCACAATATCGTCGAGACTCATGCCCTTGGCCTCTACTTCCTCAGAGACGAGACAGATGTTGGGCTGTGTCTGCAGGGCGCACTCCAGTGCGATATGAGAAGCCGAACGGCCCATGACCTTGATGAAGTGCCAGTACTTGCGGGCTGAGTTACAGTCACGCTCAATGTTACCGATAAGCTCCGAATAGGTCTTACAAGCGGTGTCGAAACCAAACGAGGTCTCAATCTGCGAGTTCTTCAGGTCGCCGTCGATGGTCTTCGGGCATCCGATGACCTGTACGCCGTAGTTCTTGGCAGCATAGTACTCGGCCAGCACGCAGGCGTTAGTGTTAGAGTCGTCGCCGCCAATGATGACGATAGCCTGAATGTCGAGCTCACGGATAATCTCCAGTCCCTTCTCGAACTGCTCAACCTTTTCCAGCTTGGTACGTCCAGAACCAATCATATCGAAGCCGCCCGTATTACGGTACTCGTCGATGATATCGGGTGTCAGCTCCATATAGTTGTGGTCTACCAGACCGCCAGGACCCAGGATAAATCCATAGAGGCGGTTCTCCGGGTTCAGCTTCTTAATCTGGTCGAACAGGCCCGTGATGACGTTATGTCCGCCAGGAGCCTGACCGCCACTGAGAATGATACCCACGTTCATCTTCTTCGTGTTAGCCTCCGTTGCGGGCACGAACTCGACGAGCGGCATACCATAGGTGTTGGGGAACAACTTCTTGATTTCCTCCTGGTCGGCCACGCTCTGGGTCGGCTCACCTTCCTTGACTTTTACTGCACCCTGGAGAGCCTTCGGCAGCTTGGGTTGATAAGCGGCTCTTGCCATCTGCAATGCACTTTTTTCCATAATCTGTGTGTTAATTATTAATGAATAACGAATTTTCGGAATGCAAAAATACGCCTTTTCAGCGAGAATCGGAAAGAAAATCTGTTTTTTAATATTTTTTTGGGGTCAAAATAGTACAAATATGGAAGAAAAACATTATCTTTGCTAACTGGAAATGACAAATCAATAACATTATGGCTAACAAAAGAACACTTAAACGCGGAATCAAACTTATCTGCGGCGAATTGTTTGCAGAGTGTGTGGCTGTCTCACTCTATGGTCCGGACAGCAATGAAGAGAACTATGAGGCCCTGCTTTTCAGCATCATCAAGTTGCAGGACAACTACATCAGCCGAGTCAGCCATCCCGAGCCAGGTATGAAGTGCGACAAGTACTTCAAAGACCTGAAGGAGAAATTCGACGCTGAAGTCAACGACATCGTTAACCAGATCAACAATCTGTAGGATGTGGCAGAGATTCTGTAATTGGCTGCTGTGCAAACGATGGGGATGGACCATTGACGTGACTCAAGACCATCCCGACAAATACATCATCTGCCTGGCACCCCACACCAGCAACTGGGACTTCGTCATCGGCCAGCTGTATAGTGGCGCTCGTGGCATCAAGAGCAACTTCCTCATGAAGAAGGAGTGGTTCTTCTGGCCGCTGGGCCCTATTTTCCGCAGTCTGGGCGGCATTCCCGTTTACCGGAAGAAGCATACCAGCATGACCGACTCGATGGCCGAGACGGCCAGGCAGTCTGACGTTTTCCACCTTTGCATCACCCCTGAAGGAACGCGCGCTCGTGTGGAGGAATGGAAGAAGGGCTTTTACTTTATTGCACACAAAGCCGCCTTGCCCATCCTCCTGTATGGCGTTGACTACGAGCGCCGACTCATCTGTTGTACGAAGACCATCATCCCCAATGGTGACTTTGAAGGTCAGATGCGCGAGATCAAGCTCTATTTCAAAGACTTCCGCGGTAAGAATCCTGAGAATTTCACGACAGGATTGTCGTGAAGTCAATGAATAATCCAACCATGAAAAGACTGCCAACCATCCTATTCTTGTTGATGCTGATGCTGACCCATGCTAAGGCACAGTCGTGGGGACACATTGACTACGACGGCGAGCCCTGGGTCAGCAACGTTTCCAAGCCTCACAAGGTGACCCGCGGCCTGCAGAACCGCCACATCACCGTCTGGGCCAGTCACGGACGCTATTTCAGTCTGCAGGACAGCACTTGGCAATGGCAGCGGCCCAATCTTTTTACCACACGCGAGGATCTGTTTACGCAGACCATCGTCGTACCTTTTCTTATACCGATGCTCGAGCATGCCGGCGCCAACGTGTTCACGCCGCGTGAGCGCGACTGGCAGCGTCACGAGGTGATTGTCGACAACGATGACCACCGCCGGCTCATCACCTATATTGAGACGGGCTACCGTCACCCATGGCAACAGGCCCCGCTGCCAGGCTTTGCCCAGCACGACGGACCTTATACCGATGGCGAGAATCCGTTTGCAGCCGGTACTGTTCGCATGGCCGAGACTACGCATAGCAAGACCAAATACAGTCAGATATCCTACCAGCCCGATATTCCTGAGACGGGCAACTATGCCGTCTATGTCAGTTATCAGACGACGGCAAACAGCGTCGACGATGCCCGCTACACCGTGTGGCACCAAGGACAGCCGACAGAATTCCGCGTCAACCAGCAGATGGGCGGTTCCACGTGGGTCTATCTGGGCACCTTCCGTTTCGACAAGGGATGTTCGCAGTTCAACCGCGTGGTGCTGACCAATCAGAGCAGTCATCACGGCGTGGTAACGGCCGATGCCGTCCGATTTGGCGGCGGTATGGGCAACATCGAGCGTTGCGGACAGACCAGCGGACTGCCACGTGCCTTCGAAGGAGCACGCTACTGGGCACAGTGGGCGGGTATGCCTTACAGCGTCTATAGCTCCAAGTACGGTCAGAACGACTATGGCGACGACATCAACGTACGCTCCTACACGGCCAACTACCTCGCCGGCGGCTCCTGCTACCTGCCTCAGAAAGAAGGGCTGAACGTTCCCATAGAACTGTCGCTGGCCGTTCACAGCGATGCCGGCATTGACCCCAAGGGCACCGATGTCTATGGTACACTGACCATCTGCACGACCGACAACAACGGCGACTCGCTGCTGGCCTGCGGACGACCTCGCACGATGTCTCGTCAACTGGCCGACGACCTTCTGGCAAACACGACCGCCGACTTGCAGCAGACCTTTGGCCGTTGGACAGCCCGCGAGCGCTACGACCGCAACTACTCCGAGACGCGTAACCCTGAGATGCCCAGCGCCATCCTTGAGACACTCTCGCATCAGAACTTCACGGATATGTGCTATGGTCTCGACCCGACGTTCCGCTTCCATCTGGCTCGCTCTGTCTATAAGACGGTGTTACGTTATATCTGTCAGAACCACGATGTACCATACGTCGTGAGTCCGCTGACGCCAACCGACTTCCGCGTTGAGCTGACCGACAGGCGTAAGGGCGAAATACGTCTTTCGTGGACACCCGTCAGCGACCCGCTGGAGGCGAGTGCCGAGCCCTCGGGATACATCGTCTATACAGCCGAAGGTTTCGGCGACTTTGACAACGGCCAATATGTTCACGGCACATCGGTTCACATGCGACTCGCCCCAGGAACACTCTATTCCTTCCGCGTGACTGCCGTCAATCATGGCGGCGAGAGTTTCCCGTCGGCAGTTCTCTCGGCCCGCTTCAGTCCTACTGCCACACAGACCGTACTGATTGTTGACGGATTCCAGCGCGTGGCCTCTCCTGCTGTCCGCAACACGGCCACCGAACAGGGGTTCGACATCGAACGCGATATGGGCGTCGCCTACGGTCTGTCGGCAGGTATGGCTGGACGCCAGTTGTCGTTCGACCGCAGCAAGGCGGGTGTCGAAGACTCTACAGGACTGGGATTCGGCGGCGACGAGCTTGCTGGTACTTTCATTGCCGGCAACACCTTCGACTATGTGAAGACCCACGCTGAGGCCATCCGCGATACACACATCGACTGCAACATCGTCAGCTGCAACCGCACAGCCCTCGAGCACCGTCTGCTGACGCTGAACAGCTATGCGGCCGTTGACCTCATCCTGGGCCTTGAACGCAACGACGGCTACAGTCTGGGCCGCTTCCAGGCCTTCACGCCGACGCTTGTCCAACAGCTCGAACACTACTGCCGCGAGGGAGGCTCGCTGCTGACGAGCGGTGCCTATGTGGGCAGCGAGATGGCAACCAACGAACAGCGCGACGTCATCGCGTCACTCCTGAAATGCCGTTTCACAGGCGTTAACACCTATGGTAATACGATTCAGGGACTCGGACTGTCGTTCGACATCCACCGTCAGCCCAACGAGCAGAGCTATGCTGTGCCGCAAGCCGACATCATTGAGCCCTACAGCAGCGCCATCTCGGCAATGGCCTATGCCGACGGTCACAGTGCCGCCGTGGCCTATCACGGCAACGACTACCGCTCGTTCACCATGGGATTCCCCCTTGAGAGCATCCAGTCGGCCACGCTCCGCGCCAACATCATGCAAGGCATCATGAAATACCTTATTAATAACTAATAAAAAACCATTTTGCAATGACCAAAATTCAAGCTAACCCTTCGGGTACCCGAAGCATCGAGATTACCGATGAGCATCTGCAGACCATCGAGGACTATCAATTCTTTCGCGACCTCATCGACTCCAACGGCTACGTCGATGAAGACGTGCTTGAGAAACTGAGACTGAACATCCGGGCGCTGCTCGAGTCCGAAAGCGGTAAGGACAAGCGTCTGCTGGACCTCTGCCTCGACGTGATTTATCATCCCAACATGAAAGCCTACGGTCTGCAGCAGCTCGTACTGCTATACATCAACTGGAAGAACCGCGGCAACGACAATCTCGGCATGACCACGCGAGCCTTTCAGGGAACACCGTTTAACTAGTTGAGAGTTAAGAGTTAAGTGGAGTACAGACTGACGGACTTCCTGCCAACGACGAAGAAGGAGTTGGAACTGAGGGGATGGGGCGACGGCGTTGACGTCATCCTGTTCTCGGGCGATGCCTATGTCGATCACCCGTCGTTCGGCGCAGCCGTCATCGGACGGACGCTTGAGGCTGCAGGCTACCGCGTCGCCATTGTGCCGCAACCCGACTGGCACGGCGACTACCGCGACTTCAAGAAGCTGGGGCGTCCGCGCCTGTTCTTCGGCATCGCACCAGGCTGCATGGACTCGATGGTTAACAAGTATACGGCTGCCCGCCGACTGCGCTCCGAGGACGCCTACAGCCCAGACGGTCGTCACGATATGCGGCCTGAATACCCCACCATCGTCTATACGAAGATACTCAAGGAGCTCTTCCCCGATGTGCCCGTCGTCCTTGGAGGCATCGAGGCGTCGCTGCGACGCGTCACCCACTACGACTACTGGCAGGACCGCCTGCGGCCGTGCATCCTCGTCGACTCTGGGGCCGATATGCTCACCTACGGTATGGGCGAAAAGCCCACCATCGAACTGGCGCGCCGGCTCAGCGAGGGCGAGGCCATCGGCGACATACGCAACATGCCGCAGAGCGTCTACCTGACCGACGACATTGTTCCCACCGCCGACGACATCGTGCTGCACAGCCACGAAGAGTGTCTGCGCAACAAGCGGGCACAGGCTGAGAACTTCCGTCACGTCGAGGAGCAGTCGAACATGATGCACGCCCAACGCATCCTTCAGCGTATTGGCAACAGCTACGTTGTCGTCAATCCCCCCTACCCTCCGATGACTACCCAGGAACTCGATGCCTCGTTCGACCTGCCCTACACCCGTCAGCCGCACCCCAAGTACAAGGGTAAGCGCATTCCCGCCTACGACATGATTAAGTTCAGCGTCAACATCCATCGCGGCTGTTTCGGCGGATGCGCCTTCTGCACCATCTCCGCCCATCAGGGTAAGTTCATCAGCTGCCGCTCCAAGGAGAGCATCGTGAAGGAGGTGAAGCAGGTCATCGAGATGCCCGACTTCAAGGGTTACCTCTCCGACCTCGGCGGTCCCAGCGCCAATATGTACGGCATGCACGGGCGCAACAAGAACGCCTGTGAGCGGTGCAAGCGTCCCAGTTGCATCCATCCGCAAATCTGTCCCAACCTGGATACGAACCATCAGAAGCTGCTCGATGTCTATCACGCCGTCGACGCCCTGCCCGGCATCAAGAAGAGCTTCATCGGCAGCGGCGTACGCTACGACCTGCTGCTCTATCACAGCAAGGACGAGGCCGCCAACCGAGCCGCCCAGCAGTACACGCGCGAGCTCATCAGCCGACACGTCAGCGGCCGTCTGAAGGTGGCGCCCGAGCACACCAGCGACCGCGTGCTGATGCTCATGCGCAAGCCGTCGTTCCAGCAGTTCTTCGAGTTCAAGCGCCAGTTCGACCGCATCTGCCGCGAGGAGCATCTCAACCAGCAGATCATCCCCTACTTCATCTCGTCGCACCCAGGGTGTCACGAGGAGGATATGGCCCAGCTGGCCGCCATCACCCGCAAGCTGGGCTTCAAGCTCGAGCAGGTGCAGGACTTCACCCCCACGCCGATGACCGTAGCGACCGAGATGTGGTACACAGGCTATAACCCCTACACGCTCGAGCCCGTGTTCTCCGCCAAGACACCACGCGAGAAAGAAGCCCAGCGTCAGTACTTCTTCTGGTACAAGGATCAGCCACAGTACTCCCAAAAGCCCCCAGAAAGAAAGCCCTACAGGAAAAATAAACGGTAAATCCTTGGTGGATAGCAAAAAAATGTCTACCTTTGCAGCCGCTTAGACACCCTGAGTCTGGTTTGGTTCCGTAGCTCAGCTGGATAGAGCAACAGCCTTCTAAGCTGTGGGTCTTGGGTTCGAGTCCCAACGGAATCACACAAAAATTCTCCGAAAACCGCATAAACAAATGGTTTTCGGAGATTTCATTTTAACGAATTTCTATGAAATGTATCAAAAATGTATCTACGATACAGTCAGCCGTAACAGCCGGTCATGGATTATACACCCTTAATGTCAGATGTAAGATGTAAGAATGTAAGAATCTCGGTGTGTAGGAATTAACACTCTGTAAACGAAACGGCTATTGCACGATATCCGTTTTTTAGTAATTTTGTGCTGTCTTCCATCAGTCCGGCTCCTGCCCCAATCAGCACGTAGTCGGCTTCGGCAATCTGCTCGCT
>CAZLPO010000111.1:0-7620 GCA_964561385.1 uncultured Prevotella sp.
CCAGCTTGTCGAGTTCTACGATAGACTCACCAATCTCGCCACCGTGAGCCTTTGCAAACGTGTAGGTCATACCACCGCAGAGGATGAGCTTATCAACCTTACCGAGCAGATTCTCGATGATACCAATCTTAGAAGATACCTTTGAGCCACCCATGATGGCTACGAACGGGCGCTTGATGTTGCTGAGCACATTGTCGACAGCCTGAACCTCCTTCTCCATCAGCAGACCCAGCATCTTGTTGTCAGCATCGAAGTAGTCGGCGATGACAGCGGTAGAAGCGTGCTTGCGGTGAGCAGTACCGAAGGCATCCATCACGTAGCAGTCAGCGTATGAAGCCAGCGTCTTGGCAAACTCCTTCTGGCTGGCCTTCATGGCCTTCTTGGCCTCATCGTATTCGGGAGTACCCTTCTCAACACCCACGGGCTTGCCTTCCTCTTCCGGGTAGTAGCGCAGGTTCTCCAACAGCAGAGCCTCACCCATCTTCAGGGCCTTGGCAGCCTCCTGAGCCTTGGCGCAGTCGGGAGCGAAAGCGACGGGCACGCCCAGAGCTTTCTCTACAGCCTCACGAATCTGTCCGAGTGACAGCTTGGGGTTCACCTTGCCTTTGGGTTTACCCATGTGCGACATGATGATCGTGGCGCCGCCGTCGGCCAGGATCTTCTTCAGGGTGGGGAGGGCACCGCGGATACGGGTGTCGTCGGTGATCTTACCATTCTCATCGAGGGGTACGTTGAAGTCTACACGTACGATTGCCTTCTTACCGGCAAAGTTGAATTCGTTGATAGTCATGATGATTTACGATTTAACGATTTATTATTTACGTTTTCAGTTCTTTCTCGTTTGCGGCGCAAAGTTACAAAAAAAACGCCAAATGCCTGCCATCGTCAGCCTAACATTTAGCGTTTTTTTGCGTACTATTCTACCTTTTTGACTATTTGTCTTTTGACCTCTTGACAAATGTAAGACCGAGTTGACAAAATCAGGGCCATCGGCCACTGATGCGCACGTTCGTCCGCTTCGACATCTCAGCAGGATTGGTGCCTGGCTGTCCTTCGGGTACTTCCATGTTGTGCTGGCGGTAGAACTGCTGCCAGTAGTCGGTCACCTGCCCTGTAGCGTCGTGAAACGACATGGGGACGGGTGTGAAGATCCGTTGGCCTTTCTTGTCAACGAATGATAGCTGCACCAGCTCAGAGCAGTATATGGCATCGTTGTCTTTCAAGTATAGCCTGTCGTAGGGACGTCCCAGATAACGGCGGCAATTGGCCACCGATGTGCGCTTGTCGGCCCCTTTCACACGTGCCAGGAGGAAGTATCCGTCCTCGCGCTGAAGCAGTGAGTCGAGTGGGGTGATGGTGACACCGCGTCCGATGGCTTCAATCACCGAGTCACGTCCCGTGCAGACGGCTACGTGGTCAATCATGCCTGGCGTCACGTCGGTAATGGCATTCCCGCTGTCAGCAACGTGGAACAGCAGCAGTCCTTCTGCTGGACGGGGCGTACAGCTGATGACCAGCAGCCAGCATGCGGCGGTCAATAGTCTAACGCAGATACTTCTTGCCATTTCTGATGTAGAATCCCCGTTGCGGACAGGTGTCTATCTGCATACCCCTGAGGTTAAAGATACGTTCCGAGTCTTTCAATTCCTCAATCTCCCGAATGCCTGTCTGTTCGGCTGCCGGCATGAAGATAACCTCGCCCAGGCGTTCGTCATCATGCTTGTGGAAGATGACGCTTTCTATCTCCTCTTCTGTCTGGCTGATGACACTCCACGTGTTATTCTGGGCATAGATGGTCAGTGTCGAGTTGTTGTAGAGGTCGTAGCGTTCGCCGTCGAACCCGTTGTCCTTGAATACGTTACCGCCGGGGCTGGCCACGCGCAATGACGTGGGCTCACCCAGGCTCACCTCCTTGCAGCCTATGACGGTAACGCCCCACAGGTTGCGCTCTATCTCATTACCGGCAATGACGGCCGTCGTCTTTCCGTAGGGGTCATAGAGGCTGATGCCGCTGCCACCGTTCATGGGGTTCGTCTCGTGGTTGTTGTCCGTCAGCCTGCAGTCCTCTATGCGAATGTCGGTGGGCCCGAAGGTGGTGATGCCATAGCGGTTGTCCGTTATCTCGCAACGGCTGACGAGTGCGTGGGTGTCCTCATACGACATGAAGTTCGAGATGCCGATACCGCCCACCATCGTGTTCTCCTCATAACCGGTCAGCTGGCAGTCCTCAATGCGTATGTCGCTGGCGGCCGTGATGTTGATCTGGGGGATATTGCGGTTGTCGGTAGAGTTCTCCGTAAAGGTGCAGTTCCTGATGGTCATCGGTTGCGAGGCGTTGGCAGCACTACCGATGGCAGCGCGGTTGCAACGTTCAAACAGGCAGTCCTCAATCAGGCTGGGCTCGCCAGCCTGATTGAACATCAGTGCGGCAGCCGCTGCTCCGTTGTGGCCGTAGAACTGGCACTTGCGGACCATGATGGCACCTTGGCTCATCACCTGCATGCCCACGCTGACGAATCTGACGTTGGTCAGTTGTGCTCCCTCCCGGTTCTTGATAACCAGTCCGATGGGCATCTGGTCGGCCGTGATGTCCGACTGCACGCCCAGGGTTGAGCCCTTCTTTAGCCGAAAGTCAGCCTCGCCCTCGATGACCAGCGCGGCGCCGTCGGCAAGCTCCAGTCGCGTGTCGTCATCCATCACAAAGCGGTCGCCTTCGGCTATGGTGTCGCTCTGTGTCAGTAGATAGCTAGCCGACTCTGTATTGGTCTTAATGGCCTGCAGTCCTGCCTGTTCGTTCTGCAGCAACTTCTCCAGTGTATAGGTTGACCCGTTGCCAGCTGTCTTGAAGGCGCTGACCGTCATCGTCGACGAACTGATGGCCAGCATCCAGCAGGCTGCGCCCAGCACCTTGATGTATTGTTTTTTCATGTCTGTGTATCCTTTTTTATGCTAAACGGGTGCAAAGGTACGTTTTTTTTTCGTAACTTTGCAGCCAGAAACAGAAAAAAACATGGTTTATGAATAAAGATTCGATCATTATCCTCAGCGGCGGCATGGACTCCACCACCTTGTTATACGACCAGCAGGAGCGCATCGCACTCGCTATCTCGTTTGACTACGGCTCCAACCACAATGCCCGCGAGCTGCCCTTTGCCCGTCTGCACTGCCAGCGGTTGGGCATCGAGCACATTGTCATACCCCTCGACTTCATGTCGCGCTACTTCCGCAGTTCACTGCTCGAGGGCGACGATGCCATTCCCGAGGGTCACTATGCTGATGAGAACATGAAGTCCACCGTCGTGCCCTTCCGCAACGGAATCATGCTCTCCATCGCCATCGGTATGGCTGAGAGCCGCGGGCTGCAGCACGTCATGATGGCCAACCACGGCGGCGACCACACTATCTATCCCGACTGTCGGCCGGAGTTCGTCAACGCCATGAGCGAGGCCGCCTGTACGGGAACCTTTCCGGGTGTAACGCTGCTCTGTCCGTTCACCAATATGACCAAGGGCCAGATTGCAGCGCGTGGCCGTGAACTGGGTATCGACTACGCTGAAACGTGGAGCTGCTATCGCGGCGGACAGCGTCACTGCGGTCGCTGCGGCACCTGTGTCGAGCGTCGCGAGGCCCTGCGCGAGGCGGGCATCGACGATCCTACTGAGTACGAGAATGGAAAACCTCAGATAAGCATTATTGCGGCGGTGGCACACAACGGGGCTATCGGACTGAACAATAAACTGATCTACTGGCTACCGAACGACCTGAAACGCTTCAAGGCACTGACGACGGGCCACACCATTATCATGGGACGCAACACCTTCCTGTCGCTGCCGAAGGGCGCATTGCCCAACCGGCGCAACATCGTGCTGACGCGCAAGGGACTGAGCGCGTCACAGCTCGAGGTGCGAGAGGACATCAGGGAGAACACGACACTGGAGGTCTTTGCTTCGTTGGAGGAGGCGCTGCGCCACTGCGGCGATGATGAGCAGGTGTTCATCATTGGCGGCGCCAGCGTCTATCGCCAGGCCATTAGTCTGGCCGACCGCCTATGTCTGACTGAGGTGGACGATACGCCTCAGGAGGCCGACACCTTCTTCCCCGACTACAGCGGGTGGCATGAGGTGTGGCGCGAGCAGCACGAGCCCGACGAGCGCCACGCCCAGCGCTATGCCTTCGTGGACTACGAACGTTGAATCAAGTTTGATGGTAGTTATCGACCTTGTATGGCCGAGAAGGTGATGTTCAGCGCATAAGCTTTGCGCAGCTGCTGCTTCACCTCGTTGATGATGCTCATGGGCACGTTACGGTCGGCACGTATGCAGACAGTCATGCGCTCCTGGTCCTCGGCTGACATACGGCTGCGCTCCTGTTTGACGTAGGCGGGAATGTCGGCGGTGGTGGCAATGGTGTTGCCAAGCTGCAGCTGCCACTGGTCGGTGGAACCGTCGGCAGGACGGCCTATATAGACATAGACGACGTTCTTCTGGTGCCCCACCTGCTCGGTCTGTTGTCCGGCGGGAATCTGGTAACTCACCAGCTTTTCTACGTCGCGCATGTGCGTGACAATCATGAAGAAGAACAATACGGTGAATATCAGGTCGGGTAGAGCGGCCATATTGAGTTCAGGCACTTCGTGCTGACGGCGGCGGATGGTGTGTCTCATGGCTCACCTCCTTCCTGGCCATTCTCTTTCCTCTCTCCACTCTCCTCTCCCCTCTGATCATCAATCGTCTCGCTGATTCTCGGCGACACCTTCAATCGGCGGTAGGCGGCCACGAGTGTCTCCTGCAGATGAAAATAGTCGTTGTAGGTAGCGTCGGGCGACACATCGAGCACGACGACGCGGCGGCGTGGAGCCACGGCAGCAAACTCAATGACACGCTGGCGCAGACGGTCGGCCGTCAGGGTGTCGCCTCCAACGGCGAGCGTGCCGTCGGCACTGAGCGTGACGGTCATAAGGTCCTCCTGCTGGATATCGACGGCTTGCTGCTCCTCCTCGGGCGGTGGCGGCAGTTGCCGACGCAGCCCCTTGTCACTGTCCATTGACGACGTGACGAGGAAGAACACCAGCAGCATGAACGAGATGTCTGCTGTAGAGGTGGTGTTCAGCGACGGAACCTGGCTATGACGACGACGGCCGAACATGCAAAGATGAGTATGAGTGAGGTATAGATGAACATATCGGTCAGGCGCAGCCACTGCGCATTGTCAAAGACCTGACCGTTCGACATGAGCGGACGTGTGGAACCGAGGGCGTAGGTCACTAGCAGCAGCAGTAGCACACTGCTGGCCACGATGTAACCGATGCGACGGGTATGGCGCGATGTGCTCAGCTGACTGCCGTCGTCACTACCACGGTTCTTGAACATACGCCAGACCGACCACAGGATGACTCCTATGGCTGCTGCCATCAAGACGTACATGGCGATGATGACGATGTCAACAAAGAGATTGCTGTCAGCCATTCGTCTGGTGTTTGTATTTCATAATGGTGTCGAGCAGCGTGACGGCCGACTCCTCCATCTGCGACGTCAGGTGCTCAATCTTCGAAGTGACATAGCTGTAGAAGAGCTGCAGGATGAGGGCAACGACGATACCGAAGATGGTGGTGATGAGGGCCACCTTCATGCCCGAGGCCACGATGGTGGGGCTGATGTCGCCTGCCTGCTGGATGTTGTCGAACGCCATCACCATACCGATAACCGTTCCTAAGAATCCCAGCGATGGCGCCATGGCGATAAAAAGCTTGATCCAGGAACAGCCTTTCTCGAGCTTGGCGGTCTGGACGGAGCCGTAGGACATGACGCTGCGCTCAATGTCGTCCATTGACTCGCGGATGTGCAGCAGTCCCTGGAAACAGATGCTGGCCACAGGACCGCGTGTGTCGCGGCAGAGCTGCTTGGCACCCTCGATGTCACCGTCTTCCACCTTGGCATCGATGTCCTTCAGCAGCTTCTTGGCATTGATCTCCGAGAGCGTCAGATAGACAATGCGCTCAATGCAGAACGCCAGTCCCAGCACGAGTGCCAGTGCCACGAGCGACATGAAGAACGGCGAGCCGTCGATGAACTTCGACTTCAGCTGACGGTGCAACGACGTGTTGCCGCCTTCCAGTTCGTCGAGGTCCATGGCCTCGGCCTCGGCCACGAGGGCAGAGTCCACCAGCGATGAGTCTTCGAGCAACGAGTCAGCCGCAACGGCAGCAGCCGTTGCAGAGTCGTTTATCGTTGAGTCGGTAGGGGTGGTTTGAGCCGAAACACTCAAACTCAGGAATAATGTAAATAGTAGTATGAGACGTTTCATAACAAAAAGAAAAAGCGGAGAGAACAGGATTCGAACCTGCGAGCCGGTTTTGCCGGCTACACGCTTTCCAGGCGTGCCTCTTCAACCACTCGAGCACCTCTCCTTGCGTTTTTTGCGGGTGCAAAGGTAATATATTTAGTTGAGAGTAGAAAGTTGAGGGTTGAGAGTTTATGGAATTTTAGCATTCTTTATCATTTCAGGCCAAAGATACGGGCTACGGTAGCCTCGGTCTGAGCGGCAAGGGCCTCCTCGCTGACACTGTAGGCTTCGGCCAGCCGCTGCAGCACGTAGAGGGTGTAGGCGGGCTCGTTGCGCTGGCCGCGCTTGGGGACAGGTGCCATGTAGGGGGCGTCGGTCTCCAGTACCAGTCGGTCCATCGGCACCACGGCGGGCAGCACCTCGGGCAGGTGCGACTTTTTGAACGTCAGCACGCCGCCGATGCCCAGCACAAACTGGTCGAACTGCAGCAGTTGCTGCGCTTCTGTCTCGTTGCCCGTGAAGCAGTGGAAGACACCGCCTGGCAATAGGCTCTCATACCTCTTTAATATAGCCACCATCTCGTTCTGTGCCTTACGGCAGTGAATCATCAGCGGCAGACGGGTCTCCACCGACCAGCGCACCTGCTCCTCGAAGGCCTCCAGCTGCTCTTTCTCGAACTCGCGGCTCCAGTAGAAGTCAAGGCCTACCTCGCCGATGGCTATTATTCGAGGTACGAGGTGCGAGGTACGAGGTTCGAGAAGAGTCTTGATTTCAGCAAGCTGCTCGCGCCAGTCGGCACGCACCTCCTCGGGGTGCAGGCCTATCATGGGATGGAGGGAGATTGCGGAATTGAGAGATTGGCAGAGGTCGAGGATGCGTTTGGAGGTTGTCAGGTCAATGGCAGGGAGGAAGATGCGCTGCACCCCCGCCTCCTGCGCCCGCTGCATCACCTCCAGACGGTCGGCATCAAACTCCTCGCCATCAAGATGGCAGTGTGTGTCTGTCCACATCATCACTTCCTGCGCTTCATCATCTCATCGGTATAGTCCAGCAGCATCTGCTTACGCTCGTCGCTGACACTAACCAGCGACAGGTACTTGCGGCACTCACCGAAGTAGTGGTTGATCTTTTCTTCGCAGAGCTGGCGGATGCCGATGCGGTCGTAGAGGGCCGTCACGGCACGCACCTTCTCGTCGCGGTCAAAGTCGCGTGCGTCAATCCAGCGCATCAGCTCGGCCCGCTGTTCGGGTGTGGCACGGTTCACAGCATTGATGAGCATATAAGTCTTCTTGTTCGACGTGATGTCGCCGCCGATGGCCTTGCCGAACACCTTCGGGT
>CAZLPO010000112.1:0-7484 GCA_964561385.1 uncultured Prevotella sp.
CACTTTTCTGTGGAGTGCCACACAAAAATGCTTGTCTGCTTTCTGATGAGCAAGCTCGGCAGGCATTAGGTTTTTGTTTCCCTGAA
Source organism: uncultured Prevotella sp. (assembly GCA_964561385.1). Taxonomy (GTDB): domain Bacteria; phylum Bacteroidota; class Bacteroidia; order Bacteroidales; family Bacteroidaceae; genus Prevotella. Next base: position 87 of record CAZLPO010000112.1, read on the forward strand.
TTGTTATTTCACAATAAGGAATTTTCAGAATGAGCCTCTCTGGAAATCATGATATACCTTTGCCCGCAAATTACAAAAACCAAATAAAACATGGAAGTTATATCAATTGAGCGCAATACCTACGAGGTAATCGGCTTGACGCTTCGCTCGTCGAAGAACTGCTAACGAGCTTTAATAGCTTTTAATCCCCGTCTTGCCTTTATTTCAGGCCGAATTGCGTTCGCTCGGCCCAAAAGGACGCTTTGCTTGCAAAGAATTTCCAAAATCGCTTCGCTTTTACAAGCTTTTTTTGTATCTTTGCAGGCACAAATAACAATAGCTTAACGGTCATGAAGAGATTTCTCGTGTTTTTCGTCTCCCTGCTGTCAACGGCTGTGCTGTTGGCAGGTGAGTTTGCCCTGAGTTCGCCCAACGGACGACTCAAAGTGACAATCGGCGATAACGGCGGACAGGCCGCCTACAGCGTCAGCTACGACGGTGTGCAGGTGCTGCTGCCGTCGCGCTTAGGCTTCGAGGCCGACTTCGGCGACTTCACGAAGGACCTGACGATAGGCGAACCGAAGATGAAGATTGTGGACAGCGAGGTGACGCTGTCGTACAAGAAGCTGAAGCACTCGGCCTTCAAGAGCTGTGCCCACCGCTACAGCGTGCCCTTCCGCAATGCCATGGGACAGACGATGACGGTGGTGTTCCACGTGGCCAACAACGACATCGCCTTCCGCTACGAGATAGCCCGTCCGGGTGAGAATCCGAAGTGTGGCGTCATCCGCCGCGAGGTGTCCTCGTTCCGTTTCCCTGACGGCACAACGACGTTCCTCACACCGCAGATTGGTCCGATGACCGGCTGGGAGCGCACGAAGCCCAGCTATGAGGAGGACTACGAGGCCGATGCGCCGATGGCGAAGGCCTCGCGGTTCGGAAAGGGGTACACGTTCCCGTGTTTGTTTAGGGCTAATGGGACGAATGGGACTAATGGGACTAATGGAAGTAATGGGACTAATGGGTTCTGGGTGCTCGTTAGTGAGACGGGCGTCGATGGCAGCTACGTGGGCTCACACCTGAGCGACTACGCTGCAGAGACCGGCTACACCATTGCCTTCCCGCAGGCGGGCGAGAACAACGGCATCGGCTCGGCCGAGGCCGGCATCCCCCTGCCTTACAGCACCCCGTGGCGCACCATCACCGTGGGCCCGTCGCTGAAGCCCATTGTCGAGACCACCATCGCCTACGACGTGGTGTCGGCCAAGTACGAGGCGTCGCAGACGTACAAGCCCGGTCGCTATACGTGGTCGTGGCTGGTGTGGCAGGACGAGTCCATCAACTACGACGATCAGGTGCAGTTCATCGACCTCGCTGCCAAGATGGGCTACGAGTACTGTCTGGTGGACAACTGGTGGGACCAGCGCATAGGCCGCGACCGCGTAGCCGAGCTGTCGCGCTATGCCCAGTCGAAGGGTGTGTCGCTGATGATGTGGTACAACTCGAACGGCTACGAGAACGATGCGCCGCAGACGCCGCGCGACTGTATGTCGACCGCCATCGCCCGTGACCGCGAGATGGCATGGCTCCAGAAGATCGGCGTGAAGGGCATCAAGGTCGATTTCTTCGGTGGTGACAAGCAGCCGACGATGCAGCTCTACGAGGACATTCTCTTCGACGCCAACCGCTACGGTCTGCAGTGCATCTTCCACGGCTGTACCATTCCCCGCGGCTGGGAAATCATGTACCCCAACTACGTGGCCTCGGAGGCTGTGCTCGCCTCGGAGAATGTGTTCTTCAGCGAGGGTCATGCCAAGAGCGAGGCCTTTGAGCTGACGATGCATCCCTTCATCCGCAATGCCGTGGGCACGATGGACTGGGGCGGTACCATCATGAACCGCTACCTGTCGCGCGACAACAAGAGCCGTCACCGCCGCTATACCACCGACATCTTTGAGATGGCCTCGGCCATCGTCAACCAGACACCTATTCAATGCATCGCCCTGCAGCCCAATAACCTCGAGGAACTGCCGCAGTTCGAACTCGACTTCCTGCGTCAGGTACCCACGACATGGGACCAGACGACGTTCGTCGACGGCTATCCTGGCCGATATGTGGTGCTGGCCCGCCGTCACGGCAGCGACTGGTATGTGGCCGGTCTGAACGCCGAGCAGCAGCCGAAGACGGTGACGGTGACTATCGCCGAGTGGGCTGGCAAGACCGTCAGCTGCTATGTGGACGATGCCAAGAAGGGACCGCAGCTGCGCCAGCTGAAGTTCGACAAGAACGGACGGGCGAAGGTGACGATGCAGCCCAATGGGGGAGTGGTGTTGAAGAACTAAGAATTAATTAAGAATTAAGACGTGAGACGATACGTGATGATGGTGATGGGGTGGGCAGTCGCTATGGTGGCGATGGCCCAGAAGACCGTGTATGTGCCCGACGAGTGGAAACACCCGTGGCCGGCCGACTCGCTGCTCTACCAGGCTGAGGACCCCGATAACCGCTACACATGGTCGAGGACGCGCAGCGTCGAGTCCGACAACGTCGTCGTGTTCTGGGACAAGGGCTACGGCTCCACGCTCCCCTCGAAGGCTCCGTGGCCCTACCGTGTCGATGAGCAGGAGCTGCTGCGCCAGTGTGAGGCGTTTTACGATCTGGAAATCAACCGCCTGGGCTTTGTCGACCCTGCCACCACGAACCTGCGCAAGTATAAGGTGATGGTGCTACTGAACCACACCACCGACTGGGTGTGCTACGGTGCCGGCTACGACTTCGAGGTCAGCGCCCTGTGGCTCGGCCCGTCAGCCTGCCAGCCCGTCGGTCATGCTGTGGCCCACGAGGTAGGACACTCCTTCCACTATATGTGCTATGCCGACGCTACAGGCAACAGCCATGTGTCGTCGCAGACCGTCGGCACAGGCTTCCACCTGCCCGTGGGCAACGGACAGACCATCTGGGAGCAGACCGCCCAGTGGCAGGCCAACCAGTCGTTTCCTGAACAGATGTTCCAGGAGAGCATCGGCATTTTCCGCATGTCGCATAACTATGCCTTCACCCACGAGTGGCACCGCTACCAGAGCTACTGGTTCCTGTACTTCCTCAACCAACACTATGACGACATCACCACGGTGGCACAGGTGTGGCGACAGCCCATGACGGGAGCCACCGACTTCAACCAGGCCCTGATGAAGCTCAAGGGACTCGACGCCGTGGGACTCTACCGCCTGTACTACGACTATGCCGCCCGCTGTGCCACGTGGGACTACGACGCCTGCGTGCCCTACCGCAACCCCTATATCGGCGACTTCGACTACCGCTGTGTGAAGACGGCCGACAAGACCTGGCAGGTGGCCCTGGCATCGACACCCCAGAGCACCGGCTTTAATATCATTCCCCTCAAGGTGCCGCAGGCCGGTACTGCGGTTACCACCCGCTTCACGGCCCTGAAGAACGGGGCGCCGCTGGCCAGTGGCGACCCTGCCGAGATGCTCGACGGTGAGTCGCGCTGGGCCAAGCAGAACCGCACCACCTACATCAGCAACGGCATCAGTGCGTCGCGTGCCTTCCGACTGGGCTATGTCGCCCTGATGAAGGACGGTAGCCGCCGCTACTTCCATGAAGACAGTCTATACTGTCAGGGCAGCGGCGAACAGACGGCCGACATCACCATGACCGTCCCCGAGGGCGTCAGCCGCCTGTGGATCGTTGTCTCGCCCGCTCCCCGCCGCTACGTGCAGCACAAGTGGAGCGAGCGTGCCACCAATGCCGAGCAGTGGCCCTACCGCTTCGAACTGGAAGGAACCGACCTCACGTCGCGTGCCAAGGTGACCGTCAGTCCTGACTATGCGACGGGCGTTGACGCTGCGCTAATGAATAATGAAAAACGAATAATGAATAATGCCTACGACCTGACGGGCCGCAGGGTGGGCGACAACACACATGGCTTACTGATAGTAAACGGAAAGAAGATACAAAAATGACTAGACTTTTTATGATGATTATTTGTCTGCTCGGCTTGACAGCCGAAGCAGCAGCGCAAGGTAGTGTGCGCGGTCGTGTGCTTGACAAGCAGAACGACGAAGCACTACAGTTCGTTAACATCCGCATCATGCAGGGCGAGAAGATGGTAAAGGGTGCCGTGACCGACATGAACGGTGCATTCGCCATCGGCGGTCTCCCTGACGGACAGTACACCGTCAGTCTCTCGTTTGTGGGTTACAAGAACGTGAACCGCCCGTTCAGCATCACCCCGCAGAACCGGCGCCACACCTTCCCCGCCATCTACATGAGCGAGGACTCCAGAACGCTGAAGGAGGTGCAGGTCACTGGACAGCGCTCGCAGATGAAACTGGAGGTTGACCGCAAGACGTTCTCGGTGGACGAGGTGCTGGCTGCCGCCGGCGGCAGCGTCACTGACCTGCTGGAGAACATACCGTCTGTCGAGGTGACCACTGACGGCGAGATATCGCTGCGCGGCAACTCCAGCGTCGAGGTGTGGATCAACGGCAAGGCCAGCGGCCTGACCAGCGACAACCGTGCTGAGATACTCCAGCAGATACCGGCTGAGAGCATTGAGCGCATCGAGGTTATCGACAATCCCTCGGCCAAGTATTCGCCAGAGGGAACGGCCGGCATCATCAACATCGTGATGAAACGCGACCGCCGCGCCGGCTACTATGGTTCGCTGCAGTCGGGTGTCAACAACCAGAAGGGTTGGAACGTGGGCGGAAACATCAACTACTCCAGCAAGTGGGTCGATGCATTCGCCAACATCGGTTACCGTCGCCGCCGCGGCAATGGCGGCAACATGAGCGACCAGCGCTACCGCACGGCCGAAGAGGCGCCCTTCAGCTCCTACCAGCTGAGCGAGGGCGAGAACAACAACCACGGCGGCGGACTCTTTTCGCGTGTGGGCCTGACGTTCCATGTCACCAAAAATGATGATGTGTCGCTCAGTGGTATGATGATGCACGGCAACCGTTCGAACGACAACACGACAACCTATAACTATGGTACGTATGCGCCCGATGGTACTCAAGTCCCGAACCGCCTGCTGAGGCGTCTGACATGGGGCGACGGCAAGAACCATAACTACCACGGTGAGCTGGGCTACACCCATCAGTTCAACGAGAAGGGCACCCATAAGCTCGATGTCGTGCTCTCGTTCAACAACTGGAAGAACGACGGCAGCAACGAATATCTTAACGACACGACCTATGTCGACCATACGACCCCGACCTACTCGTACCAGTACCGTCCCATGAACACGAACAACAAGCACTGGGAGACAAAGATAGACTATGAGAACCAGATGAGTGAGCGCTTCAAATTGGAGGCCGGCTATCAGGGACGCTTTTCACGCCAGAAGACACCGCAGAGCAGTTTTGAATACAACGGAACGGGCACAGCACAGCGTCTTTCACCCGACGACAGCCGTCTGCAGGAGGATGCCTACTTCTACAACCGTTTCCTCTACGACAACGACATACATGCCCTTTATACGACGGCCAATATGAAGTTCGGAGCGTTTGGCGTTATGGCCGGACTGCGTGGCGAGTACTGGCGCGTGGACACCAAGAGCTACACTTGGGAACACGACCATCCGACGGCGAGCACTCAACAGCCGACACCCTTCAAGAAGGATTATTTCCAGCTGTTCCCCTCGTTGTTCCTCAGTTACGAGCTGACACCTACGGCTCAGCTGCAGCTGAACTACACCCGTCGTCTGCGCCGTCCCTGGGGAGGACAGCTCAACTCGTTCAAGAATACACGCGATGCCTCGATGATAGAGTTCGGCAATCCGGAATTGACGCCCGAGTACACCAATTCGTTCTCGCTGAACTACCTGAAGACGTGGGAGGCACACACGCTCTCGGTGGGGACCTACTACCGCCCTACAACCGATGTCATGCAGCGTATACGTTATCAGGGCGAGTACAACGGACAGCCCACCATGTTCATGACCAACCTCAACGTGGCCAAGAGCCAGAGTGCGGGTGTCGAACTGATTCTGAAGGACAAGCTGTGGCGAATCCTCGACCTCACCACCACCGTCAATGCCTATTACTACAAGCTCGACGGTTTCTCTACTGTTGTCGAGGGACAGACGGTAACGGGCGAGGGCAATGAGAACTTCGCATGGGATGCACGACTGCTGGCTGCCGTCATCCTGCCTTACAGCATCTCGCTGCAGGCTACGGGCAACTACCGCTCACGCTCGGTCATCACGCAGGGCTACCGCAAGCCCAACGGTGGGCTCGACTTGGGCGTGCGCAAGACCTTCTTCAATAAGCGCCTTGCCCTGGCACTGAACTGGCGCGACGTCTTCGACAGCTATCACTTCGAGAACTACACCGAGGGTCCCACCTTCTGGCGACACCAGAAAAACTGGCGCGACCCACGCATTAACCTGCAGTTGACGTGGAACTTCGGTAACATGAACAACAACAAGAAACGCCGTGGCGACGGCGATGACCAGCAGGGTGGAGCAGAGGAAGAGAGTGGCGGCTTCGACGGCGGCGGCTTCCAAGACTAACTATTCTATAAATAGGCTTTGATGTCCCTCAGGCTGTCAACAACGTAGTTGGGAGTCTGGGGGATTTCTTTGACATCGACCTGCCACCGGTTGAAGAGCATGGCATCAAGGCCGGCGTTCAAGGCGCCGAGGATGTCGGTCTGCAGGTTGTCGCCAATCATGAGCGTTGTCCGGCGGTCGGCATCGGCCTGCTGCAGGGCATAGTCAAAATACTGGGGCGCGGGTTTGTTGACACCAGCATCCTCGCTGAGGATAATGGTCGTGAAATAATCGCGCAGACCGCAGGCATCGAGCTTCTTATACTGCACCTCGTGGAAGCCGTTGCTGCACATGTGCATGCGGTAGCCGCGACTGCGCAGGTAGTCCATCAGCTCGTGGGCACCCTCGACCACGCCAGGCTTCGAGGCACAAAAGTCCAGGAAGCGGTCGCTGATGTCTAAAAGGTAAGGCGTGAGACGTGAGTCGTGAGACGTGAGACGGAAGCGCTCGCTCACCATCAGCGGGCGGCGGAAACGCTCCGTGATGAGGTAGTCGCGCGTGATCTCGCCGCGCGAATAGCGCGTCCACAGGTCGATGTTCGCCGTCCAGTAGGCATCGTAGAACACCTGCGGGTCGTCGAAGTAACGGTCAAGGCGGAAGGCCTCGAACGTCTCGCGCAGGGCGATGACGGCGTTGCCGTGGGTGTCGTAGAGGGTGTCGTCGAAGTCGATGAAGAGGTCTTTGTATTGCATGCTTTCTGTCTTCTTTTCGGTTGCAAAAGTACGAAAAAATGATGAATTATGAACTGTGAACGAAAATAATTATCAATTATCAATTCTCAATTATTTTCGTACCTTTGAGACTACGTCTCTTAGGTAGGCTGCATTTCGGGAATACAAAGA
>CAZLPO010000113.1:0-7460 GCA_964561385.1 uncultured Prevotella sp.
CAGGATCAAACTCTTCATTGTAAATTGTATCTTACTCTAGAAAACCTAGAAAATCTAGAATATCTAGATACCCTAGATGACCTAGAAGTTAATCTGTCTCAGAACGACTATCCAGTAATTTTTTCAGAAGGTTGCCAAAGACAACCTTCACAAGAATCTAACGGTTCGTCTCTTATACCCAAGTACCCATAAAGGGCACTCGCTTCTTGTACTACTTCTCTGTCTATGTAAATCTTTCAAAGAACTCTTTTCTTCTGTCGCCTCACCCTTGTTTTTGAGCGAAAGCGGATGCAAAGGTACGGCAAAAATTCCATACCCGCAAATAATTCGGCAATTATTTTTCGGAAATAATGAAAGTTTTCGGATTTTAGGACAAAAAGTGTAATAATTGTATGGCGCACACCATAAAAAGACCTATTCAAACACTTCCTCTATGTCGTTCTCATCATGGACGGCGTTGTTGACATAGGAACAAGGATTATACCCTTCATCCAAATCGAACACCGCTTTTTCGCTATATCCGAGATGCGGATCGGCATACACCTTTTTCATATATAGAGCAAAGATGGGGAGCGCCATCGCAGCACCCTGTCCATATTCCATACGGTCGAAGTGGATATCGCGGTCATCACCTCCCACCCAACAGCCAGTGACGAGTGTCGGTGTGACGCCCATGAACCATGCATCGGAATTGTTATTGGTCGTTCCCGTTTTGCCGCCAATCTCACCTGTCAGGTGATATCTGTGACGCAGACGTCCCGCCGTACCGCCATCGACAACACCTTTCAGCATGTAAAGCATCTTGTGCGCACTCTCCTCGCTGATGACCTCATTCATCCGCGGCTGGAAGGTGGCGATGACATTGCCCTCACCATCCTCAATCTTTGTCACGAACATGTGGGCAGCACGGATGCCGTGGTTGACAAATGCCGTATAGGCACTGACCATCTCGCCGACCGTGATATCACAGGGACCGAGACACAACGCCATGGACGGATGGATTTCGGGATTACGGATACCATATTCATGCAATAGTCCCACGAAGGCCGACGGATTGAGCTTACTCATCAGATAGGCAGAAATCCAGTTGTTCGACTGCTGGAGTCCCCATTTCAGTGTGACCATCTCACCATAGTGTGAATGACCGGAGTTACGCGGCGTCCAGGGCTTGCCTGCGACCATATAGGTCTGCTGCACATTAGGAGCGAGGTCGCATGGCGAGAAACCATTCTCCATGGCCAGCGAGTAGAGGAACGGCTTGATGGTAGAACCCACTTGACGACGTCCGTCCATCGCCATGTCATAGGCAAAATGCGTGAAGTCAAGTCCGCCGACATAAGCCTTCACATGGCCGTTCTGCGGACACATGGACAAGAAGCCTGTGCGGAGGAATGACTTCAGGTAACGGATGGAATCCAGGGGTGTCATCGTAGTGTCCACCTCACCGTGGTACGTAAAGACACTCATCTTGGTGCGCGTGTTAAACGCGCGTTCTATCTCGGCATCGCTGGCTCCCAGCTCCTTCATTGTCCGGTAACGGTCACTCTGGCGCACCGAGCGCATCAGGATATTCTTGACCTCAGCCGCCGACAATTTCCCCGTAAACGGAGCCGTCCGCTTCTGTCGGTTCTCACGGTTGAACGCCGGCTGCAGGAATTTCGCCACATGCTCGTAACAGGCCTGTTCGGCATACTTCTGCATCCGCGAGTCAATGGTCGTATAGACCTTCAGTCCGTCCGTATATATACTATAAGGTGAACCGTCGCGTTTCCGGTTCTTGTTACACCAGCCGTAAAGGGGATCGTTCTCCCAATTGATGGAGTCAATAAAGAACTTGACTTCTCCCCACGACGGATAACGAGACCGTTCGGGCTTCTGTGCCGTCATGTAGCGGCGTAGGAAATCGCGGAAATAGACGGCCAGACCGTCCTTATGGTCGGCCACGTGGAAGTTCAGCTTCAGCGGTTCCATACTGAGGCTGTCATACTCTGCCCCGGTGAGATAGCCCGACTTGACCATCTGCTGAAGGACGACGTTACGGCGGTCGCGCGAACGGTCGGGATAGCGGACGGGATTAAAGTACGACGGGTTCTTACAGAGCCCAATCAGCGTGGCCGCCTCCGTTACCGTCAGGTCCTTAGGTTCCTTATTAAAATAGGTATTAGATGCCGTCTTGATGCCAACGGCATTATGCAGGAAGTCAAAGTAGTTGAGATACATCGTAATGATCTCATCCTTGGTGTAGTTACGCTCCAGCTTAACAGCAATGACCCACTCAATGGGCTTTTGCAACAAGCGCTCAAGCGTAGAGTGTGCAGCCTCGGAATAGAGCTGCTTGGCCAACTGCTGCGTGATGGTGGAGCCACCACCGGCCGACTTCTGACCCATGATGCCACGCTTGACGACAGCACGTCCCAGGGCATAGAAGTCAATGCCCGAGTGCTCGTAGAAGCGCGCATCCTCGGTAGCGACCAAAGCCTGCACCAGACTGGGCGTCAGTTTCGTAAAGTCCACGATAATACGGTTCTCACGGTTATAGTTCCACGTTCCCAGCACCTTGCCGTCAGCAGAATAGACCTGCGTTGCGAAGCGGTTGATGGGGTTCTGCAAGTCCTCGATGGGAGGCATGTAGCCTATCCATCCCTCGCTGATAGCGTAGAATGCGGCAGCCACTGCCAGCACCCCGACGATCAGGACTGTCCATAAGAAACGTACTACAAACTTTCTCATAATTCGCAAATTTCGGTGCAAAAATACAAAAATATCACTAATTATCGCACGAAATCGGGAAATAATGAGTAATTTTGTCGCATCAATCCTAAAAACAACGATGGAAAAGCATAATTTTGTCACGATTGCCGACCTCACAAAGGAGAAAATTCTCTATATGATTGAGATGGCCGAAGAGTTTGAAAAGCACCCCAACAGAGAGCTGCTGAAAGGGAAAGTGGTCGCCACGCTGTTCTTTGAGCCCTCCACCCGCACCCGTCTCTCGTTCGAGACAGCCGCCAACCGCCTGGGTGCCCGTGTCATCGGCTTTGCCGACCCGAAGATTACCAGCGGCACGAAGGGTGAGACGCTGAAGGACACCATCCTCATGGTTTCGAACTACGCTGACGTCATTGTGATGCGCCACTACATCGAGGGCGCAGCCCAATACGCCTCCGAGGTGGCCCCCATCCCCATCGTCAACGCCGGCGACGGAGCCCACCAGCATCCTTCCCAGTGCATGCTCGACCTCTACAGCATCTACAAGACACAGGGCACGCTCGAGAACCTGAACATCTACATGGTGGGCGACCTGAAGTACGGCCGCACCGTCCACTCCTTGCTGATGGCCATGCGCCACTTCAACCCGACCTTCCATTTCGTGGCGCCCAAGGAGCTGGCCATGCCGAAGGAGTACAAGATCTACTGCGACGAGCACGGCATCAAGTACCAGGAGCACACGGCGTTCAACGAGAAGGTGATTGCCGATGCCGACATCCTCTACATGACCCGCGTCCAGAAAGAGCGCTTCTCCGATCTCATGGAGTACGAACGTGTGAAGAATGTCTATATCCTGAACAACGACATGCTCCGTCTGGCGAAGCCCAACATGAAGATTCTGCATCCCCTGCCCCGCGTCAACGAGATTGCCTACGAGGTGGACGACAACCCACACGCCTACTACATTCAGCAGGCAGGCAACGGACTCTTCGCCCGCGAGGCCATCTTCTGTGACGTGCTGGGCATCTCGCTCGACGAAATAAAGAACGACAAAACCATTATCCCATAAGACCTATAAGTCTCATAAGACTCATAAGTCCCATAAGTCCTATAAGTCCCATAAGTCCCATAAGACCCATTACCCCATGAACAAGAAAGAACGCCTGGTTGCCGCCATCGAGCAAGGCACCGTCATCGACCATATTCCCGCTGCCAAGACCTATCAGGTAGCCAACCTTCTGGGGCTCTTCGACCTGAAGACCCCTGTGACCATCGGCAACAACTACCCTTCGCAGAAAGTGGGGAGCAAAGGCATCATCAAGGTGTCAGACAAGTTCTTCACCGACGACGAGATCTCACGACTCTCTGTCGTTGCCCCCAATGTCATCCTTAACATCATCCGTGACTACGAGGTGGTTGAGAAGAAGACCGTCGTGACACCCGACGAGATTCGCGGCATCGTGAAGTGCAACAACCCCAAATGTATCACCAACAACGAGCCGATGGCTACGCACTTCCACGTCGCCGACGGCATCCTGACCTGCCACTACTGCGAAAAAGAACAGGACATCAGCAAAGTGGAACTTTGCTGAATTAAGAATTAAGAATTATGTCAACTAAAATTATGTCAATTAAAGAAATACCCGTACTGCTGCTGACAGGCTATCTGGGCAGCGGCAAGACCACATTGCTGAACCGCATCCTGACCAACAAGCGCGGCATCAAGTTCGCCGTCATCGTCAACGACATCGGCGAGGTGAACATCGACGCCAACCTCATTGAGAAGGGCGGCATCGTCAACGAGCAGGACGACTCGCTGGTAGCCCTGCAGAACGGCTGCATCTGCTGCACGCTGAAGATGGACCTGGTCAAGCAGATTGAGGACATCATCGCCATGCAGCGCTTCGACTACATCGTCATCGAGGCCAGCGGCATCTGTGAGCCGGGGCCCATTGCACAGACCATCTGCTCAATACCTCAGATGGTGCCCGACCTGGCATGTCAGCCACGTCTCGACGCCATCGTCACCGTGGTCGATGCTCTGCGTATGCGCGACGAGTTCGGTAGCGGACTCGACCTGACGCGCCCCAACATCGACGAGGAGGACATCGAGAATCTGGTCATCCAGCAGATTGAGTTCTGTAACATCATCCTCCTGAACAAAGCCGCGGAAGTCAAGGCCGACGAGCTGGAGCACATCCGCCAGATTATCCGCGCCCTACAGCCCAAGGCTGAGATCATCGACACCAACTACGGTGACGTGGAGCTCGACAAGATCATCAACACCCAAATGTTCGACTTCGACGACGTGGCCACCTCAGCCCGCTGGATTCAAGAGGTGGAACACCACCACGACGATGATGATGATGATGATGATGACGATGAGTCCCATAAGACCCATGAGTCCCATAAGACCCATATGTCCCATGAGACCCATGAGACCCATGAGACCCATGAGACCCATGAGCATCACCACCACCATCACCACCACGATGAGGGCGAAGCCGAGGAGTACGGCATCGGCACCTATGTCTATTACGCCCGCCGTCCCTTCAACCTCGGTCTGTTCGACGAGTTCGTGGCGCGCAAGTGGCCCAAGGGCATCATCCGCGCCAAGGGCATCTGCTGGTTCAAGGACGAGCCCGACGTGTGCTACCTCTTCGAGCAGGCAGGCCGTCAGGTTGGTCTGCGCAACGCCGGCCAGTGGTACGCCACGATGCCGAAGGACGAGCTCGAGGATCTCATGGACCGCAACCCCGGCCTGCGTCAGGACTGGGACGCTGAGTACGGCGACCGCATGCAGAAACTCGTCTTCATCGGCCAGCACCTGGACAAGGAGCTGATTGCCGATGCGCTCGACTTCTGTCTGGCGTGAATTAATTCTCAAATATATTTGGGATTTCGCTCACTTATTCGTACCTTTGCAGGCGATTTTACGAGAAGTAACAAAAACATAATAGCCAACAACAATGAAAAGAGACAACACCATCTTCGAGATGATTGAGCGCGAGCATCAGCGCCAGCTTAAAGGCATCGAGCTGATTGCCAGTGAGAACTTCGTCAGTGACCAGGTCATGGAGGCCATGGGTTCGTACCTGACCAACAAGTACGCCGAGGGCTATCCCGGCCACCGCTACTATGGCGGTTGTCAGGTTGTCGACGAGGTCGAGCAGCTGGCCATCGACCGCGTATGCAAGCTCTTCGGTGCTGAGTACGCCAACGTACAGCCCCACTCCGGAGCCCAGGCCAATGCAGCCGTGCTGCTGGCAGTCCTGAAGCCCGGCGACGTGTTCATGGGTCTGAACCTCGACCACGGCGGTCACCTCTCTCACGGTTCGCTCGTCAACACCTCGGGTATCCTCTACAAGCCCGTGGGCTACAACCTGAACAAGGAGACGGGCCGCGTGGACTACGACGAGATGGAAGCCCTCGCCCTGGAGCACAAACCAAAGCTCATCATCGGCGGTGGCTCCGCCTACAGCCGCGAGTGGGACTACAAGCGTATGCGTGAGATTGCCGACAAGGTGGGCGCCCTGCTCATGATCGACATGGCACATCCCGCCGGCCTCATCGCAGCCGGTCTGCTGGAGAACCCCGTGAAGTGGGCTCACATCGTCACCTCCACCACCCACAAGACCCTGCGCGGTCCGCGCGGCGGTATCATCCTGCTGGGTAAGGACTTCGACAACCCCTGGGGCTACAAAACACCGAAGGGTGTCGTCAAGAAGATGTCGCAGCTGCTCAACTCGGCTGTCTTCCCCGGACAGCAGGGCGGTCCGCTGGAGCACGTCATCGCTGCCAAGGCCGTTGCCTTTGGCGAGGCACTGCAGCCCGAGTTCAAGGAGTGGGCCAAGCAGGTTCAGAAGAACGCCAAAGTACTGGCCGAGGAGCTCGTCAAGCGCGGCTTCGGCATCGTCAGCGGTGGCACCGACAACCACTCGATGCTCGTTGACCTGCGCTCGAAGTATCCCGAGCTGACCGGTAAGGTGGCTGAGAACGCCCTCGTAGCCGCCGACATCACCGTGAACAAGAACATGGTGCCGTTCGACACGCGCTCAGCCTTCCAGACCTCTGGTATCCGTCTCGGTACGCCCGCCATCACTACACGTGGTGCCAAGGAGGACCTGATGGTGCAGATTGCCGCCTGGATCGAGGAGGTGCTCAACGATCCCGAGAACGAGCAGGTCATCGCCAGCGTCCGTGCCCGTGTCAACGAGACGATGAAGAACTATCCGCTGTTCGCCTACTAATCAGCAGGCGGCCGCCAACAGCCATACATCACAAGAAGCGCCAGAGTCCTACGACCCTGGCGCTTCTTTTCTTTTCGTCTATTCTGCCCTACCCTACTTCAGTTCGCGGTTAAAGAAGTTCAGGCACTGACGGAACAGGTGGTTACGCGTGTTACCGCCATAGATGCTGTGGTTGCGGTTGGTATAGACCAGTTGCGAGAAATCCTTGTCAGCCTGCACCAGTGCCTCCACATACTCCGCCGTGTTCTGATAGTGCACGTTGTCGTCGGCCAGTCCGTGGCAGATGAGCAGCGCACCGCTCAGCTGGCGTGCCCTGCTAATGGGACACTCGTCATAGCCGGCCTTATTCTCTTTCGGCGTACGCATGTAGCGCTCGGTGTAGATGGTGTCATAGAAGCGCCAGTCCGTTGGCGGGGCAATAGCCACGCCGCAACGGAACACCGGACGTCCTTCCGACATCGACATCAGCGTGTTCCAGCCGCCATACGACCAGCCCCAGAT
>CAZLPO010000114.1:0-7317 GCA_964561385.1 uncultured Prevotella sp.
AAAGGTACAAAAAAAAAGAAACGAATCTCCATAATTAACCATAATTATGATGTACCCACGCGCACGAGATTCTTTAATTGTTGTTAAATATTCAGGAGAATCCATTGCCGTTCCAAAACAAATCCATATCTTTGCGCTATCAAAATGATATCACTATCAGAAACCAAGAACTTTCAATTAATCATTAAAATTATGGAAACGAAAGAATTCTCATTCAAAGGAGTAGTCATGAACGGCTTCCTGATGCTGTTCATCAACCTGGCCATACTGGCATTGTCTATCTACGGCATTGTCATGAGCATCATCCAGCTCGACAATAGCAATGGCGCCCAAGGCGGTTGGCTGCTTGGTGGCAGCATCCTGTTGCTGTTTGTCAACATCATCATGTGGTGCGGATTCATGCAGCTGGAGCCCAACGAGGCCCGTGTCACCACGTGGTTCGGTAAGTACAGTGGCACCTTCACCGAGACGGGTTTCTACTGGATTAACCCGTTCTATGGCGCCAAGAAGGTCTCTCTGCGTGCCCGTAACCTCGACGCAGAGCCCATCAAGGTGAACGACAAGACGGGCAACCCGATTATGATCGGCCTGGTGCTGGTGTGGAAGCTGAAGGACACCTACAAGGCCCTGTTCGAGGTCGACTCACAGACGATGGCCAACACCCAGGGACAGGTGGGCACCGACGTGCGTTCCATCATGAACGCCCTGGAGCGCTTCGTCCGTGTCCAGAGCGATGCTGCCCTGCGCCAGGTGGCTGGACAGTATGCCTACGACGACGAGGACAACAAGAGCAACGAGCTGACACTGCGCGACGGTGGCGATGAGATTAACCAGCAACTGGAGGAGAAGCTCGACGAGCGGCTGGCACTGGCCGGCATCGAGGTGGTCGAGGCCCGCATCAACTATCTGGCCTACGCCCCCGAGATTGCTGCCGTCATGCTGCGTCGCCAGCAGGCCTCGGCCATCATCACAGCTCGTGAGAAGATTGTGGAGGGTGCCGTGTCGATGGTAAAAATGGCTCTGGACAAGCTGTCGAGCGAGGAGATTGTGGAACTGGACGACGACAAGAAGGCCGCTATGGTGTCGAACCTGCTCGTGGTGCTCTGCGGCGACGACTCGGCACAGCCCGTGGTGAACACAGGAACGCTGAACCACTAAGCGCTTCGCTAGTGAAAAGTGAAAAGTGAAGAGTGAAGAGTGAAAAATTATGGCAGAGAAGAGCAACACCAAGAGTTTTATCCTCCGCGTTGACGCTGAGACGATGGACGCGATAGAGGCTTGGGCTGCTGACGAGTTCCGTAGCACCAACGGGCAGCTACAGTGGATCATCACCGAGGCACTGCGCAAGGCGAAGCGTCTGCCAAAGAAAAAGAAAGCATCAACACCGTCTAACGATACAGAAGATTCATGAAAATAAGTTTCTGGAAAATCAATAAGAACTTCCGTTGGTCCACACCCGTGCAGCGCACTACTGGTGCCATGATTTTCGACTGCGTGTTCCTCGCGATGCTGGCAGTCGTCTGGGGCGTCATCATCTGGCTCATCAGCCGTGCTCCCAGCACAGTGCCCACGCACTTCGGAGCATCGGGACAGCCTGACGCCTGGGGCTCACCCACCCATCATCTCATTCCGCAAGCCATCATCACGGTGGTGGCGCTGATTATGCTCGCCGGTGCCTACTTCCCCAAATCGACGCTGAACCTGCCGGGCTACGACAAGGAGAAGGCCAACGCACGACAGCACCAGCTAGCAGCGTGGTTGGTACGCATCATGGCGGCTTTCATGCTGGCGGTCATGCTGCTGCTGGCCCTGAGCACCTTCGTGCTGAACAATCACAGCATCGTGCCGGTCATTGTGCTACTGGGTGTCATGGTCGCAGTAATCATCGTCTTCAGCATACTGATGCACAGGGCGAAATAGGCCTCCCACACACAACGAAAAGAAGCCTCTCCAATATCGGGGAGGCTTCTTTGTGCTTGTTATCACTCTTCGTAAAAGAGGGAAGGCCTTTGTTCCCCCTCTACAGGAGGGGGTAGGGGGAAGCTACAGATGTTTCTTCGGATAGAGGGCGTCCCACCATGTGGGGTCGCCCTTTAACCATTTCTGGAACCAGGCCATCTGCGTGGCCAGCCACTTCTCCTTTTTCGCGTAGTCGAGGATGTGGTGGTTCTCGCCCTGCACCTCGACCAGTGCCACCTCACGGCCCAGGAGCTTCAGGGCGGTGAACATCTGGAGGCTCTCGATGAGCGGCACGTTGGTGTCGGCATTGCCATGGAGCAGCAGCAGGGGGGTGTGAATCTTGTCGGCATTGAACAGCGGCGACTGGTCGACATAAAGTTGGCGGTGACTCCACGGGTAGCTGTTGGCCATCGAGACCTCGCTGTAGTTATAGCCCCAGTAGCCCTCACCCCAGTAGCTGGTGTGGTTCGCAATACCGGCATGACTGACGGCAGCGGCAAAGATGTCGGTGACGGTCTGCAGGTACTGCGTCATGAAGCCGCCATACGAGGCGCCCATGCAACCGATCTTTTCGCGGTTGATGAACGGGTGCTCGTCGCAGAGATGCTTGACGCCCTCGATGATGTCGCCAGCAGGGGTACCGCCAGGCACAACGCCATCGGCGCTGGGGGTGCCGCCAGCCGTGTTGACGTGGCGCGAGGCCCACTCCTGTCCGAAGCCCGTAGCACCGCTGGGCTGCAGGATATAGGCCACATAGCCCAGCGAGTTCCAGTACTGCGGAGCGTAGGGCGACTCAAAATAGCGTGATACGGGCGAGCAGCCGCCATAGTAATAGACAATCATCGGGTACTTCTTCGACGGGTCGAAGTCCTTGGGCTTATAAAAACGGCCATAGACGGTATCGCCGTTGCTATTCTTGAAGTTCCAGTCCTCACAGGTGCCCACCTCGGCATCGCCAAGGGCCTCTTTTCCATCGAAAAGGCGTGAGACGTGAGGCGTGAGACGTGAGGCGAGATTTGTGAGACGTGTGACGTAGGCGGAGGCGGGCTCCATTGTATTATAAGAAAGGTACGCGAGAACGGGGGCATGAGTGGCCATGTCGAAACGATAGATATAATCGCCAGGGACGTTGACCTGCTGAATCTTACCCGTCTTGGGGTCCAGTTGATAGAAATAGACATAGTCGCGGCACTCGGCACGGAAATAGATCTTCCCGTCGGCCCACGACCAGTCGGGACTGCCATCGACAGAGGGGTCGAAGTCGCGCGTCAGCGGCGTCACCCGCTTCGTGGCGATGTCATAGAGAAACAGCTCGTTCTCGGTCATGCTGGGCGTACGGTCGGCAGGCAGCTGACAGCCAATGCGGTTGAAGGCCTCGGGCGTACCCACGAACAACAGCTGACGGCCATCGGGCGAGAACTGCACCCCGCCCAAAAAGCCCTCACAACGCAGCAGCGTATCGACCTTCAGCGTCTGGGCGTCCATCAGATAGACGTCCTGCACCTCCGTAGGACGCTTGGCCAGCCGTGAGTAGTTAGAGACAATGAGCAGGCGGGTGCCGTCCTGCGAAATGTCGCTCAGATACTCGCCCTTCGTGCCGAAGGTGATGCGCTGCGCGACGCCCGACTGCAGGTCGTACTTCACCAGATAGCTGCGTGAGCGCCAGGAGGGCTGACGGTCGTCCATCTCCAGCACCTGGAACACGCCAGGGTCTTCCTTCGGACCGTCCTCACGGACAGAGACAATCAGATAGTCCTCCGTGGGACTGACATGATAGTCGCCTGACGGCACGCCGACGGCCCAGCGTGTCCGTTCGCCCGTCAGGGGGTTGACCTTATAGAGCACGCGGACGTCCTGTTCGTGCTGCTCTTCCAGATAGGCATTAGAGCGCGGCATCCATCGTATATTGGATGAAGGACACGACAGGAGGCGACCCTTAGCCACGTCGCGCAGCTCGTACTGCCAACGGCTGTTGCCGCCACGCTCAGTCATCTGGTAGCTCACGCAGACATACTGGCCGTCGGGCGACAGCGAGACTCCACGCACACGGCGTCCGTCCGTCAGGTCATGCACCATGTAGGGATGGCGGGCGTCGGTTGAGAGTTGAGAATTGAGAATCGGTAATTGCGTGTCGAGCGTCACGCTGATGCTGTCGGTATCCTTCGGCTCAGCCAGGTACTTGACACAGAAGGTGTGGTGCTCAGGAGCCAGCTTCAGGTCGCTGCCAGCCTCCTTGCCGTCAATGTAGAGGCGGTAGTTCTTGGGACCCTTCACGGTGACCGTACCTTTCAGATAGTCGCTGTTATTGACATAGAACGTCAGCATACCCACCGACTTCGAGTCGGCCAGCGAGGGCAGCACGCTACCAGAGAAGATCTGCGGGGCAGGCGTCTGCAGGCTGACGGCACCCAGCAGCGACTTGTCGTCGAACCTGTTGCCCTGCACATCGACGGTGTCGATGGCAAAGGGCTGACTGACGGCAAAAGGGCCTGACTGACGAAACTCCTTGACAGTTGTCTTCACCTGTGCTGTTGCCGAAAGGGCCGACAACACGGCAATCATGAGCGATAGTCTTTTCATTTTTCTTCAAAAACATTATTATTTGGCTACAAAGGTACAAAAGAATTTGGGGAGTACCATGAATTCAGGATAAAAATAGTACTTTTGCACGAATTTAACGAAGACCATAAACATGAAGACTCTAAAACTGGGGCTTGCAGCACTACTCACCATGTCCGCCGGTCATGCATTCGCACAAGCAGGAACGGACGGAGCAGACGCAAACCTGATCATCAACGAACTGATGCAGTCGAACATCGACGGACTGATGGACGAGTTGAACGAGTTCCCCGACTCCTGGGTGGAACTGTACAACCCCACAGCGGCCGCCATCGACCTGTCACAATACCGGCTGGGACTGACCACCGACAGCAACGAGGCATGGGCACTGCCCAAGAAGCAGGTCGGTGCCAAGAAACGCATCATCGTCTACTGCGACAAGGTGGGCGACGGCCTGCACACCTCCTTCCGCCTCGAATCGGGCAAGAACGGCTCCGTCTATCTGTTCAAGGACGGACAGCCCGTGGACTCCGTCGTGAAGATGAAGAAGCAGCCGGCACCTAACATCGCCTACGGCCGCGAGAGCGACGGCAGCGACACCTGGGGCTACGAGCTGAAGCCGACGCCCAACGCCGCGAACGAGGGAGGCGTCTGCGACAACAAGCATATCCTGGGCGACCCCGTGTTCAGCGTGAAAGGGCGCGTCCTAAAGCAAGGCGAGACCCTCACCCTCACCCTGACGCTGCCCGAGGACAGCCCCGAAGGCGCGGTCATCCGCTACACCACCGACGGCACCGAGCCGACGACCAAGAGTACCAAGGCAACGGCCGCCTTCAGCTTCAAGCAGTCGAAGGTCATCCGTGCCAAGCTGTTCTGTGACGGTTGGCTGTCGCCTTACTCCACCGCCCAGTCGTATATCTTCCCAGAGCACGAGACGACCGTTCCCGTCATCTCCATCGTGACCGACCAGAAATACTTCGATGACGCTAAGATCGGTATCTATGCCAACAACACCAACAAGAACAACCAGCACGACTGGCGACGCCCCGTGAACGTGGAGTTCTTCTTCGACAACGACTCATCGGTCATCAACCAGCTGTGCGAGACACGCGTGGCTGGAGGACAGTCGCGCGAATCGGCCCTGAAGACCCTCGTCGTCTATGCACACAAGCGGTTCGGCACCAAACGGCTGGCGTACGAGTTCTTCCCTGACCAGCGTCCCGGCAAGACCGACTTCAAGTCGCTCATGCTCCGCAATGCCGGCAACGACTACGGCTACCTGTATCTGCGCGACGCCATCATCCAGCGTAACATGGGCGAGCACACGGACCTGGACTGGCAGGCCTGGCGACCGGCCTCCATCTATCTGAACGGCCACTACAAAGGACTGCTGAACATCCGCGAGCGCAGTAACGAGGACAATGTGTACACGAACCACGACGGACTGGAGGACCTTGACATGATCAAGATTGCCCAGCAAAACAGTCAGGTGGTTGAAGAGCTGCAGGAGGGCGACCGCGAGAACTACGACCGCTTCAAAGCCTTCTACCACGAGAAAGGTCACAGCCGCGCCGAGTACGAACAGTGGATGGACTGCACAGAGTTCCTGAACCTGATGATCATGAACATCTACTACAACAACCAGGACTTTCCAGGTAACAACCTGATACTGTGGCGACCACGCACAGAAAACGGCCGCTGGCGCTTCATCGCCAAGGATGCCGACTTCGGACTGGGACTCTACGGCAGCAGCTCGAACTATAACACGCTGGAATGGCTCTACAACCCGCGTTATGACAACGACCGCAACTGGGCCAACACCGAAGAGGCCACGATGCTGTTCCGTCGGATGATGGAGAACGAGGAACTGAACCGTGAGTTCATCGACCGCATGGCCATCTACATGGGCGACTTCCTCAACGACCAGGGCACGCATGCCGTCTGGGACCCCATGGACAAGATGAACCGCAAGGAACTGGTAGCCCACCGCGACCTCTACAACACCGGCTGGGGCTGGGGTTGGGGCTGGGGAGGCGGCGACAACGAGCAGAGCATCATCAACGAGGTCAACAGCGTCAAGTCGTGGCTCTCAAAGCGCACATCTAACATGTACACCCAACTGGGCAACTTCTACAAGCTGGGCAAACTCGTCACGATGACCATCGACAAGGGTGTGCAGCAAAAACCCAGTATCGTCGTCAATGGCGTCACCCTCTCCGACGGCGTCTTCGACGGGAAATACTATGTCGGCCGCGACATCACACTCGAAGGAATCGGGACTGGCGACACGGAGGTGACCGGCTGGAAGGTGATCACAAAGAAGAGCGGTTCGACGAGCACCAAGACCTATGACGGTCCGACACTGGCGTTCACCATGCCCCAGTGCACGAGCCTCGCCATCACCGCCATCTGCGGAGGAGACGGCACAGGCATCACGGCACCCGCCTCGCAACGTATGGCCGACGACAACTGGTACACGCTGGACGGTCGACGTCTCAGCGGTGAGCCTGCACGCAAGGGAATCTATATCTATAAGGGTAAGGTCGTAAGACGTTAGACGTGAGGCGTGAGACGAAAAAAGTCTTAAACGTGAAAAGGTGAAAAGATAACGGGAGAACAAAAAAAGATACCGCGAAGACTAATAGGCTTCGCGGTATTTGTTTTCGTCCTTGTCCTGAAGCATCGACAAATAGGACTGATAGCGGCTCTGGGCAATGTAATGGTCTTCGAGTGCCTGGAGCACGGCACATCCCGGCTCATGGGTGTGGGTGCAGTTGGAGAAACGGCAGTCCTTGGAGA
>CAZLPO010000115.1:0-1619 GCA_964561385.1 uncultured Prevotella sp.
ATGTTGGCGTTCTCATTGATGGCATCGAGCAGACCGGTCATGCCGCTGTGCGTGAAAGTGGAGTCGCCGATGATGGCTACGGCAGGCCACTGGCCGGCATCGGCAGCACCCTTGGCCATGGTGATGGAGGCACCCATGTCGACACAAGAGTGGATGGCACGGAAGGGCGGCAGGAAACCGAGTGTGTAGCAGCCGATGTCACCGAAGACGCGCGGGTTATCGTACTCACGCAGCACCTCGTTCAGCGCGGCATAGACGTCGCGGTGGCCACAGCCCTGACAGAGTGCGGGGGGACGTGGAACGACGATTTCGCTTTGCTCAAATGAAGAATGAAGAGTGAAGAGTGAGGAATTTGCTACCGCATTGATGGCTTGTCCAACACTATCAGGAGTTAATTCACCCGTGCGGGGAAGTGTGCCGTCGAGTTTTCCTTTGATGTTCAGACTCTCGCCGACGCCACGCACCATGTCCTCGATGAAGGGCTGGCCCTCCTCGACGATGAGCACCTGTTGGCACTCGTCCATGAGTCGGCGTACCAGCTTCTTGGGCAGCGGGTACTGCGAGATCTTCAGGATGGGGTAGGGGCTGCCGGTGGGGAAGCACTCGTTGACGTAGTTGAAGCCGATGCCGCTGGCCAGGATGCCGAGCGACTTGTCGTGGCCTTCGATATAGATATTATAGGTGGAGTTGGCGGCATCCTCTTCAAGTTGCTTCTGCTGAGCGGTCACCACATCGTTGCGCTTGCGGGCATTGGCAGGCAGCAGCACCCAGTTGGCGGCTACGGCGTTGTAGTTTAGGTCGTTCTGTTGACGTGGAACGTCAACACACTCGACGACGGCACGGCTGTGGGCCATACGGGTGGTGACGCGCATCAGCACGGGCAGACACTGCTTCTCGCTGTAGTCGAAGGCAGCAGCCATCATGTCGTAGGCCTCCTGTTGGTTAGAGGGTTCGAAGGTGGGGATAAGTGCAAACTTACCATAGAAGCGTGAGTCCTGCTCGTCTTGCGAGGAGTGCATTGACGGATCGTCGGCCACTAAGACCACCACACCACCATTGACGCCTGTCATGCCGCTGTTCACAAAGGGGTCGGCACAGACGTTCAGTCCTACATGTTTCATGCACACCAAAGCGCGCTTACCCATGAACGACATACCCAGGGCAGCCTCCATGGCCGTCTTCTCGTTGGTAGACCAGCGGCAGTGTACGCCACGTTCCTTCGCCAGGGCGTTACCTTGAATAAACTCCGTGATTTCGGTCGACGGTGTGCCAGGATAGGCATAGACGCCAGAGAGTCCGGCATGCAGTGCGCCCAATGCGATGGCTTCGTCGCCTAACAATAGTTTCTTTTCCATCTTATGATTGTTACAATTTTATATCTATTGGTGTTATTTGGCTTGCAAATTTACACATTTTTTTTTGTTTATGGCAAAGATTGACGCTTTTTTAGTAATTTTGCCCCACATTATGGAAAAGGAGAGACTGTGGAACGCTAACTACTGCAAGGTGATGACAGCCAATTTTGCGCTGTTCTTCGCCTTTTACATCCTGACACCACTGCTGCCGCTCTACCTAAGTGAGCACTTCGGCGCCACGAAGGACGTTATCGGTATGGTGCT
>CAZLPO010000115.1:1719-7145 GCA_964561385.1 uncultured Prevotella sp.
GTGCTGCCGTCGAGTCGCCGCACGGAGGGCATTGGCTACTACGGGCTGTCGAACAACCTGGCCATGGCCATCGGTCCGACGGCCGGCATCTTCGTCTACCGCTACACCCACAGCTTCGAGCTGCTGTTCTGGATAGCCCTCATCGTCGCGTTTGCTGGACTGGCGGTGGATGGGACGGTGGATGTTAAATCGAGGAACGATAAAACTCTCCTCGATAAAACTCTCCTCGATAAAAAAACTCCTCGAAAAATAAGCCTTGACCGCTTCTTCCTCGTCCGCGGCTGGCTCCTCGGCTTGAACATGGTGGCGTTCGGATTCTGCTTCGGCGTGCTGAGCAACTACCTAGCCATCTACAGCAAGGAGGTGATGGGCATCACCGGCGGTACGGGTAACTACTTCATGATATGCTCCGTGGGACTGATGCTGTCGCGACTGCAGGGCGGACGGGCGCTGCGCCAGGGGCGCGTCACCCACAATGCCGCCGGAGGCATGGTCATCTCGCTCGTCGGCTACACCTTGTTTATACTCATGCCGACGCTGGCAAAATCTTCAATCTTCAATTTTCAATCTTCAATCCTCTTAGGCTACTACGCCTCGGCGCTGCTCATCGGACTGGGCAACGGTCACATGTGGCCGGCATTTCAGAACATGACCATCAACGTGGCGCCGAACAGCAAGCGCGGAACGGCCAACTCGACTATTCTCGTGTCGTGGGACGCCGGCATGGGACTGGGCATCCTCGTCGGCGGCTTCGTCAGCGAGCTCTTCGGCTACGGCGCCGCCTTCTGGACCGTCGTGGCGGTGAACGCCGCCGGCGTGCTGACCTTCTTCACGGCGACGCGCCGCTTCTTCCTGGAACGAAACTTGAACGAAAACGTAAGATAAAAACAAAAATGAAACAGCTCATCATCATGGCGCTCATGGCCTTGACGGCCATCGGCGCACAGGCACAGACAAAGTCGTGGACAGCCGACAACGGCAACGGCACGTACACCAACCCCCTGTTCTACGACGAGTTCTCAGACCCCGACGTTATCCGCGTCGGCGACGACTACTACCTGGCCGGTACGACCATGCACGCGGTGCCGGGACTGGTCATCCTCCACTCGAAGGACCTGGTGAACTGGGAGTTCGCCTCCTACTGCTTCGACCGCTTTGACTTCACGGAGGACAAGTTCGCCCTGAAGAACCATCAGGAAATTTACGGCCAGGGCATCTGGGCACCCTGCATCCGCTATGCCAACGGCCAGTTCTACGTCTTCTCGAACGTGAACGGCAAGGGGCTGCAATGCTACACGGCGAAGGATATCCACGGCCCGTGGACGCACCACAACATGCAGGGTAACATCTACGACCTGGGCGTGCTCTTCGACGACGACTGTAAGATCTATGCCATCCACAAGTATGGCGAGGTACATTGCACGGAGTTGAAGCCCGATATGAGCGGCCCCGTGGAGGGCAGCGACCGCGTCATCATTCCCGAGGGCAACGGCATCGGCGAGGGGCACCACATGTACAAGATTGACGGCATGTACTACCTCATCTCGACCGACTACTCGCCCAACGGCCGCACGGTCTGCTCGCGCTCGAAGAGCATCTGGGGACCCTACGAGACGCGCGTCATCGAGGCCGACGAGACCTACGGCTATCACGGCGTGGGACGCACGACGGTGCCGCGCGGCACGAAATACCGCATCGGCGAGGATGGCACGAAGTTTGGCGTCGCCCCTGCCAGTCCCGACGCCACGGGCTGCGACAACGCCCATCAGGGTGGCATCGTGCAGGCGAAGGACGGCTCGTGGTGGGCACTCTTCATGCAGGACTTCCACTCCATCGGCCGCACGGTCTGCCTGATGCCGATGACGTGGGAGGACGGCTGGCCGATGGTGGGACTGAAGGGCAACCTCGGCCGTGCGCCCCGCACGTGGTTCAAGCCCGATACCAAATATGGTAGTTACGGCATCGGCGAGGAACCGCAGCCCATGACAGCCCCCTATGACCGTTCGGACGATTTTAACTATTCTCGTTCCTCCATCCTCGTTCCTCGTTCCTCGAAAAAAGGATTGAAGCCCGTGTGGCAATGGAACCACAACCCGGACGACATGCTGTGGAGCCTGAAGGGTGGAAAGCTGCGCATCCAGGCGCAGCCCGCCGAGCAACTGATGTGGGCGCGCAACACGCTGACGCAGCGCGTCATCGGGCCGAAGTCGATAACCACAGTCGAACTATATACAAAAGGTATGAAGGACGGCGACGTCTGCGGACTGGGCAACATCAACGTGCCCTGCTCGTGGATAGGCGTTATGAAGATGGAGGGACAGCCTCTCATGCTTCGTGCCTTCGAGCAGTTGACGAATGATACCACCAAAACAGCACCTGCCATTACTTTGCCTGCCATTCCTGCCAACGGAAAAATCTGGCTCCGCTGCATCGGCGACTACGACAACAACCTGATGCAGTATGCCTATTCGACAGACGGCGTGAACTTCCAGACGCTGGGGCGCCAGATGCCGCTGAGTTATCAGCTCATCACCTTCCAGGGCTCGCGCCACGCGCTCTTCGCCTTCAACGTGAAGGGCCAGCAGGGCGGCTATGCCGAGTTCGACAATTTTACGGTTGAGGAGCCTTGCGCCGACCGCAGTCAAAATATTCCCTACGCCCACAGCAAGACCATCCGCATCATCAACAAGGCGACGGGACGTCCGATGATTGCCCTGAAGCACGGTATGCTCCACGACACCCATGCCAGCGACAAGAGCGAGCTGACCCAGTTCAAGGTCATCGACCGCGGACATGGCATGGTGGCCTTGCAATGTGCCGACGGCCGCTATGTAAAGGTCTATGGCGACGGACTGCCTGGCGACGTGCGTTTCTATACCGATAACGCGCCCTTTGCCGGCGGGGCAACCCGTCTTTCTGAAGATGATTTCAAGGCCTCGACGTTCCTATGGCAGGACTATCTGGACCACGACTTCATGCTGCTGTCGCTGAAGAACCATAAGTACCTGGGTAAGAGTCCCACCACGGGCAGCCCCTACTCATGTGACTACGCCGGTCCTGACCCCGCCCGTCGCAACGGCGCGGTGCTGATGTGGGAGGAAGTGAAATAAATTTTGAATTAACTCTTAATTCTTCGCTCGAGCTCTGCTCGCTTTGCTTGCAAAGAACTCTTAACTCTTATAGCTAAGCGCCGCGCCGATGGCCGTGCAGTACTGCGAATTCTCCGGTATGTGGAATTTAATATTGTAGAGCCCTTCGAGTGGTGGGAACACATCCTTGCACTGAGGGAGCAGCGTTAGGTTGCCGATGAGCACGAAGTCGTGGATGTCAGAGCCGCGCGATGACAGCCAGGCTGCGGAGCCGATGGTCTGGAGTACCATCGAGATGATGCCGGCAGCAATGTCTTCTTTCGGTGCATCGTTCTGGGCTTTGGCAAAGATGCTGGCTGTAGCGTCCATGGGCAGACCAGGTAGCGGCTCTGCCGAGATGTCGCCGATGAGCAGGTGTACATTCTTCTGGTTCCCTTGTTCTGCAAGTGCTGAGACGGCTCTGATATCGCTGGTGTTCAACATGATACGTGACAGTCCGGCAAGTGTGCCGCCACCGACGCCGATACCGCCGATGTGGCGCATGTCGTTGCCATCGCAAAGGACAAAACTCGTACCTGTGCCCATAGAGACCACGATGGTGTGGTCGAGCTTTGACTCAAAGCGGGCACCTAAGCCATCGGCCACGAACTCCTCGACCTTCTTGGTCGGTAGACCATAGACAGAACCCTTGATATAGGCAGACCCCACGCCGGTAAGCATGACCTGCTCCACCTCCTGCAGAGCTATGTCGTTGTCGTGCAGGTATTTACCGAAGGCACCATAGAGTGAGGTGATGGGATCGGCGGCAGTGATGCGTGTCGGCGCCGTCACATGTCCGTCTTTCAAGCCCACTATCTTTGTGGTTGAGATGCCTACGTCTATTCCAATGATGATTCCCATGATTAAATTGTTTGTTAGTATCTTGGATTAGTGCTTGTCACTTTCGAATCTGGCAATCTTGTCGAGGTAGTACTGGCGCACATCGCTCCAGCGGTAATAGGGCCACTGGCTGGTCTCGACAGGCATGGTCGTCTCGCGCTCATTGAGCAGTGCCTTGACGAGGATGTCGCCCTGCTTACCCTTTTTGGGACGATAGAACACCAGTTGTATGTTGCAGGCCATAGGGAAGATGCGGTAGTTACGCCAAATGTGGTCAAGTGTGTCGAGATTCTCAACCTGAGCGCCGCAGTTGTCGAGCTCCAGCAGGCAGGCCAGCGGCATGACGCATACCTCGTGACCGAAGCGCAGGGTGGCCTGTGTCTGTGTGACGGTGTCGGCCGTCTCAAGTATGTTCTTCAGCAGATTCAGTTGGCTGAATGGCATGATGCCGCCTGCCTGTGGTGCTGCACCATAGTCCAAGTACCAGCCGATGTTACGGATGCGCCACTGGTCGTAAACCTCATCATCGGTGAAGAGCGACAGCAGCTCGATGTCGGTGTCGTGACTCTGCATG
This sequence comes from uncultured Prevotella sp., assembly GCA_964561385.1. Classification (GTDB taxonomy): domain Bacteria; phylum Bacteroidota; class Bacteroidia; order Bacteroidales; family Bacteroidaceae; genus Prevotella. The sequence continues at coordinate 6,262 of CAZLPO010000115.1, forward strand.
TTACTGGCGACCTCAAAGAGCTGACGCATCAATTCTCCCGCGCGTACATTATTATATACATACTGCTCGTCGTTGAACAGCACCTTCATCAGTCGTTCTGGATGGGTGTAGCGCTGCATGGCCTGATGTGTCTCTTTGTCGCCCGTGCTGCGTCCCAGTTCCCTGACTCGTCCTTCCCAGGGCTGGTTAAGATAATACTGGAGTGACTCGCTGACATCGTTGTGGATGCTTGCAGACGGATTGGCGGCTGCCAGTTCCTCGCACTCGGCAATCATGGACAAGATGCAGCGAGTGACAACGGTAGAGCGGGCGTCAATGGGCACGTTCTTGGTCTTGAAGATCTCGGGGAAGTGCTGCGCCATACGTCGGCCAATACCATGGTGTTGGCGTTCGCCAACAGTAGTGAGATCGCCCAAGCGCTTGATGGTGGTGGGGAAGAAGTCCTCCAGTTTTTTCAATGTCTCAAGTCCGACGGCAGTCAGTTTCCCTTCTTCGCGTGCCTCACGCAGCGTCTTGATGGGATTGCGGTAGTCGCCCTCGCCGATGAGCCAGCGCGAGCCGTGACGTCCATAGTGACTCATATAGTAAGGTTCGTATCCTTTGGGGGCTGGTGTCAGGGCTTTGTCGGTCAATTGCCTGTCGTAGTCCAGGTAATTGCTGCCTGCGAGGTAGCGGTTGGCAGTAATCTCCTCCTTGGCGGTTGTTGTGAAACTTGTTGTCTGTGCCACCAGTGTGGCGCTTGCCATCAATGCGGCGGTTAGCAAGATTCTTCTCATAGTTTTAATTGGCGTTAGTAAATGAAAAACCCCGCTCAGGCCGAAGGCCCTTCACGGGGTTCATAATGAAAGGAGGAGTGGTACCTCCAGGAATCGAACCGGGGACAC
>CAZLPO010000116.1:0-7022 GCA_964561385.1 uncultured Prevotella sp.
AAAAACTCGATGTGGATAGGGGAGAAAGAGATGCGAAAATGACGGAAAAGTCATGCCTTTTGTTGGTTTCGGTCGCTAGGTGCGTAAGCTACGGAGAAGGGCTTTTCGGTTGGAAGCGATGCCATCTCTTAAAGTAAAACAAGTTGTTTTACCTTCGTGGGAATAGTCTTAACGACCGTAAGGGATGCTTTCTATGAAAGTAAAACAAGTTGTTTTACTGTTAGGGAAACTATTGGGACGAGAAATAGGGAGGGTGAGGAACGGTCTATGGCACAGGGTCGTAACCGGAGCCGCCCCAGGGGTTACAGCGCAGGATGCGCCAGATGGCGAGACCGAGGCCCTTGATGGGACCATGCTTCATGATGGCCTCCTTGGCATACTGGCTGCAGGTGGGCGTGAAACGGCAGGATGGCGGCGTATAGGGACTGATACAGGTCTGGTAGAAACGGATGGGGAGTATGAGAACGTAAGACACAATGCGTGAGAGGAGAGAGGAGAGAGGAGAGAGGAAAGACATCGGGAGATTTATATAACGTAAGGCGTGAGGCGTGAGGCGAGAAAAGATTAGGAGACGTGAGAGGTGAGGCGGTCGAGGAGCTTTTCGACGCGGGCGGCGACATCAGCAGTGGGCAGATGACGGTCGGAGAGCCACACAAAGGCAAGCATCAGCGACTTGTCGGCAGGGAGAGCAGCGGCGAGACGGTGCTTACGCACACGGTAGGCCTCACGCACCTGACGCTTCACACGATTGCGGTCAACGGCATGGTGGAAGCAGCGCTTGGGAACACTGACGAGCATCTGGACGGGCTCATCGGCCTCACTGCGCTGACGCACATGATAGACCAATCGTAAAGGGAAAGCAGCCAGCGTACGGCCTGCCGTCTTCTCGAAAAGCATGTCTATCAGCTTCCGGCTGACAAGACGCTCGCGCTTCGGGAAATGAGAGACGTGAGACGTGAGACGTGAGACGTGAGACGAGAAATGATTACGAGACATGAGGTGTGATGACCTAATCCTGGGTCTCTATCAGGAAGTGCTGCAGGGCACCCGTCATTGACGGATACTTCTCAGAGGGAGCCTCAAGATCCAGACGCAGACCGGCGTCACGAGCGGCCTTGGCCGTAGAGGGGCCGAAGGTGGCAATGGCGATGTCGCCCTGCTGGAAGTTGGGGAAGTTCTTCGTCAGCGACTCGATGCCCGAGGGGCTGAAGAAGATGAGCATGTCGTAGTCGAAGGCTTCGACCTCCTCGGGTGTGAAGTCGTTGCTGACGGTCTTGTACATCACCACCTCCTTGTGCTGCAGCTTCTTGGAGTCGAGCAACAGGGTGATGGAGTCGTTGTGAACATCGCTCATGGGCACAAGGTACTTCTCGTTCTTGTGCTTGACCATGGTGGGGATGAGGTCGTCAATGCGTCCAGTAGAGCCGAAGAACACCTTGCGCTTACGGTACTGCACGTACTTCTGGATGTAGAGCGCGATGGTCTCGGTGACACAGAAATACTTCATGTCCTCGGGGATGGTGACCCTGAGTTCCTTGGCCAGCGTGAAGAAATGGTCAATAGCATGGCGTGAGGTGAACACTACGGCAGTATAGTCGAGAATGCTTACCTTCTGTGTGCGGAACTCCTTAGCCGACATACCTTCCACCTTAATAAAAGGGCGGAACACGAGTTCGACATCAAACTTCTCCGCAATATCGAAATAGGGAGACTTCTCACTTGCGGGCTTCGGCTGCGATACCAGGATTTTCTTTACCATCTCTTTGTTGTCCTAAAAATTTACTTTCAGATAATCTACCACTAATCGCCATGTCCCGATGAGTGAGACTAAAGGCACGATTTCGAGGGCACAAAGGTACAAAATAATCTGCAGAAAAAAAGCATTTTGTCTGAAAAATATGATATATGTCTTATAAAATACCAGTATTTTGCCAATAAATACGACACCTGCAAAGTAATATACCACATATCTCATGGACAAGTCGAAATAGACGAGCAGAAGGACGACAGGAAACAGAAGCACGCCTTGGGTGGCCGTGATGAGCAGGAAGGAGCGGATGAACTGTCCGTTTTTCTTACCATCGAAAAAGATGCTGTTGGCCAACGTGTATAACAATACCTTACCAAGGACATAGCCCAGAAGCATACCAAAGAAAATGACAACGAGGTGGTAGTCGGACGCCAGGATGAACGTGTCGGCCACATACTCCTTGGTACAGAAATAAAGGACGATGGAGAAGAGCAGACAGGTTTGCAGCGTCATCAGCAGCTTAATACGCCGCTCGCCGGTTGTCTCCGTCTGGGTGCTCTCTGCATGGGGCACATAGATGAGCTCCTTATACTGTCGGGCGATGAAACGGCGCGAGTGGGAATAGATGACGAGCATGAGGACGAGACAAACCAGAAGGATGCTGGTAATGAGGTTGTCGTTGCGCACGGTATAGGGCACGGGGTCGCCCGCCATGCCATAGCGTCCGCCATTGACCTCAGGGTGGAGCAGCGTGTCGTTGGCAAAATAGGTCTCGCGGTAATACTGCGGCAGGTTGACCTCCTTCAGGTTGCGCCCGACACCATGACCAGGCAGGTGGAGCGTGTCGGGACGGCTGCTATAGCGGATCTCCACCGGCTGCAGCCAGGCCTGGATGGCGGAGTCCTGCTGGGCGGGCGTAGCATCCTTAGGCAACATCCGCAGCACCTGATAAGGTGTCTGCGGACGTGCCGGTATGTGAAGCGCCGTATCGACAGCCGACAAGGCGCTTTCCTGTTGTTCTACGGTGAGGGAGTCCTGCTGCAATTGCATTTACAGTCCGAATGCTTTCTTGATGTCGTCCACACGGTCCAACTTCTCCCATGTGAACAGCTCCACAGGAATCATCTTCGTCTCATGGTAGTGACTGGTGAACGTCTTCGTCACCACCTCGGGCTTACGGCCCATGTGTCCGTAGGCTGCCGTCTCGAGATACATCGGCTGACGCAACTTCAGCGTACACTCGATAGCCTTCGGACGCAGGTCGAAGAGCTCCTCGACCTTACGGGCAATCTCACTGTCGCTCATGGCCACGTGAGAACGGCCGTAGGTGTTGACGTAGATGCTCATGGGACGTGCCACGCCGATGGCATAGGCCACCTGCACCAGGATCTCGTCGGCCACACCAGCCGCCACCATGTTCTTGGCGATGTGACGGGCAGCATAGGCCGCCGAGCGGTCCACCTTCGATGAGTCCTTGCCCGAGAAGGCGCCACCGCCATGGGCACCCTTGCCGCCATAGGTATCGACGATGATCTTACGTCCCGTCAGACCGGTGTCCCCGTGGGGGCCGCCAATGACGAACTTACCCGTGGGGTTGACATAGTACTTGATGTCGAGTCCGAAGAGATCGAGCACTTTTTGGCTGCGTATCTGCTGCTTTACACGGGGTATCAGGATGTTGATGACATCGTCCTTGATGCGTGCCAGCATCTTCTCGTCCTCGTCAAATTCGTCGTGCTGGGTCGAGACGACGATGGTGTCGATACGCTCGGGCACACCTGCGTCACTATACTGCACGGTGACCTGGCTCTTCGAGTCGGGACGCAGGTAAGTCATCACCTGACCCTCCTTGCGGATGTCGGCCAGCGTGCGCATGATGAGGTGGGCCAGGTCGAGCGAGACGGGCATGTACGACTCCGTCTCATTAGTGGCGTAGCCGAACATCATGCCCTGGTCGCCGGCACCCTGTTCCTCCTCGTCGGCACGATCGACGCCACGGTTGATGTCCTGGCTCTGCTCGTGGATGGCACTGAGGATGCCGCACGAGTCGCCGTCGAACTGGTACTCCGCCTTCGTATAACCGATGCGCTTGATGGTGTTACGGGCAATGGTCTGCAGGTCGATATACACCTCGCTGCTGACCTCGCCCATGAGAACAACCTGACCGGTCGTGACAAACGACTCGCAGGCCACACGGGCATGCGGGTCGTAAGCCAGGAACTGGTCGAGAATAGCGTCAGAGATCTGGTCGGCCACCTTGTCGGGATGGCCCTCAGACACAGACTCTGATGTAAACAGATAACTCATCGTTATTTACAATTTGACGATTTACAATTTACAATTTATTCAGCGGGCAGCATGACGACCTCGGCCATGTTACCGGCCTTCAGCAGCTCAGCGACGAACGCTGAGACAGTGGCAGGCGTCTGGGCATTGACCACCTTCTCGTAGTCGGTGTGGAAGTCGAGGTTCCACTTGCGCCACGTGTTGATGCGACCGGCCCAGTAGTTGTTGGTCTTCAGCTGGTCGCCGTGGTCCTTCAGCATATATTCCTTCACCTTCTGCAGCATTTCGGCATCGCAGTCCTTGGCGAGGTTGTCCACAGCCTCGCGCATGATGCGGAGAGCCTCATCAGCCTTCTCGGGCTTCATGGGACAGTAGGCAAAGACGGTAGCCTCGGTGTTGAAGTCGTCACGGCTGATGCCACCCTGTGCGCCACAGGTATAGGCGGCGCTGGCCTCCTCACGAATCTGCTTCAGGTAGATCATCTCCAGAATCTGGCCGGCCATCTGGGCGCGGATGACGTTCTCAAGCGTGTAAGGCATATCCTTCGAGTACCAGTGCATGACGGCGATAGACTTCGGCGTCTCGGCCTTGTGCTTGAAGCTGTTCACCACCTTACCCTTATAGTCGGTCGACACGTCCTTGCCCTTGACCACCTTCTTCTGGACAGGCAGCGAGGCGATGTACTGCTCGAGGAGCGGACGGATAGTTGCTTCGTCGTAGTTACCGATGATGGTGAAGGTGAAAGCAGCGGCGTTGGCTGTGCGCTCCTTGGCGATAGCGAGGATGCGGTCGTAGTCAACATCCTTCAGGTCTTCCACGTCGGGGTTGGCGAAACGCTTGTTATGACAAGCCAGCGTCAGGTTCAGTGAGTCGCTGAACACAGCCTCGGGCTGCAGCAGACGATTCTTCAGCTGCAGCTCCATGGTCTTCATCAGCTGGTCGTACGACTGCTGGTCCTTGGCGATGTTGGTAAAGTAGAGGTACACCAGCTGCAGCATGGTCTCCACGTCCTTCGGTGTCGATGAGCCATTGACGTTCGTGCGCTGCGGACTCATGGTCAGTGTGGCGCTGGCAATCTTACCTGCCAGGGCCTTGATCAGTTCGGTGTGTGAGAAATTACCCAGACCACTGGCCTCCACGACATCGTCGAAGAACTTAGCGTTGGTAAAGTCCTTCTCGCCATAGAGGGCAGAGCCACCGAAGCCCTCTGCCGACAGCAGCACCTGGTCCTTCTTCAGGTCGGTCTGCTTCAGATAGACCTTCACGCCGTTAGACAGCGTCAGCTCCGTATAGCCGAAGAGGTCGTTCTTCACCTCATTCTTAATAGTACCCTTCTTGGGCATGACGGTCATCAGCGGCTCGTCCTTCACGTTGTCCACGTAGGCCTCGAGCTTCTCGGCGCGGGCCTCGCTGATAGCCTTGAGCAGTCCCTCCTCGGTGGGATAGACGGCTCCGTCCTTCTCCTGGTTGAAGTTCAGCACCACCATGTTCGAGTCATTGGCGGGCAGGTACTCGTGCATCAGCTGGTTGACGCTCTCAAGCGGCAGGACGGGCACCACCTGCTTCATCATCTGGTAGTAGTCGTCGATGCTGGGGATAGGCTCGTTGTCGAGGAAATGGTCCACGTACTCATTGACGAAATGGGCGTTGTAGCGCTTGTCCTTGTTCGAGTACTGCTTGTCGAGGGCACTCAGCGTGTTGGCCTTCGAACGGCCGTACTCCGTCTCGGTAAAGCCGAACTCAGCCGCACGGCGCACCTCGGCGAACACCTTCTTGACGGCGGCCTCCATCTGACCGTCTTTCGGCACGATCTCCATATCGAAGGCATCGACGGTCTTCGACAGGAGGTACTGACCGTCGCTCACGCCAGCCTGCAGGTAGGGGCAGTCGGGCTGCTCGGCAATCTCGCGCAGACGGCTGTTCATCATACCCAGGGCACAACCCTTCAGGTACTCGGCCAGCACATAGACCATCGAGGTCTTCATGGAGTCGGGGAAAGCCTCGTGCTTGAACATCACGTCGATGGCATTGATCTTCTGCTCCTTGTCCTTGTCGATGACAACGATAGGCTCGGCATTGTCGGGCACAGGCTCGGCCTCCACCTTGGCAGCATCGGCAGCGGGGGCTGCTATCTGCGAGAACATGGTCTTGATCTTCTGCTCCACCTGGTCAACGTCGATGTCACCGACAACGATGATACCTTGGTTGTCGGGACGATACCACTTCTCGTAGTACGACTGCAGGAAGGGACGCTCGAAGTTATCGATGATCTCCATCAGACCGATAGGCATACGGTAGCCATACTTAGAGCCGGGGTAGAGCTTGGGCAGGTCGCGCTCCAGCATACGCATCTGTGCACTGGTACGCAGACGCCACTCCTCATGGATAACGCCACGCTCCTTCTCAATCTCGTCCTGCTCGAGCAGCAGACCGTCGGCCCAGTCCCACAGGATCATAAGACACGAGTCGACAATACCCTCACGCGTCGTCGGGACGTTCGAGATATTATAGACGGTCTTGTCAATCGAGGTATAGGCATTCAGGTCCTCACCGAACTTCACGCCGACGCTCTCACACCAGCGCAGCAGCTCGTTGCCCTTGAAGTGCTTCGAACCGTTGAAAGCCATGTGCTCCAGGAAGTGAGCCAGACCGCGCTGGTCGTCGTTCTCCTGGATGGAGCCCACCTTCTGGGCGATGTAGAACTCTGCGCGCTGCTCGGGCCACGCGTTGTGACGGATGTAATAAGTCAGTCCGTTGTCCAGTTTGCCGATACGCACGTCCGGATCAACAGGCACAGGAGGCATCTGTGCCATAGCCGTCATGGTGCCAATCACCATCAGCACAACGGCCATCATCAGTTTTGTAAGTTTCATAATGGTAAGTTTTTTAAAAGAAATTTGGTGCAAAATTACTGCTTTTTTCCTAATTAGACGCAGCAATCTCCCAAAAACTACATTTCTTTCAGTTTTTTTACCTTTTCATGTTT
>CAZLPO010000117.1:0-6882 GCA_964561385.1 uncultured Prevotella sp.
GACGGCAAGCACCGTCCAGTCGAGCCACTGAAACTCATTTGAACTCCAATTCATAATGTTTATTTACTATTTGACGATTTACAATTAACTATTTACTTGCGATTTTTCCACATGGCAGTCATATCCTCCAAAGTCTTACCCTTGGTCTCAGGTACGAGGCGCCAGACGAAGAGGGCAGCGAGCACACAGATGATGCCGTAGAGACCATAGGTGAACCAGTGACCGAAGTCGTCGCCCTCGGAGAGGTGCATATTGAACATCGGCACGAACGTCGAAGAGACGATGAAGTTGAAGATCCACTGGAAGGCGACGGCAATGGCCACAGCACCGCCACGGATGGTGTTCGGGAATATCTCGGCGATGAGCACCCACGTGATGGGACCCCATGAGAACATGAACGAGGCTGAGTAGACCAGCAGACTGGCTGCCGTCACGAGCTCCATTCCAGCATGACCGAAGGTGATGGCTACGCCGAAGGCGCCGAGTGCCATACCCAGCGAACCTGAGATGAGCAGTGGCTTACGGCCCCACTTCTCAACGGTGAACACAGCAACAAGAGTGAAAGAGATATTGATGATACCCATGAATACGGTTAGCATCATGGGGTCGTCCATGCCCATGTCGCCAAAGATACGTGGAGCATAGTAGAGCACGGCGTTGATACCTACAGCCTGCTGGAACACAGAGAGCATGATACCTACGAAGATACATACGAAGCCGTAGGTCATCAGCTTCTCGGTCTTCACGACCATCGTGTCCTTGATGTCCTGCAGTATCTGGGCAGCCTTGCTGCTTCCGTTAATCTTGGCCAGAATACGCTGGGCCACATCGTCGCGGCCGATGGAGACAAGGTAGCGCGGGGTCTCAGGAACGAAGCAGATGAGCAGGGCGAAGAGTCCTGCAGGAACAGCCTCAGAACCGAACATATAGCGCCAACCGGTTTCCACCGTCCACACGGCTCTCGGATCAAGAGCGGCGAGGCCTTTGCCCATATCTTCAACGAGCGGCTGGATATGGTCGCCCAGGATGAAGAAGTTGACGAAGTAGACCACCAACTGACCGAAGATGATGGCGAACTGGTTCCATGACACCAGCATACCACGGATGTTCGAGGGAGCGACCTCGCCGATATACATGGGGCAGATGGCCGATGCCAGACCGACGCCGATACCTCCGATGACGCGGTAGATGTTGAACATAATCAGCAGCGAGTAGGTGGGGGTGCCATGCTCGAAGAACAGGAACTCAGGTTCCATGGAGCCGAGTGCCGAGATGAAGAACAGCAGACCGGCGATAATCAGGGAGCGCTTGCGCCCCAAGTTCGTGGCGAGAAAGCCTGAGATTGCCGAGCCGATGATACAACCGATCAGAGCGGAAGCCGATGTAAAACCGTGCCAGCCATCGGTATAGGCAAAGTCCTTTGCCTCCATGAAGAATGCCTGCAGACCTTTCTCTGCGCCTGAGATAACAGCTGTGTCATATCCGAAAAGCAGTCCGCCCAGGACGGCCACCATCACTATACTTATCAAGTAGCCTTTGCTACCGTTTTCTGTCTGTGCCATAATAGTGAATGTCAATTACTTAATTGAGAACTTATAGGCAGCGCGGCTGAAGTACTTCTCGCCGGGATTCAGCGTGGGCTGTACCCAGTCCTTCTTGTTGGGGCTGTCGGGATACTTCTGACTCTCCAAGCAGATGCTTACGTGCTGTGGATAGACGAGACCGCCCTTATGGTGGATGTTGACCTCGTTGCCGATGCCCTGGAAGTTACCGCTGTACACCTGTACGCCCGGCTCGTTGGTGAACATCTCCATGAAGATGCCGCTCTTGGGGCTGTAGAGGCTTGCGCATACCTGTGTGTCGTCGCCCTTGCCGTCCTTGTAGGTGTTCAGGCACCAGTTGTGGTCATAACCACCGGCGTTCTGTATCTGGTCAAACTGCGACTTGATGCTGTCGCCCACAGCATGCGGTGTGCGGAAGTCCATCGGTGTTCCTTCAACCGATTTGATTTCGCCGGTGGGGATATAGAGTGTGTCGCTCGGTGTGAAGTTGTCAGCATTCACATAGAGCACCTGGTCGTAACCGGGCTGTGAGAAGTCGCCCGACAGGTTATAGTAGTTGTGGTTCGTCTGGTTGATGATGGTCGGCTTGTCAGTCTCTGCCTCCCAAGTGATGTCCAGCATGTTGTCAGCCGTGACCTTATAAGTGGTCGTGGCCTTGATCGTTCCAGGGAATCCGTTCTCGCCATCCTGTGCCACGATGGTCAGCTTCAGGATAGAGTCACCAATCTGCTCAGCATCGTACACTTGGTTCATCCAGCCTGTGGTACCGCCGCCGTGCAGGCAGTTGGGACCGTCGTTGGCTTTCAGCTGGTAGGTCGTGTCGTTCAGCGCAAACTGTGCGTTCTTGATGCGGTTGGCATAGCGTCCGACGCTTGATCCGTAGTCGGTGGGTGAGTTCAGCGTGTCAGCGTACTGGGCGATGTTGTCAAATCCCAGCACCACGTCTGTGGGCTTGCCGTCCTTGTCGGGTACCACCAGCGAGACGACGCGTCCGCCATAGTTGGTGATGCACACCTCCATGCCGTTGTCGTTCTTCAGGGTGTACAGCTTGACGGGCTTCTCCTGAATGAGGGTGTCAAACTTGGCAGGGTCAAGACCCGATACCGTCAACTGCGGAGCATTCTTTTCTCCGACACAAGCTGTGAACATGGCAAAGGCCATGCCCATCACGATAAAAGTACCTTTTGGGTTTTTCATCTTTTTGCGTTTTTAGTATTGATAATTGATAATATTGTAAATTTGGGTGTAAATTTACAACTTATTTTTGAAACCGCAAAGGAAAAGACAAAAAAATAAGCGGTAAGGTGTGATTTTTACACCTTACCGCCGATATTTAACGTTTTAATCGTCAAAAACTGATAGGTGATTACTCACCTTTCTCCATCTGAGCCTTGAGGTTGGCCAGCACGTCCAGATCGCCGAGCGTTGTGCTTGCAGCAACGTTCTCAATCTTCGGGGTGTCGTCCTTCTTGGCAGCACGGGGAGCCTTCTTGGCAGCAGCCTTCTTCTCCTCACGCTGAGGATCCTCGAAGGTGCGGCTGTGGCTCAGGATGATGCGCTTGCTGTCCTTGTTGAACTCAATCACCTTGAAGGGCAGCTCCTCGCCCTGCTGGGCCTGTGAGCCATCCTCCTTGACCAGGTGCTTCGGAGTAGCGAAGCCCTCGACGTCCTCATCCAGAGAGACGACGGCTCCCTTCTCCAGGAGCTCGGTGATCTTACCGGTGTGGACAGAGCCAACGGTGTACTTCTCCTCGAAGACATCCCAGGGGTTGTCCTCCAGCTGCTTGTGACCAAGCGACAGACGACGGTTCTCCTTGTCGATGTCGAGCACGATGACGTCAATGGGGGCGCCCACCTGCGTGAACTCTGAAGGATGCTTCACCTTCTTGGTCCAAGAGAGGTCGCTGATGTGAATCAGACCGTCAACGCCTTCCTCGAGCTCAACGAATACACCGAAGTTGGTGAAGTTGCGAACTTTGGCGCTGTGCTTCGAACCGACAGGATACTTGGCCTCGATAGCCTCCCACGGATCTTCCTTCAGCTGCTTGATGCCGAGCGACATCTTGCGCTCGTCGCGGTCGAGTGTCAGGATGACTGCCTCCACCTCGTCGCCAACCTTCAGGAACTCCTGAGCGCTGCGCAGGTGCTGGCTCCACGACATCTCGCTAACGTGGATCAGACCCTCAACACCGGGCTGAATCTCAACGAATGCGCCGTAGTCGGCAATCACGACAACCTTACCCTTCACGTGGTCACCCACCTTGAGGTCAGGATCCAGAGCATCCCAGGGATGCGGAGTGAGCTGCTTCAGACCGAGGGCAATACGCTTCTTCTCGTCGTCGAAGTCCAGAATGACGACGTTGATCTTCTGGTCGAGCTCGACAACCTTCTTCGGATCGTCGACGCGGCCCCAGCTGAGGTCTGTGATATGGATGAGTCCGTCCACACCGCCCAGGTCGACGAATACGCCGTACGAGGTGATGTTCTTGACTGTACCTTCCAGAATCTGACCCTTCTCGAGCTTCGAGATGATCTCCTTCTTCTGTGCCTCGAGCTCGGCCTCGATGAGAGCCTTGTGAGAGACAACGACGTTGCGGAACTCCTGGTTGATCTTCACAACCTTGAACTCCATCGTCTTACCTACGAACTGGTCGTAGTCGCGTATGGGGTGAACGTCAATCTGTGAGCCGGGCAGGAAGGCCTCGATGCCGAAGACGTCGACAATCATACCACCCTTCGTGCGGCACTTGATGTAACCCTGGATGACAGCCTCCTGCTCCAGTGCCTCGTTGACGCGGTCCCAAGACTTGCTCAGGCGAGCCTTCTTGTGAGACAGTACGAGCTGACCTTTCTTGTCCTCAGCGTTCTCGACGTAGACTTCTACGACGTCGCCGATCTTCAGGTCGGGGTTGTAACGGAATTCGCTGGCGGGGATGATACCGTCGCTCTTGTAGCCGATGTTGACGACTACTTCTTTCTTGTCGACCGAGATGACGGTACCGTCAACTACCTGGTGGTCGGCTACTTTGTTCAGGGTCTCGTCGTAAGCCTTGTCGAGCTCTTCCTTGCTGACGTTGGCTACGGTTCCGTTCTCAAACTCGTCCCAGTTGAAGTCTGCGAGCGGCTGAACGTTCTTTGTTAATTCTGACATTTATTCGCCCCCTTTCTCAGGGGGTAGGGGTCTGAACAGACGTTTATCAGACCGTTTTTAGATGGTTAATAATCAATAGGAACGGCGCCTGTTCCGAACCTATCTGCGCCTTTTGGTGCAATTGGGTTGCAAGGACGGTGCAAGTCGAATGCAGAGAGCTCGCTCTATGCTGAGACGCAGCCCGTTCTCGCAATTGGCTTGCAAGGACGGTGCAAGTCGAATGCAGAGAGCTCGCTCTATGCTGAGACGCAGCCCGTTCTCGCAATTGGGTTGCAAAGGTACTGATTTTCAGCAAGAAAAAAGCACCGGTCTCTTGCGAAATCGGTGCTTTTACGTTTATTTAACATTTATCGTGCGCTTGTGTACTTATGGAGGGTCGCTCTGACGGCACCCTTTCCGGCGTATAGCTCCTTCACCATTCCCTCAATCTGTTCGCCCAGTCCGGCTTCGTACAGGTCGAGTCCGAACACGTCCTTGCGCGAATACAGCTGCTTCAGCGGACTCCAGTCTTGATCGGCCTTGCCAATCTCCAGTGGGGCAACGATGGCCTGCAGCTCTGCCAGCATGGGGTCGGGTGACGGCTCAAACGCGGTCAGGTCGTCTTTCAGTCCCTTCAGGTAGCGTGCGTAGCCAGCCAGCGTCAGTGGTATGAGCACGAGGTTCGACTTGTCGAGTCCGCGGGCTACGTACTTCTTAATGGTCTCGCCGAAGCGGATGGGCAGCTTCTGGCTGGTGTCCATAGCGATGCGCTGCGGAGCATCGGGCATGAAGGGGTTGGGCAGTCGGCGGTTGATGACGGCACCGATGAACTCGTAGGGGTTCAGCACGCCCGGATCAACGACTACGGGCATCGCCTCCATGTAACCGATCTTCTGTATGAACGGTCTGAGGTCCTCGTCCTTCATCTCGGCCGAGATGAGCGTGTAGTCCAGCATGCAGCCGTAGATGCTCATCGCCGTGTGCAACGGGTTCAGACAAGTGGTCACCTTCATCGTCTCCACCTTATCAACGGTCTCACGCGTGGTATAGAGTGCGCCGCCCAGGTCGAGTGGGGGACGGCCGTTGGTGTAGTGGTCCTCGATGACCAGATACTGCACCTCTTCGGCATTCACGAAGGGAGCCGTAAACGTGTGCTTCTCGGTCTCGATGTAGTCGTTGTCCTCAAAGCCGTCAGCAGCCAGCAGCTCCTTCACCTTCTCGTGGGGACGCGGTGTAATCTTGTCAATCATCGACCACGGGAACGTGATCTTTGTCTCGTCCTTCAGGTAGTCGAGGAACGCCTGCGGCACCAGTCCGTCCTTCACCCAGCGCTCAGCATAGGCAAAGACGCCGGCCTTCACCTTGTCGCCGTTGTGCGAGCAGTTGTCCATCGACTGTACTGTGAGAGGCAGTTCGCCTGCCTCGTATCTCTCAAACAGCAGGGCGCACACCTTACCCATCGCAAAGACGGGATTCAAGCCTCTCGCCAGGTCGGCCTCGTTGTACGAATAGCCCTTCTCGGTGATGGTGAAGGAGATCATCTGCAGGCTGGGGTTCTTAAAGATTTCCACGAGCCGTTTCCAGTCATCAAACTGATAGTCAGCCTTTAATGCCTCTGTGATGGAAGCAATAACCTTCTTCTCGATGTTGCCGTCAGACTGCAGCGAGACGAGCAACGAGAGGTTGTTGTACGGTGCGTACGCTTTGTCGATAACCTCGAAGTCAAAGGTCTCAGCCACGATGACACCGCGGTCGTACTTGCCCGTATTCAGGGCGTCGTTCAGGATAGCTGCCGGGAAGGCGCGGAAGATGTTTCCGCCGCCGAAGTGTACCCATGTGGGCTCCTTGGCGGTCTTTTCACGTACGGCCTTGATGTCGAACTTCGGAAGCTGGTAGCCCTTGGCTTCCCACTCAGCGGCATTATAATTACCGCTAAATATATCATTTAGTTTCATTTTTGCTTTTTTACCTTTTTACTTTTTTACCTTTTTACCTTTAATCGAAGAATCCCGGTTGTTTGTATTCGATGCCGAGCTCGCGGTCGACAGTGGCCAGGATGCCCTGCACCTGTCCCAGTGCGAACATACGGCCGAGCAGCGTGTAGCCCGCGTTGTGACCGTGACTCGACTCATCCATGATGCCGCCGGGCTCATCAGTAAAGGTCATACCGTGATCGACGCGCATCGGCAG
>CAZLPO010000118.1:0-6527 GCA_964561385.1 uncultured Prevotella sp.
AAAGAAATCAAGGAAATCATTTCTGTCCTTTCCTTTATTTCTGTGGGACCAAATAATACTAGAACATCTAGAATCTCTAGAAAATCTAAAAATATGATTACCATCAACAACCTCAAAAAGTCCTTCGGCGAGACAGTGGCCTGCGACATCCCGTCGCTGACCATCGCCGATGGCGAGATACTGGGTCTTGTCGGCAACAACGGTGCCGGCAAGACCACACTCTTCCGTATGCTCCTCGACCTGCTCAAGCCCGACGAGGGACAGGTGCTCATCGACAGCATCAACCCGGCCGTCAGCGAGGAGTGGAAACAGACGACAGGTGCCTACATCGACGAGGGCTTCCTCATCGACTACCTGACGCCCGAGGAGTACTTCGCGTTCCTGGCCCGCATCTCGGGCATCACCGACATGGACGAGCGCCTGAAGACCTATGAGCGTCTGGCTGGCGGCGAGCTCTTCGGACAGAAGAAGCTCATCCGCAACCTCTCGGCAGGCAACAAGCAGAAGGTGGGCATCATCGCCGCTCTCGTGGCCGTGCCGCGCCTGGTCATCCTCGACGAGCCGTTCAACTTCCTCGACCCCTCGAGCCAGAATGTGCTGAAGCACGTGCTCACCGACTATCGCGAGCGCACGGGCGCCACCCTCATCATCAGCTCGCATAACCTGCAGCACACCGTCGACATCTCCACGCGCATCGTCGTCCTCGAGAAGGGACGCGTCGTCATGGATGGCGCCGACCGCCAGGAACTCGAACAGTACTTCAGCGTGGAGTAAGTCGCCATGGGTGATGTAGAGGTTCGCCGACTGCCGAATGCCGAGTTCCTGCCGCACGTCGTGGCACTCGTCAACGAGGGACACACCGTCACGCTGCCCCTCCGGGGCTATAGCATGCGGCCTTTCCTCGAGCATGGACGCGACAAGGCGCTGCTGGCGGCTCCCCATGATGTCTGCGTCGGCGATGCCGTTCTGGCAGAGATCAGTCCCGGCCGCTATGTGCTGCATCGCATCATCGCCATCGACGGCACACAGGTGACGCTGCGGGGCGACGGCAATCTCTCCGACGAGCACTGCCGGCTGGACGACGTCCGGGCTAAGGCCATCGCCTTCTTCCGTAAGGGACGCAGCCGTGCCGACAGTACCAGTGGCCTGAAGTGGCGCCTCTACTCAGCCGTGTGGACACGCCTCTTCCCCTTGCGCCGCTATCTGCTCTTCCTCCTTCACCCGCATATCCCTGCACGATTCAGAAAACAGAAATAGATTCCTATGAAACAGAAAAAAGGATTTACGCTTCGCGATGTCTGTGGCGAACACGTCATCGTTGCCGAAGGCGTCGAGAACATCGACTTCTCAAAAATCATCTCCATGAACGAGTCTGCCGCCTACCTGTGGACGAAGGTGGCCGGACGCGACTTCGAGGCTGCCGACCTTTGTCAGCTCTTGCTCGACGAGTACGAGGTAGACGAAGAGACGGCTCTTGCCGATGCAAAAGCCGTCATGCGTCAGTGGCAGGAGGCAGGCATCATCGCCTGACCCGTTCCCAGCACACGCGCGCTGCCTCCTCGTCCGGACGGCAGTGCAGGGTGAAGATAGGCGTGGTCTCTATCAGCACCGTCAGCGTGTCACATAGTTTGTTGTATATCACCGAATCCCACTTCATCGACGAGCAGGCGGGCAGCAGCGTGGCCAGCGCCTGGACAGGGCGCAGACGGTCAATGCTGTTCTCCGGTGCACGGTCTATCTGTACGATGGCGCCCAGCGGTCGCCGCATACGCCGGTAGCAGGGCGTCTTGCCGCTCCACGGACTGCCGTAGATGTAGGGTGTGCCGTCGATGATACGCACCACGGGGTTGTCGTCGTTCATCAGTTCCGCTCCTTCCACATGCTTCAGCCACAGCGACGAGTGCGTGCTCTTGCCGGTACCGCTCTTCGCAACGAACGGGTAGCCATACCCCTCATACGCCACGCACGAGGCATGGATAAGCAGCGTGTCATGATGGCTGCCGGCAAAGGCATAGGCCAGCATCAGCGCATCGTTCAGTCCGAACGAACGCATCAGCCGGTCACCGTTCAGGGCACACCGGCAGCAGCTGAAGTCCTTATTGGCTATCAGCAGACAGCAATTGCGGTCTGCCGTGTCGCGGATAATAAACTGATAGCCGCCGTCGGGCAGCTGATAGACCACGGTGTCACCGTTGCCCGTGTCGAACTTGCGTACCAGCTGCCGCTCCCTGACGGGACGCAGCGTGTCGTCAACCGTCAGCGTCAGCAGCGGCGTCTGTCCCTCCTGTCTCTCCGTACGGAAGGGGACCATCGAGGGCAGCAGGTCCAGCGTGTTGTAGGGTGAGGGGGCGATACAGAGCGCCACCAGGTGGTCGCCCACCAAGTAATAGCTGGTGTCGTTACTCATCATGGTAGACACCGCTCATGTCAACAAAGTGGAAACTGAAGTCCTGTATCGTCAGCTCCCTGATGTCGTAGTGGCTCTTGGCCTGACTGTTCTGGTCCTTCTTCTTCAGTTTCTTCTTGCCCGTGGTGTAGATGCGCTTCATCTTCAGGTACTCCTTCTCCAGCTTCTGACGGTCCTGGTTATAGAAGACGGCACAGGTGCGGTGCGCCATCCGCTGACTCTCCAGATAGTCGCGCAGCTGCGACGAGTAGTTCTCGCGTCCCAGCATGTACTTGTACTTCGTGTTAATCCAGACGCTGTCCAGGGCCTGGATGTCCGTGAAGTGGACGATGGTGTCGTTGAACGATGCGGCAAAGCCGAACATATACATCTTCACCCGCGGCTCCGCCTTCTTCTTGGCCTGGGCGTCCGTGGCGAATGCTGCAGCAGCCACGATGGCTGCCAGGACAATATATCTCAGTATCTTCATTCTCCTAAATAGGTCTTTAATAATTTGTTCTTCGTGCTGTTGCGCAGACGGCGGATGGCCTTCTCCTTGATCTGGCGCACGCGCTCGCGCGTCAGCCCGAACTTCGTACCAATCTCCTCAAGCGTCATCTCCGGCTGGTTAATGCCGAAGAAGGCCTCCACGACGTTGCGCTCGCGCTCGTTCAGCATCTTCAGCGCGTTGTTGATCTCCGAGCGCAGCGACTCAATCACCAGCATCCGGTCGGCCATGGGCGAGTCGTCGTTGATCATCACGTCCAGCAGCGAGTTGTCGTCGCCCTCGGCAAACGGGGCATCCACGGAGACGTGGCGGGTGTTCATGCTCATGGCCTCGCCGATCTTCTCCATCGGCAGCTCGGTCGTCTCCGACAGCTCCTCGATGTTCGGGCGGCGCTCGTTCTCCTGCTCAAACTTGCTCAGCGCGCGGTTGATCTTATTCACCGACCCCACCTGGTTCAGGGGCAGCCTCACAATGCGGCTCTGGTCGGCAATGGCCTGCAGGATGGACTGCCTGATCCACCACACGGCATACGAGATGAACTTGAAACCACGCGTCTCGTCAAACTTCTCAGCAGCCTTGATGAGTCCCAGGTTACCCTCGTTGATGAGGTCCGGCAGACTCAGTCCCTGGTTCTGGTATTGCTTGGCAACGCTGACAACGAACCTGAGGTTGGCTTTCGTCAGTCTCTCCAGCGCCTTTTTGTCACCTTTTCGGATGCGTTGCGCCAGTTCCACTTCCTCCTCGGTCGATATCATGTCTTCCTTGCCAATCTCCTGCAAGTACTTGTCCAGAGAGGCACTTTCTCTGTTGGTTATGGACTTGGTGATTTTTAGTTGTCTCATGGTTCCAGTTTTTTTGCGTCATGCAAAATTACTTGAAAAAAACGAAACAACCAAGGAAAAAGGTGAAAAAGTTCATCTTTTCCACCTTTTTCCCTTTTTCAGCCGTCTACAGCCCGCTTCTTAGTCTCCCAATTCCACGGGGAAGTAGCCCTTCTTGCCAGTCGGGTAGAGACCCTGCACCCAGAGCACAGGCTCCTTCGATGTCGAGGTCTCCTTCACAATCTTCTGCAGGTCCTCAATCGTCTTGATGCTCTTCTCGTTCACCTTCGTGATGATGAAGCCCTGCGGTACGCCGGCCTCCTTCAGCTTGCCGCCGCTCACCTTCATCACCTGCAGGCCGCCGCTGATGCCCAGCTCCTGCTTCTGCGAGTCGCTGACGGGCTTGAACTGTCCGCCCAGCACGTCCAGGTCGGCGTCCTTCACCACCTTCGTGTTGCCCTGTTCGTTCTTCAGCGTCAGCGTAGCGCTCTTCTTCGACTTGTTACGCAGGTAGTTGATGGTCACCTTGTCGCCCGGGCGCTTCTGGGCAATGATGTTCTGCAGCTCACCGAACTTCTTGATCTTCTGGCCGTCCACGTGCGTGATGACGTCACCCTCCTTCAGTCCGGCCTCGTCGGCAGCACCGTCCTCGATGACCTTCGCCACGTAGATTCCCTCCATCGTGCCGAGGTCCACCTCGTTACCCTTCTCCTTCTCGGCGTCCACATAGGCGTTCACGTCGCTGCCCTGGATGCCGATCATGGCACGCTGCACGTTACCGTACTTCTTCAGGTCGTCCACCACCTTGTTCATGATGGTCGTCGGGATGGCAAAGCCGTAGCCGATGTTCGAGCCTGTCTGCGAGTAGATCATGGCGTTGATGCCAATCAGCTCGCCACGGGTGTTCACCAGTGCGCCGCCCGAGTTTCCCTGGTTGATGGCAGCGTCCGTCTGGATCATCGACGACACACCCTGGCCCATCGTACGGGCTTTGGCCGACACGATACCGGCCGTCACGGTGTTGTTCAGTCCCAACGGGTTACCCACGGCCAGCACCCATTCGCCTATCTTCACGTCGTCGCTGTTGGCAATCTTGATGGCAGGCAGGTCCTTGGCGTCAATCTTGATGAGCGCCAGGTCGGTTGTGGCGTCGGCACCGATGATGCGTGCCGAGTACTCCTTGTTGTCGTTCAGCGTCACCGTCAGCTCGTCGGCACCGTCCACCACGTGGTTGTTCGTCACGATATAGCCGTCCTGGGTGATGATCACACCACTGCCGGCAGCCGTGCGCTTCGGGGTCTGTATCTGGCGCTTGCGCGTACCGTTATTACCGTTGCCGCGGCCGAAGAAACCGCCGAAGGGGTCCGAGAAGAAGTCCTCAAACGGGTCGTTGTAGTCCACGGTCTGCACCTTCGAGTTCTGTGTGTTCTTGATGTAAACCACTGCCGGCAGCGACTTCTCTGCTGCATACGTCAGGTCCACCGGCTGACCGGGGGTTACGGCTGCCACCGTCACCTCCTGCTGGTCGGGAGTGGCTGCGGTGGTCTTGTTCAATGCTACTACCGAGAAAACAACAGCTACCAGACATGATGTCGGCACTGCGATGTTGACAATCTTTTTCATGTTCATATGAGTCTTTGTTTTGAAAGTGTTTATATTCTTGTTTCGTTATTGTCCGCCCAGGGCGTACTGCCTTTCAGCGGTGCAAATATAAGCGCATTTTTCCGTAAACTGACAAATTGTCGCTTTTATTTGTCGCAATTTAACACTTCCGCCCCCTCTGTTAACGCTGCTTTGCTATTAACACTCCAAATCTTAAACAATAGACAAAATTAACTGTTTACACTCTGTTTGATTGCAAATAGGAAAGTAAACGTTGCCAAGCATTCCGTCTTCCTACGCTTTTTGGTTTTGCTCCCCAAAAAATGGCGAAAAAACTTGTATATTAAAAAAAAAGTTGTACCTTTGCCGTGGATTTCTTCTTATGTACTGACGAGTGACCACTTCATCAGACAAGGCCTTTGGAGTATCAGGGCAGGGAAATACACGATCGTTAACCGAAGAAGGGGCGATGCCCGCTGTGAAAGATGCACTTTTCGCAGCGACCCCCAGTCATGCTTCCGACCCCTGGTTCCCCCTGCGCGTCGCCTATGGACGTGCTGAGCGCACCCTCGCCATCAAGCAGTTCCTCGACGACCGTCAGGTAGAGACCTTCCTGCCCATGACACATAAGCGCGTGCTCATTGACGGACGCCGTCGCATCAAGCTCGTCCCCGCCATCGACAACCTCCTCTTCGTCCATGCCCCAGAGGCGTGGCTCAAGGAAGCCAAGCGCACCTGTGAGCCCCTGTTGCCCCTGCGGTTCCTCATGTGGCATCCCCACGATGCCCTCCAGACTCCGCACATCATCTCCGTCACCCCGCGTGACATGTCCAACTTCATGCGCGTCGCCGCCATCGACGACGACCGCGTCATGTTCCTTGGCAACAAGGACTTCACCGGTAAGATTGGTCGTCGTGTGCGCGTCGTCGCCGGTCTCTTCAAGGGTGTCGAGGGCACCATCTACCGCGTCAAGAAGGACCGCCGTGTCGTCGTCACCCTCGACGGCGTCTGTTCCGTCGCCATCTCCTGCATGAACCCCGACTACCTCGAGGAGATCGACTGAGATAAACAACCGAAACAATTTATCTGTCCCACAGAAAGCAAAGAAACAAAGGAAATCATTTCTGCCCTTTCCTTCATTTCCGTGGGACAAAACAATAACTCAGTGGCGACAAATAAGTCCCACAGAAACAAAAGAAATCAAGGAAAT
>CAZLPO010000119.1:0-2903 GCA_964561385.1 uncultured Prevotella sp.
ACACCTACACCGAGAAGGAAATCTTCATGGGCTTCCACTGTGGTAACACCGCTTCGTCGAAGGTCTGCAGCTGCCAGATGTGCTTCCAGCGCATTATGGCCCGCGCTCTGCCTGTTGAGGTGACCAACGGTACCCTCGAGGGTGACATCCAGCCGGGTCTGGCTACTGTTTATCGTCTGCAGTCAACAGCCGACACCAAGCTGCGCGCTTACATCGCTCAGGGCGAGGTTATTCCTGTAGCTACACGCTCATTCGGTTCTATCGGTATCTTCGGTATCAAGAACATGAGCCGCTTCTATCGTCACGTCCTCATCGAGAAGCACTACCCACACCACTGCGCCGTTATGTTCGGCCATCAGGGTAAGTACCTGTGGGAGGTTCTCAAGTACATGGGCATCCCCGTGGATGAGATCGACTACAACTTCCCGAAGGGTGACTTCTATCCCACCGAGAATCCGTTTGCTTAAAGAAAACGAATCATTGAAAAAGACACTTCTTTGCGCCGGATGGCTGCTATTGGCAGCCTCCGGCGTTTTGGCTCAAGGGCCAAACGGTTCAGGCACCTACTATCAGAAGGCTGACGGTAAGACGGGAGCTGCGCTGAAGACTGCGCTGTGTGGCATCATCTACAACCGCACAGAGCGGTCGTATGGTGACCTGTGGACAGACTTCCAGACGACGGATGCCCGTCCTGACGGCAGCGTGTGGGATATGTACTCAGGTACCAGCCAGTTCACCTTCGGCGTCAATCAGGACAGGGGTGCGGGAGGCTCTAATGAGGGCGAGTACTACAACCGCGAGCACTCGTGGCCCAACAGCTGGTTTGGTGCAAAGGTGCAGCCCATGTACACCGACTTGCACCACGTGTACCCTGCTGACAAGCTGGTGAACAATAAGCGTAGCAACAACCCCTTTGGCGAGACCAACGGCGAGAACTACAAGTCGAATGGTAACTTCAGCAAGCTGGGCACGTGTACCTATCCAGGCTATACGGGTAAGGTCTTTGAGCCTAACGACGAGTACAAAGGCGACTTCGCGCGCACCTATTTCTATATGGTGACCTGCTATGAGGAGAAGATTGCTGATTGGTATGTCAACTACGGCGTCAATAACAGCAATGCCGAGACGAAGGATGCTGTGATGGCGACCCTCGATGGGAAATCCTATCCAGGACTCTCTTCCTGGCAGCTCGAGATGCTGATGAAGTGGGCCAAGAACGACCCCGTCAGCGAGAAGGAGACCAACCGTAACAACGCTGTATACAGCATTCAGAAGAACCGTAACCCCTTCATCGACTACCCAGGACTGGAGGAGTACATCTGGGGCGACAAGATGGGCGAGCCCTTCAGTTACGCCAATGAGGAGACCGCCATCCAGACGGTCATGCAGGACAATCAGGCGGAGTCTGTCTATGCGACTGACGGCCGTCAGCTGAAAGCCAAGCGGCGCGGCTTGAACATCGTCAGACGCAGGAGCGGCAAAGTGGAGAAGATGATTCAGCGTTAGCCTCATGATCAGGAATGTTGCATTGTTGATGCTGGCGCTGCTGAGCCATCGTGCTGTCGAAGCGAAGGACTACAACATCGTGGACTACGGTGCTGTAAGCGATACGACGCGACTCAGCACGGAGGCCATCCAGCGGGCCGTCGACGACTGTTCGGCGGCTGGCGGCGGACGGGTTGTGGTGCCTGCTGGCAGTTATAAGACGGGTACGCTGGTGCTGCGCAGTCATGTGGACTTCCATCTGGAGACGGGCGCAACCCTCTACGGCAGTACGCGGCTGGAGGACTATCGTCCCATGAAGACCGACTACGTGTCGCTGCGCACGTGGGGAGAGACCGTTCAGCTCATCTTTGCCGACAAAGTGCAGGACGTGAGCATCAGCGGTCACGGAACGATTGACGGCCGAGGTGCCGCTTTCCAGAAACTATCGTGGAACGATGAGGGCATCACGCGTCCCCATCTGCTGCGCTTCATTCAGAGTCAAGACATCCGCATCGAGGACGTCACCCTACGTAACAGCGGCTGCTGGATGCAGCACTATCTGGCCTGCGACCGAGTGCTGATCAGAGGTATCAAGGTGTATAACCGTAACAACTACAACAACGATGCCCTTGACCTTGACGGCTGTCACGATGTGAGGGTGAGCAACCTGATTGCTGACAGCGACGACGACGCCATCACGCTGAAGTCGACATCGCCCCGCCTCTGCGAGAACATCGTCATTCACGACTGCATCGTCAGCAGTCATTGTAACGCCATCAAACTGGGTACGGAGACGAATGGCGGCTTCCGTAACATCAGCATATCCAACTGTGTTGTGAAACCTTCGGAGGACCAGTCGAGCCAGTTCTTTGGTGACCCGTCGAAGCGCGGCACGTCCACCATCTCACTCGAGATCGTCGATGGCGGTACGCTGGAGAACGTCCACATCAGTAATATCGTGGCCGAGGGTACTGAGTCGCCCATTTTTATCCGTTTGGGCAATCGTGCACGAGGCTATGCCGAAGGTGTGCCCGTTACCGCGATTGGTACTATCCGCAACGTACGGCTCTCCAACATCTCTGTGACGGGTGCAGGACGTACAGGTTGTAGCATCACGGGCTTACCAGGTCATCCTGTAGAGGACATCTGGCTGTCGGACATAACCATCAGTCAGCAGGGAGGATGCAAGCAGGTGGAGGTGCCTGCTGATGAGAAAGAGAAAGACTATCCCGAGGCAACGATGTGGGGTGTGCTGCCCGCCAAGGGCTTCTTTGTGCAGCACGCCCGTAACGTCAACTTCCGCAATGTTACGGTTATGACCGCCGAGCCTGATGAACGGCCGGAATATGTAAAGGTCGATGTGGAATGATACTTAGCGACTGATGTCGTAACGGAAGAAATCGAACCAGACGGTTCCC
>CAZLPO010000119.1:3003-6506 GCA_964561385.1 uncultured Prevotella sp.
CAGTACCTGCATACCCAGGAAATGGAAGTCGGAAGCTACCATATAGTACTTGTCGTCCACGCGAATGACGTCAGGGTCGCTGAAGTCGGCATTCAGCACAGGATTCTTGTAGGTACCGTTCAGCTGGTCACCCCAGTCGAGCGGATGTTGGGCTGACAGGTGGGCAGCCGCAACGATGAAGGCTGTTGCCAGCCATGCTTTCTGTTTCATAGCCGCAAAGATAGTTATTTTTTCATAATGCCGTTGTTTTTTGGCAAAAAACTTTCGGATTTCAGAATTATCCACTATCTTTGCAAAGGAGACAAAAAACTAAATAGATGATGATGAAAAGAGGAATCGTAATCATATGGATGATATGGGTTGCTATGACCCTCCTGGCACAGAAGGCTGTAGTCAGCGGAATCGTAGTCGACAGGTCAACGGGTGAGCCTGTGGCAGGTGCCAGCGTGACGGCCGACGGCTTGTCGGTAGTGACCAATGAGGACGGCTTCTTCGTGCTGAAGAGTGAGCAGCCCCAGAAGAGCATTGTGGTGTCGCACGTGGGTTACAGTACCCGACAGGTTGCCGTTGACAGTCAGACGCAACAGCTGAAAATTCAGCTCTTGCCAACGGCCATCCAGTTGCGCGAAGTGCTGGTGACGGCTGAGAATGCCCGCGAAATCGTTGATGCCGCCATTGCCAGGATTTCCCAGAACTACAGTCGACAGCCCGAACTCTACCGCTGCTTCTATCGTGAGACAGCCAAGAAGCGCCAGCACTTTATCTGCGTGGCCGAAGGTGTGGTGGATATGTACAAGACGGGCTACCATCAGACCGCCAACCACGATCGAGTCGCTATCAGCAAAGGTCGGCGACTGCTGAGTCCGAAACGCAGCGACACGCTGAGCGTCAAGGTGATGGGAGGTCCTGTGGCCCCGATACAGCTCGACATCGTGAAGAATACCGACTTTCTGCTGAACGCCAAGGAACTGGACAACTATGTACTGACAATGGAGACGCCGACCACCATCGGCGACCGTCGGCAGTATGTGGTTAGAATGGTGCCGGCCGCGGTGGTCCCCTACCCTCTTTATTTCGGCAAGCTTTACATCGATCAGGAAACGCTGGCCTTTACGCGGGCTGAGCTATCGCTCGACATGAGCGACCACCACAAGGCAACGGCGCAAATGCTGGTGCGCAAGCCACTGGGGGTGCGGTTCAAGCCGAAGGATCTGTCGCTGACGGTCGACTACCGCCAGGGTGCTGACGGCATGACGCGCATCAGCTATATCCGAACCACCTTCCGCTTCAACTGCGACTGGAAACGCCGCCTTCTGGCCACATCGTTTGAGGCTTGCTGCGAACTGGTGGTCACCAGCAGCACAGACAAAGACGTACGTCCTATCCGCGGCCGTGAGTCGTTCGACCAGCGCGATGCCTTCTTCGACCGTGTGGACTATTTCCGCGATCCGGCATTCTGGCAGGACTACAACATCATTGAGCCTACGGAAACACTTGACCGCGCCATCAACCGTCTGCTCAAGAAGTATTAATAGCGGCGAATATTTTGCCATTTCAGAAAAAAAACCTATCTTTGCAGACTAATCGGAAATACTACATGAAATGGCAAAGAAAGACGGGGAGTTAACCCCCATGATGAAACAGTTCTTCGACTTGAAGGCCAAGCACCCTGATGCGGTGCTGCTGTTTCGTTGTGGCGACTTCTACGAGACTTATTGCGAGGATGCGGTAATAGCTGCCGGCATTCTCGGCATTACCCTGACTCACCGTAATAGCGGGTATAACAAAGGCGACGAGATGGCGGGCTTCCCCCATCATGCGCTCGACACCTACCTGCCGAAACTGATTCGTGCCGGCCGGCGTGTAGCCATCTGTGACCAGCTGGAAGACCCCAAGCTGACCAAGAAACTGGTAAAGCGCGGCATCACGGAGCTGGTGACGCCTGGCGTTGCTCTGTCGGACAATGTGCTGAACTACAAGGAGAACAACTTCCTGGCAGCCATTCACTTCGGCAAGGTGTCGTGTGGTGTCAGCTTTCTTGATATCTCTACGGGTGAGTTCCTGACGGGCGAGGGTACCTACGACTATGTGGAGAAGATGCTGGGTAATCTGCAGCCGAAGGAGGTCCTGATAGACCGTTCACGTAAGCACGACTTCGAGCGTCAGTTCGGCACGAAGTTTTTTGTCTTCGAGATGGACGACTGGGTGTTTACTGAGCAGACGGCCATACAGAAGCTGCTGAAGCACTTCCACGTGAAGAACATGAAGGGTTTTGGTGTGGACCACCTGAAAAGCGGTATGATAGCTGCAGGAGCCATCCTGCAGTATCTGGAGCTGACACAACACACGCAGATTGCCCACATCACCAACATTTCACGTATTGAGGAGGAGAAGTACGTCAGACTGGATAAGTTCACCATCCGTTCGCTGGAACTCATCCAGCCGATGCAGGAAGATGGCAAATCGTTGCTCGACGTCGTTGACAAGACGGTAAGTCCGATGGGCGGCCGTCTGCTGCGCCGTTGGCTGGTGTTCCCGTTGAAGGACGAGAAACCCATCAACGAGCGACTTGACATTGTAGAGTACTACTACCGTGAGCCCGACTTCCGCCAGTGTGTTGACGAGCAGCTGCATAGAGTGGGGGATTTGGAGCGCATCATCTCGAAGGTCGCCGTTGGGCGCGTCTCGCCGCGCGAGGTGGTTCAGCTGAAGGTGGCGCTGCAGGCCGTTCAGCCCATGAAAGCCGCCTGTATGGCAGCCGACAACGATGTGCTGAAGCGGGTGGGGGAGCGCCTGAGTCTCTGTGAGACGCTGCGCGACCGCATAGAGCGCGAGATACAGAACGACCCGCCACAGCTGGTGCAGAAAGGCGGGGTCATCCGCAATGGTGTGAACGCCGAGCTGGACGACCTGCGACACATCGCATATAGCGGTAAGGACTACCTGCTGCAGATTCAGCAGCGCGAGGCTGAGCAGACGGGCATACAGAGCCTAAAGATAGGCTATAACAACGTGTTTGGCTATTATCTCGAGGTGCGCAACACCTACAAGGAGTTGGTGCCGCCGGAGTGGGTGCGCAAGCAGACGCTGGCACAGGCTGAGCGTTATATCACGCAAGAGCTGAAGGAGTACGAGGAGAAGATTCTGGGTGCCGAAGAGAAGATTCTCGCGCTGGAGGCCAGACTCTTCAACGAGCTTGTGCAGGACATGCAGGCATTCATTCCTCAGATACAGGTAAACGCCAATATTCTGGCCCATCTCGACTGTCTGCTCAGCTTTGCCAAGACGGCTGAGGAAAACCGCTATGTGCGCCCGGTGATTGAGGACAGCGGCGTGCTTGAGATTAAGCAGGGGCGCCATCCCGTCATCGAACAGGAGCTGCCCTTAGGCGAGCAATATATCCCTAACGACATCATGCTCGATAACGAGCGACAGCAGATTATGATCATTACGGGTCCGAATATGGCCGGTAAATCGGCGATGATGCGTCAAACGGCACTGAT
>CAZLPO010000120.1:0-3485 GCA_964561385.1 uncultured Prevotella sp.
GTTTTGAGACCGACCTTGACCTGGGACACTACGAGCGATTTACAGGCATACACACGACACGAAACAACTCTATTACCACAGGACGCATCTATAAGACAGTTATCGATCGTGAGCGCCATGGCGACTATCTGGGTAAAACAATCCAGGTAGTGCCGCATATTACCGATGAAATTAAGCGTCGTATGCTTCGTGAGGATGAAAGGGACGAGCAGTTAGACTTCGTTATCACCGAGGTGGGTGGTACCATCGGCGACATTGAGAGTGCACCGTTCATGGAGGCCATACGACAATTGCGCTGGCAGTTAGGGCGGGATGCTGTGTGTGTACACCTGACATATGTTCCATACTTGAAGGCGGCTGGTGAGCTGAAGACGAAGCCGACGCAACACTCGGTGAAGGAGCTGCAGGGCATGGGTATCCAACCTGACATTCTTGTGCTCAGGACGGAGCGCCATCTTGATAATGCCTTACGTATGAAGGTGGCATCGTTCTGCAATGTCGATCTCGAGTGTGTGGTACAGAGCGAAGATATGCCCTCCATCTATGAGGTACCGGTGAGTATGCAACAGCAGGGCCTCGATGCGGCCATCTTGCGTAAGATTGGCATCCCTGTGGGCGAAACTCCCGCGATGAAATCCTGGCATGTGTTTTTGGACAAACAGCGTAGTGCCACTCGCGAGGTGCATATTGCCCTAGTGGGCAAATACGACTTACAAGACGCCTATAAGAGCATTCGCGAGAGTCTAAACCTGGCAGGTATTTATAATGATATAAAGACTAGTCTGCATTTCGTCAATAGTGAGGAGATTACCAAGCAGAACATCGATGAGAAGCTGAGTGGTATGCAAGGCGTGGTGATTTGTCCGGGCTTCGGTCAGCGTGGCATAGAGGGGAAGATTATTGCAGCCGAATATACTCGCACCAAAGATATTCCTACCTTCGGCATCTGCCTTGGCATGCAGATGATGGTCATTGAGTTTGCCCGGAACGTCTTGGGCTATATGGATGCCAATAGTGCAGAGATGAATCCTGATACCCCCCATAACGTTATAGATATTATGGAGGAGCAGAAGACCATCACGCAGATGGGAGGTACCATGCGCTTGGGCGCCTACGACTGTGAACTGGTTGAAGGCAGTCGCGTCTATGAGGCGTATGGCAAGGATACGCTGATTAGGGAGCGTCACCGTCATCGCTATGAATTCAACAATAAGTATAAGGATGAGTATGAATCCGCCGGTATGAAGTGTGTGGGTGTCAATCCCGCTGCCGACCTTGTCGAAATTGTCGAAATACCAGAGAAACGCTGGTATATCGGCACGCAGTTCCACCCAGAGTACACGTCGACCGTATTGACTCCGCACCCCTTGTTTATGAGTTTCATCAAAGCCTGCAAATAAACGTCTATGGAACAGCTGAAGCATGAATGTGGTGTGGCGATGATTCGTCTGTTGAAGCCGTTGGACTACTACGAAAAGAAATATGGTACGTGGGCCTACGGGTTCAACAAACTCTATCTGATGATGGAAAAGCAACACAACCGTGGTCAGGAAGGTGCTGGTATCGCTTCCGTGAGCCTAAAGAACGAGCCTGGTACGGAATATATGTTCCGCGAGAAAGCTGAGGGCAAGGATGCGATCACGGAGATTTTCTCTCGCGTGACAGAGGAGATGAAGGGCGAGCTGCTGATGGGGCACCTGCGCTATTCGACCACGGGCAAGAGCGGACTGACGTTTGTCCACCCCTTCCTGCGTCGAAACAATTGGCGCGCCAAGAACCTCTGTCTGTGTGGTAACTTTAACATGACCAATATCGACGAAGTCTTCCAGTTCTTAACGGCCCAAGGACAGTCGCCGCGCATATACGGCGACTCCTATATCACGCTCGAGTTGATGGGTCACCGTCTGGACCGCGAGGTGGAGCGACTGTTTGTTGAGGCCAAAGAACAAGGACTTAGGGGGACCGATATCACTGACTATATAGATAACCATGTAGAGATGGCCAACGTGTTGCGTACTACCATGCAACACTACGATGGTGGTTACGTGATGTGCGGCCTGACTGGCTCTGGTGAGATGTTCAGTGTGCGCGATCCCTGGGGCATTCGTCCCGCGTTCTGGTATCAAGACGATGAGATTATCGCCTTGGCCAGCGAGCGCCCCGTGTTGCAGACAACCTTCGACCTGCAGGCTGAGGATATCCGTGAGTTGAAACCAGGTCAGGCGCTCATCGTCCATAAGAATGGCGATAGCGGACTTGAACAGATCATGCCCGCCCAACAACTGTCAGCCTGTTCGTTCGAACGTATTTACTTCAGCCGCGGCTCCGACCGCGACATTTACCAAGAGCGCAAACGACTTGGCGAACAGCTGACGACCACCATCTTGAAAGCTATTGACAATGATATCGCCAACACAGTTTTTTCATATATTCCTAACACTGCCGAGGTAGCTTACTATGGCATGACCGACGGCTTTCGTCAGCAGGGCTACAACGTCCGCACGGAGAAAGTCGTATGGAAGGACATTAAGATGCGTACCTTCATTGCCGACAACTCTGAACGTAACGATCTTGCTGCCCATGTCTACGACATCAGCTATGGCTCGTTGAAGCCCTACGAGGATAATCTCGTGATTATTGACGATTCAATTGTGCGCGGTACAACTTTAAAGGAAAGCATCTTTAAAATTCTTGACCGTCTGCACCCCAAGAAGATTGTCATGGTGAGCAGTTCGCCGCAGATCCGTTACCCTGACTACTACGGCATCGACATGGCTCGCTTGGAGGAGTTCTGTGCTTTCCGTGCTACAATGGCATTGATTGAAGAACGCGGTATGTGGCAATTGGTTAACGATACATACTTAGCCTGCAGGCGTGAACTGGCAAAGCCGAAGGAAGAGATGCAGAACTGCGTCCGTGCTGTTTATGCGCCTTTCACCGTCGATGAGATTAATGCAAAGATTGTTGAGATGCTGTGTCCTTCGGACATGCAGGCCCCTATCGAACTGGTGTTCCAAAGCATCGAGGGACTACACGAGGCGTGTCCCAACCATCCGGGTGACTGGTATTTTACGGGGTATTATCCCACACCCGGCGGTAACAGATTAGTGAATCAGGCTTTTGTAAACTATATTGATCAGAAGGTGTTAATGTAATTGTGACGGATTGTAAGATTTAAAATCAAAAAGGTATGAAGATAAAAAAAAGATGGATAATCCTGATGACGGCGATGACGCTTATCGCCCTGGCAGGTTTGGCGGTAGGCGAGCCTACCTTTGAGTGTGACTGGTCTGTAATCTCGACCGCCGATGTGGCATGGCTCATCACTGCCACGATTTTCGTGTTGATGATGACGCCAGGTTTGTCGTTTTTCTATGGTGGCATGGTGGGGGCGAAGAACGTTATAAGCACGATGTTGCAGTCGTTTATCGCTATGGGACTGATTTCTGTCCTCTGGGTGGTTGTTGGCTTCTCGTTATGCTTTG
>CAZLPO010000120.1:3585-6474 GCA_964561385.1 uncultured Prevotella sp.
CTTTGCTGGTGGTATCGTGGTACACGCCTCTTCTGGTGTTGCTGCTCTTGCAGGTGCTATCTACCTGGGACGTCGCAGCACGGCTAAGAGCGAACCCGCCAATATCCCTTTTGTACTTCTAGGCGCAGCCTTGTTGTGGCTGGGCTGGTTTGGCTTCAATGCCGGTTCGTCGCTCCACGCTGACGGACAAGCCATCAAAGCGTTCTTAAACACTAACACTGCCTCGACTTCTCACAACACGACGAACATTATGGACTGGCGCATATAGGTGAAAGAGAGCTTGCTGAGTATGAAGAACATATTAAAGGAAAGGTAAAAAAGTAAATAACTAAAACAAAGAAGATATGTGTGGAATTGTAGCAATATTGAATGTAAAAGAGCAGACACATGAGCTCCGTGAAAAGGCATTGAAGATGAGTCAGAAAATTCGTCATCGCGGACCCGACTGGAGTGGCATCTATTGTGGTGGGAGCGCCATCCTGGCCCACGAACGACTGAGTATTGTAGACCCAGAATCAGGTGGTCAACCGCTCTTCTCACCTGACAAGAAGCAGGTGCTGGCAGTAAATGGCGAGATCTACAATCATCAGGATATTCGTCGCCGCTATGCTGGTCAGTACGCTTTTCAAACTGGCTCCGACTGTGAAGTTATACTCGCTCTCTATCGCGAGAAGGGCATTCATTTCCTCGAAGATCTAAGTGGTATTTTTGCCTTTGTGCTCTACGACGAGGAAAAGGACGAGTTCCTCATCGCTCGCGACCCCATTGGCGTGATACCTCTTTATATCGGTTATGACAGCGACGGCAAGGTTTATGTCGGCTCTGAACTCAAGGCACTTGAGGGACAGTGCGAGCGTTATGAACCATTCCTGCCCGGCCATTACTATTATAGCGGCGATCCAGGCATGAAACGCTATTATCAACGCGACTGGTTTGACTACGGGGCCGTAAAGAACAATGTCGCTTCTGTAGAGGCTATACACGATGCACTCACCGATGCAGTGAAGCGCCAACTGATGTCTGATGTACCCTATGGTGTGTTGCTCAGTGGCGGACTCGACTCCAGCGTCATCTCTGCTATCGCGGAGAAGTTCAGCGAACACCGCATTGAGGACAACTCAAGAACAAAAGCATACTGGCCCCGCTTGCACTCGTTTGCCGTAGGATTGAAGGGCGCGCCCGACTTGGCAAAGGCCAAACTCGTGGCCGACCATATCGGCACTGTCCATCATGAAATCAACTACACCATTCAGGAGGGCCTCGATGCTATCCGCGACGTTATCTACTTCATCGAGACCTACGATGTTACTACGGTTCGTGCCTCTACGCCGATGTACCTTCTGGCCCGCGTTATCAAGTCGATGGGCATCAAGATGGTGCTCTCGGGCGAGGGCGCCGACGAGATATTTGGTGGTTATCTCTATTTTCACAAGGCCCCAACAGCCAAGGATTTTCACGAGGAGACTGTCCGTAAGCTTTCGAAACTCTATATGTATGATTGTCTGCGTGCCAATAAGAGCTTAAGCGCCTGGGGAGTTGAAGGTCGTGTTCCTTTCCTTGACAAGGAGTTCCTTGATGTCGCTATGCGCACTAATCCTGAAGCAAAGATGTGTCCGGGACAGACAATGGAGAAGAAGATTGTCCGCGAGGCTTTTGCCGACATGCTGCCTAACGAGGTCGCTTGGCGCCAGAAAGAGCAGTTCAGCGATGGTGTTGGCTATTCATGGATTGACACGCTCAAACAGATTACCTCTGAAGCCGTTTCCGACGAGCAGATGGCTCATGCTGCCGAGCGTTTTCCCATTAATCCGCCGAAGAATAAGGAAGAGTATTACTACCGCTCGATCTTTGCCGAGCACTTCCCCTCCGATTCTGCCGCCCTCAGCGTGCCCAGCGAGGCCAGCGTAGCTTGCTCCACCGCCATCGCACTTGAATGGGATGCTGCTTTCAAAGGTCTAAACGACCCTAGCGGCCGTGCAGTCAAGGGCGTGCATGAGCAGGCCTATTCTTGAAACCAAGTGACGCGGGGCTGACATAAGCCCCGCGTTCAGTGTTAATAATTTATAAAAGGAACCGAAAAGACAGATGTGTGCGGGGTAGTTGTAGGGAAAATGATTACTTTTGTAACAAGTTTGAATCATTTAACCCACATACAACTATGAAAAAGAAAAAAATAGAGTTCAGTCTCGTCTATCGTGACATGTGGCAGTCGAGTGGCAAGTTCCAGCCGCGTAAAGACCAGCTGGAGCGTATCGCCCCAGTAATTATCGACATGGGCTGCTTCAGTCGAGTGGAGACCAACGGAGGTGCGTTCGAACAGGTGAACCTGATGGCTGGTGAGAATCCGAATGCCGCTGTCCGCGCGTTTTGTAAGCCGTTCAACGAGGTAGGCATTAAGACCCACATGCTGGATCGCGGTTTGAACGCCTTGCGTATGTATCCTGTGCCCGACGATGTGCGTGAACTGATGTATAAGGTGAAGCACGCCCAGGGTGTCGACATCCCTCGTATCTTCTGTGGCCTGAACGATACACGCAATATTATCCCCAGTATCAAATGGGCCAAGGCGGCCGGCATGACACCGCAAGCCACGCTCTGCATTACCACCAGTCCGGTTCATACCGTCGAGTACTACTCGAAGATTGCCGACGAGGTGATTGCCGCCGGCGCCGAGGAGATCTGTCTGAAGGACATGGCTGGCATTGGACAGCCAGCTATGCTGGGTGCCCTGACTAAGAGCATCAAGACGAAGCATCCCGACATCATTATACAGTACCACGGCCATTCTGGTCCGGGACTGTCGATGGCTTCAATTCTGGAGGTATGCAATAACGGTGCCGACATCATTGACACTGCCATCGAGCCCCTCAGCTGGGGTAAGGTGCATCC
>CAZLPO010000121.1:0-6425 GCA_964561385.1 uncultured Prevotella sp.
GACTGCTGAGGTCGTACTTCGACAGGTCCTCGCGTATCATGAAGCGGTAGATGGTCGGTGGCGCGCAGAAGCTCGTCACCTTGTATTTCTCCATCTGACGGAGCAGCGTGTCGGCGTTGAATTTCTCATGGTCGAATACGAACACCGTAGCGCCGGCGAACCACTGACCATAGAACTTGCCCCAGACGGCCTTGCCCCAACCAGTGTCAGCCACCGTCAGGTGCAGTGAGCCCTCATGCAGGTTGTGCCAGAAGACACCTGTTGTCAGGTGTCCCATGGCATAGAGGTAGTCGTGAGCCACCATCTTCGGCTCACCGCTTGTGCCTGAGGTAAAGTACATGAGCATTGTGTCGTCGTTCTCGTTGACGAAGGCAGGACGCTGGAACTTCGGTGCCTGTTTCCACTCTGTCTGCCAGTCGTGGAAACCCTCGGGGATGGGCTTGCCGTGATCAGTGATGGCGATATATTGCTTGACTGTCGGACTCTCGTCCTTGGCGGCCTGTATCTGACTGACGACATAGGGATCGTCGACGCAGATGATGGCCTTGATGGAGGCACGGGTGTTACGGTACACGATGTCGTGCTTTGTCAGCATGTGAGTCGCCGGGATGACAATGGCACCGATCTTACACAGGGCGAGCATCACCACCCACCACTCGTAGCGGCGTTTCAGAATGAGCATCACCGGGTCGTTCTTGCCAATACCTAATGTCTGCAGATAGGAAGCGGCCTGATCGCTCTGCTCTTTCAGTTGCTTGTAGGTGGCACGAATCTCCTCGCCCTGGTCGTTAGTCCAAAGCAGTGCCAGCTTCTCGGGAGCCTCCTCGGCCCATGCGTCCATGACGTCGTATGCGAAATTGAAGTTCTCGGGGATGATGAACTCCAAGTTCTTATTGTAATCCTCTACAGACGTGAACTTTGTCTGCTTCAAAAATCTTTCTACCATTTTGTCTAGTTTATTCTACTGTGAATGCTAAGAATTTCACGGGTTTGTCGCCGACGGCCAGCATGCCGTGAGGCTTGGTGGAGTCGAAGTAGATGCTGTCTCCCTCGTCCAGTACGATGGTCTTGCCGCCGATGTAGAGCTCCATCTTTCCCTCCAGTACCATGTTGAACTCCTGACCCGGGTGGGTGTTCTTGTAGATGGTGCGTGCGCCCGGCTTGGGCTCCACGGTGACGATGAAGACGTCGGCCTTGTGGTTCACGAAGCCGCCTACAAGACTCTGATACTTATAGGCTTTTGTTCTCTCGATGCTCATACCCTGGCCTTTTCGTGTCACGTAGTATGACTTCATATGAGGTGCCTCGGCGAAAATCAGCTCTTCTGTCGACACACCATATTTATGGGCAATCTTCATCAGGTTCGAGATGGTGATATCCAATTCTCCCTGTTCAATTTTTTCATACTTCTCTGGGGCGATGCCAATGGTATCTGCCATCTCGCTTACAGGAATGTCGAGCACGTCTCGCAATCCGCGCAGCCTCTCGCCAATTTGTCTTAGTTGTTCGTCCATGTTCTATTGAGTATTGATTTTTGTCGCAAAATTACGCATTTATTTCCGAATACACACGCTGTTTCAGTTTTTTTTTCTATCTTTGCCCGTTAAAAAGACGGAACGATGAAGTATTTTCTGTTATCTATCTTGCTTCTAGGCTTCTGTACCACTGGTATACTTGCTCAAGCACATGTCTCGGGTATACAGGAGGACGATTTTTGTGTCATGCACATCCCCGACAGTATCTGGAATCGTATGCAGGGCAATACGTACAAACCGAATCCTTATATTTCGCGTGATGACCTGCGCTATGTACGTGTCCTGCACTGGGATTATGATAACCGTCCCCATAAGGGAGAACTGGTTTGCAACCGACAGATTGCCGATAGGCTTGTCAAGATTTTCCGCCAGCTTTATGAGGCACGTTATCCCATCCAGCGGATGGTGCTGCCTGATGTCTACCATGCTGACGATGAGCGTCAGATGCGTGATAATAACACCTCTTGTTTCTGCTATCGAACCATTGCTGGCAGCAAGAAGCTCTCAAAGCATTCGCTGGGACTGGCAGTCGACCTGAACGCGCTCTACAATCCTTATGTGAAACGACGCAGTAACGGCACACTTTACGTACAGCCCGCTACGGCTGTCCCTTACGCTGATCGTCGTCGGAACTTTCGTTATAAGATTACCAAACGTGACTTGGCTTATCGTCTGTTTATCGAGAACGGTTTCCGATGGGGCGGTGACTGGAAGTCACGTCAGGATTATCAGCATTTTGAGTGGCCATAGCCTTGTCCGCACGTTTTATTTTAATCCGGCTTTCAGACCGCGGATGACAGCGCTGGTAAATCCTGCGTGCTCCATTTCGTTCAGCCCTTTAATGGTGACACCGCCAGGGGTCGTCACCAGGTCAATGGCGGCTTCGGGATGCAGACCGCTGGCCTGAAGCAGTTCCACGGCGCCCTTCATGGTCTGCATCACAATCTTTTTCGCATCGTCAGCCTTGAATCCCAACTCGACACCACCCTCGGCAGCAGCACGGATATAACGCATGGCGTAGGCAATGCCGCAGGATGCCAGCGTTGTGCCGGCAGCGAGGTGCTGCTCGTCAGTAATCAGCGTGTCGCCCATCTCGTCGAAGATGTCCATCACCGTTTGTATATTGGTCTCAGAGGCGCCTACGGGTACAATGAATGTCATAGACGACATTTCGGCGATGGCAATGTTGGGAATGACTAAGAACAGTGGGGGACAACTCTCTCCAAGCCACTCTTTGATGCTGGCTGACGGTACACCGGCGGCGATGACAATCAGTATCTGTTTCTTAGGATCCAGCTCTCCTTTAATGTCTTTCAACACACGCTCTACCAGCCAGGGCTTCACCACCACACACACCACGTCGGCAGTATCGGCAGCCAGACGGTTGTCCGTAGTTACCGACACACCGGTCTCTGCAAACTTGTCAAGCACGGCTGTCGACGGGTCGCTCACCGTGATGTCTTCGTTTTGGAATGTCTGGCCTTTGATGAGCCCTTCAACGGTGGCGCCACCCATGGCACCTGCGCCAATTACTGCTATTTTCATCTCTTACCTTTTTACTTTTTTACCTTTTTACAATTCTTCGGGTTTTACTCTGATCAGTCTTTCTATAAAGTCGTCAGCATCTGATTTTGTGAGACACAGGGGGGGCAGGAGACGCAGTATGTTCTGTCCTGCACAGCCGGTGAAACAGTGCTCATGCTTGATGAGGGGTTTGCGGACCATCGCGTGGGGCATGTCTAACTCAATTCCGATCATCATTCCGCGTCCACGAACCTCTTTGATGTGCGAGCTGCCGATGTTCCTGATGCCTTCCATCAGGTAGTCGCCTGTCACACGGGCATTCTCCACCAGACCCTCGTCCTCAAAGACATCGAGTACGGCAAGTGCTGCTGCACAGGCTAAGTGGTTACCGCCGAAGGTCGTACCAAGCTGTCCATAGACGGGCTCGAATTCAGGCGATATCAGTACGGCTCCCATAGGGAATCCGTTGGCGATACCTTTGGCCACCGTGATAATATCCGGTTTGATGCCCAGCCATTGGTGAGCGAAGAACTTTCCGCTCCGTCCGTAGCCGCATTGTATCTCGTCACAGATGAGTATGGCCCCGTAGCGCTTGCAGGCATAGGCCAGACCTTGTGCAAACTCAGGCGTGGCCATCTGGATGCCGCCCACACCTTGGATACATTCTAAGATAACGGCGGCCACACCGCCTTTCGACAGCTCGCGTACCCACGGCTCCAGGTCGTTCAGTGGCAGGAAGCGTGTGTGGTGGTTGTCGTTGATGGGCGCAACAATCTTCGGATTGTGGGTTACCTCCACGGCAAGTGATGTCCTGCCGTGAAATGCCTTCTCGCAGGAGAGTACCCGTGTCTTGCCCGTTTTGAACGATGCCAGCTTCAGGGCGTTCTCGTTGGCCTCGGCGCCGCTGTTGATGAGGAAAAGCTGGTAGTCGTCGTAGCCGCTGATTTTTCCCAGCCGCTCTGCCAGCTGCACTTGCAGTTTGTTGATGACAGAATTGGAGTAGAATCCGATCTTTCCTAACTGCTCTGTTACTTTCTCTATGTAGTGCGGATGAGAGTGGCCAATAGAGATGACGGCATGTCCGCCGTACAAGTCCAGATACTCCTGGCCTTTATCGTCCCATACTTTGCAGCCTTTACCCTTGACGATGTTTACGTCGAAGAGTGGATAAACGTCGAATAGTTTCATAGTCTAAAATGCGCTTGCTTTAAGTCTTAGTCCTGCCTGTTCGTCAATGCCAAACATCAGGTTCATGTTCTGTACGGCCTGTCCGACAGCTCCTTTTAGGAGGTTGTCGATGGCAGTAGTGATGAGCAGTTTGTTGTCAAAGCCGTCAATGTGGACAAGACACTTGTTTGTGTTCACAACTTGTTTCAGGTCAATCGGCTTCTCCGAGTAGTGTGTGAAGGCGGCGTCGGCATAAAAGTCCTGATAGGCCTGGATAATCTCATCGGCAGGAGCCTTTGTGCGGATGACTGATGTACAGAAGATGCCGCGGGCAAAGTCACCGCGATAGGGGATGAAGTCGATGTCAACGTCCAGATGGCCCTGTACCTGTGTCAATGATTGCCGTATTTCGGCGATGTGCTGATGCTGGAATGGCTTGTAGATGCTCAAGTTGTTGTTGCGCCATGAGAAATGGGTGGTTGCACCTGGTTTCTGGCCGGCACCCGTCGAGCCTGTGATGGCGTTGACGGATACATTCTCTTTCAGCAGGTTCAGGTTGGCGGCAGGTAGCAGACCGAGCTGGATAGCGGTGGCGAAGCAGCCAGGGTTGGCTATGTGCCATGCTTTCTTGATCTCTTCGCGATTAATCTCCGGCAGTCCGTAGATGTAGTCGTGGTTGCCTTTTATCCTGAAGTCCTGTGCCAGGTCAATAATCTTCACGTGGCTGGGGATGGCGTGTTCTTTCAGAAACTGTTCGCTCTTTCCGTGACCGAAGCAAAAGAACACGACATCGACATCCTCAAAAGGCATCGTGTCGGTAAAGCGCTCATCGGTTTCCCCGATAAGTCCCTCATGCACGTCGCTCAAAAGGTTACCTGTGTTACTCTCCGAGTTGGCAAACACAATCTTTGCCTCGGGATGCCCCAATAACACCCTTATTAACTCGCCACCAGTGTACCCCGCAGCGCCTAAAATACCAACCTTTATCATAATTCGTATTATTCGTGAAATCTGTGGTCGAAAATAATCAACGTTTCTCGTCTTTGTGGATACCGTAGTAAACACGCAGCGGGGTGCTCAATACCTTGATGAAGCCCTTGGCCTCATCAGCAGTCCAGCCGGTCTGGGTCTCACCGTACTCACCGAGCTTCGACTTTGTCAGATCGTTGGCAGAGTCGATACCCACCGTCTCGAAGCCGTAGGGACGCAGTTTCAGGATGGCCGTGCCAGTCACGTTACGCTGGCTTGAGGTCAGCATGGCCTCGATGTCGGGCATCACGGGCTCCAGATACTGGCTCTCGTGGAGGAACATGCCATACCAGTTGGCCACTTGGTCCTTCCAGTACTGCTGCCACTTTGAAAGTGTCGACTTCTCCAGCAGGCGATGTGCTTCGATGATGAGTTTCGGTGCTGCGGCCTCAAAACCGACACGTCCCTTAATGCCGATGATGGTGTCGCCCACGTTGGCATCGCGTCCGATGGCATATGAGGCACCAATCTCCTCAATCTTTTGGATAGCCTTTACTTTGTCATCAAACATCTCACCGTTGACACCTACAATCTCGCCCTTTTCGAATTGAATCTTCAACAGCGATTCCTGCTCCTTGGCGGTGACATGTTTCAGGTATGCTTCTTCGGGCAGTCCCTGTGTCGGGTCAAGCAGTTCACCACCACAGATAGAGGTGCCCCAGATGCCTACATTATATGAATATTTCAGCTTGGTGAAGTCAGCAAAGAAGCCGTGCTCGTTCAGGAAGTCCACTTCCTCTTTGCGCGTCAGCTTCTTGTCGCGTGTCAGCGTGATAATCTCCACGCCGGGAGCCATTACCAGGAAGGTCATGTCAAAACGGATCTGGTCATTGCCAGCACCAGTGCTTCCGTGTGCAATGGCATCGGCCCCAATCTCCTTGGCATAGCGTGCAATGGCGATGGCCTGGAATATGCGCTCGCTGCTGACCGAGATGGGGTAGCAGTTGTTGCGCAGCACGTTACCGAAGATCATGTACTTCAGCGACTTCTCGTAATATTCCTGTGTCACGTCAAGCGTCACGTAGGCTTTGGCGCCGAGTTTATATGCATTCTCTTCATTGGTTTTCAACTGCTCTGCCGAGAATCCGCCGGTATTGGCGCAGGCTGCATACACATCCCAGCCGTCCTGGGTCAGTTTCATGACTGTATAACTGGTGTCAAGCCCACCAG
>CAZLPO010000122.1:0-6401 GCA_964561385.1 uncultured Prevotella sp.
CAGATGTCCATCTGCCACTGGCTCGGCATGTTATGCGAGGTGCGTATGGCGTCGCAGCCCATGGCCTTCATCGTCTTGATCTGGCGGATAAGCGCGGCCTTGTTCACGGCGGCACCGAGAGGACCGAGATCGTGGTGCAGACAGACACCCTTCAGCTTGCGCGTCACACCGTTCAGCTGGAAGCCGCCTTCCTTCGAGACCTTCACCGTGCGGATGCCCACGGTGAAGGTCTTCTGGTCAACAACCTTGCCGAAGTCATCGTAAAGCTTCTTCGTCGGGTCAGCCTTACCGTCATACACCGTCACGCGTACCTTATATAAATAAGGTGTCTCGGGCGTCCAGTGCTTGAACTTCCCCCAGAACCGACCTATGGCCTTGCCGTCCTTGAAGGGGGCGGAATTCAGCATGCTGACCGACTTTCCGTCGGGGTCGATGAGTTGCAGATCCACGGGACGGCCCTTGCCGTCGGCGGTGATGATGGGCACCTCGATGGTGAACTCGTCCACATCGCCGTTCTTGGGACTCTTTTTCTTGCCCAGCTCAGTCGTCGTGGTGATGCCCCAGTCGTCGATGCGCGCGTCCTGCGAATTGAGGATCAGCGTCACGGGACGGTAGAGGCCGGCACCAGGATACCAGCGCGAGCTCTCCTCGACATTCTTCAGATCGACCTCAAGGAAGTTCTCTCCCACCTTCACGAACTTCGTGATATCCACACGGAACGTGTTGTAGCCGTAGGCCCAGCGACCCGCCACCTTGCCGTTGACGCTGACCACAGGCTCAGCCATGGCACCGTCAAACACCAGTTCGGCGTGACCGTCGAACCCCTCGGGAATAGTGATCGTGCGCCTGTAGTGTCCCTCACCTATCCACGGCAGGGCACCGCTGCGGCCACTCTTCTCGGTGGCCTCGGTCTCACCGTTCTGTTCGATGGCCACACGCTGCAGGTCCCACACCTTGTCAAAGGGACCGCTGATGGCCCAGTCGTGGGGAACGGTGACCGACTGCCAGACGGTACTCGTGCCGAGCGGTCCTTGCACGAACTGCCAGCCGTCGGTGAGCACCTGCTCGCTCCTGACAAGCGTGTTCGACTGCGACGCAGTTGCACCCCAAGCCTCCAGACGCTCATACTCCTCACGTGTCAGGCGCAGGAACGAACCGTGCTGCGGACCTTTGACGCCACGGATGTTCTGCGGGTC
The DNA here is from genome assembly GCA_964561385.1 of uncultured Prevotella sp. Lineage (GTDB taxonomy): Bacteria > Bacteroidota > Bacteroidia > Bacteroidales > Bacteroidaceae > Prevotella. The sequence continues at coordinate 1,197 of CAZLPO010000122.1, forward strand.
ACGGAAGTTACGCATAAACTTGTCGGCCTTACACAGGCGGTAGTTCTTCGGACGCGAGGAATACTCGATATAGCCGATGGTCCAGTCGTCCTCGCCGGCCAGCTGGAAGGCCGAGACGCCCTCGCACTTCTTCTTGCCCTCGAAGTTCACATAGTCATCGGCCACGGGCTCAGGCCACGGGCCCGTCAGCGTGGGTGCCGCCGAGGTGAAGAGTCCCGGCTGTCCGCCCTCCTTCTTAATCATCATGTGCCACTGCCGGTCACTCTCCAACCAATTGATGTCGGCATCGATGGTGGCGTAGCCCCAGTCGAAGAGCAGGCGCGGCTGCGTCAGCTGCGTGAACGATTCATCGGCATACGAGTAGTACATACGGTCGTAGAGTTCCTCGCCACGGTTCCACATGGAGTAGTAGACGAAGTAGCCGCCCTGGCGACCGTCGGGCCAGCGGTAGGTGGGGTCCCAGACGGCCTGAGGCGCCCAGACACGGTTCACCGTCGTCCAGTCCTTATAGACACTGGCCGATGCGGGGTCGCAGAAGATGGCAGGACCCTTGCGGTAGTCCAGCGACGTCGATTCCCAGTGTATGAGGTCGTCACTCCGCAGCAGGGTGATGCCGTAGTTGTCCCACTCGGCCTGCTTCTTCAGCTGTTTGAAGGCACCAACGTTCATGTCGGTGCAGAGCATCAGGTAGCCCGAGCTGTCGTGCCGGCGGAAGATGTAGGCATCGCGGGTGGCACCCTCGATGCGGGCATGCTCGTAGTCGCTGAACACGGAGTCTCCGTTTAACAGATCCTTGTAGTTCAAACCGTCACGGCTCAGCGCGTACGCCGTCCAGGCACGTCCGTTGCCGTTCATGTGGCAGTACAGGTAGCCGTAGTCGCCCACCTGCGGGTTCTGCGCCACAGCCGTCGTTAAGGCCAGTGCACAGAGGAAAAATGTCAGTAGCAGTCGTCTTTTCATGTCGTTATGTTAGGATGGCTTAAGATTTTGTTGCAAAGATATGAAAAAAAACGGGAAAAACAAATTGTAATCCAAAATATTATTGTATCTTTGCACCGACTACGACATGTACACACTATGCTTGATGATGATTTCGACATTCGCGAGGAGCGTTTCTCTACCGTTGAGAAAGACTTCGAGAACGCATTACGGCCACTGAGCTTCAGCGACTTCAGCGGTCAGCAGAAGATAGTCGAGAATCTTGAGGTGTTTGTCGAGGCAGCCAAGTACCGCGGAGAGCCGCTCGACCATACGCTGCTGCACGGTCCTCCGGGACTGGGAAAGACAACGCTCTCGAACATCATCGCCAACGAGCTGGGCGTGGGGTTCAAGATTACCAGCGGACCGGTGCTCGACAAGCCGGGCGACCTCGCAGGTATCCTCACCTCACTGGAGAAAAACGATGTGCTGTTCATCGATGAGATACACCGTCTGTCACCGGTCGTCGAGGAATACCTCTACTCGGCCATGGAGGACTACCGTATCGACATCATGATCGACAAAGGACCGTCGGCACGCTCCATACAGATCGACCTCAACCCGTTCACGCTCGTCGGTGCCACCACCCGCAGCGGACTGCTGACAGCTCCCCTGCGAGCACGCTTCGGCATCAACATGCACCTGGAGTACTACGACCCGCAGACGCTCCAGCGCATCGTTGAACGCTCCTCCGGCATACTCGGCGTACCCATCACCGAAGACGCCGCACTCGAGATTGCCGGCCGCAGCCGAGGCACGCCACGTATCGCCAACGCACTGCTACGACGCGTACGCGACTTCGCACAGGTCAAAGGCAACGGCAGCATCGATACCAAGATCACCAAGGTGGCACTCGCCGCACTGAACATCGACAAGTTCGGACTCGACGAGATAGACAACAAGATACTGCTGACCATCATCGACAAGTTCCGGGGCGGACCGGTCGGACTCACCACCATCGCCACAGCCATCGGCGAAGACGCCGGCACACTCGAAGAGGTCTACGAGCCCTTCCTCATCATGGAGGGATTCATCAAGCGCACACCCAGAGGGCGCATGGTCACGGAGCTGGCATTCCGACACTTCGGACGTAACCCCTACATCGGAAACACCACGGAGCCCAGCCTCTTTGGATGAATGACGTAGAGTTAAGTATATGAATAATATATAAACTAAACCAAACTTTCTAACATTTTTAATTTAAGTAACTATGCACATCGGAGAAAGAATCAAGCAAGTCCTTAAGGAGAGAAAGCGCCCCGTGACTTGGCTCGCAGAGGAGATCGACTGCGAACGCACTAATGTTTACAACATCTTCAGCCGCAAGGACATCTCGACTGGACTGCTGCAGAAGATTAGTGTCATACTGAACCACGACTTCTTCAAGGAGCTGTCACACGATACCTTCAAGAAAAAGTAATCTTTCGGTCATCAACCATGTACCTTTGCTGAGACACCTTAGTAAAGGTACATATATCTTTGCCCACACCCAAGCATGAGAACAGGCGTTTTCGTAGGAACATTCGACCCCTTCACCATCGGGCATGACAGCATCGTCAAGCGCGCACTGCCGCTCTTCGACCGACTCGTCATCGGCGTCGTTGCCGACAACCCGAACAAGCCCAACATGAGTCCCGCCGAGCAGCGCATCGCTGACATCAGACGGGTCTACGCTGACAACCCCAACGTCGACGTACAGGTCTACGACGGGCTCGCCATGGACTTCGCAAAGTCCGTCGGCGCACGGTTCATCGTCAAGGGCGTACGCTCCGTCAGCGACTTCGAGCACGAGCAGTGGCAGGCCGACTTCAACCGCCGGCTCGGAGGCATCGAGACCATCCTGCTCTACACCGAACCGGAGCTCGCCAGCCTCTCCAGCACCGCCGTCCGCGAACTGCGCCACTTCGGTGTCGACGTCAGTCCCTTCCTACCATAAGACCTATAAGTCTCATAGGACCCATAAGACCCATAAGACCCATGATCACCTACTCCACTGAAAATGTTAAGATGCCCGCCATCCGCCGCCGCGATACCAGCGCCTGGATACGCCGCGTTGCCGCCACCTACGGCAAGCGCGTCGGCGAGGTCGGCTACCTCTTCTGCGACGATGAGCATATCCTCGCGGTCAACCGCGAATACCTGGGACACGACTACTACACCGACATCATCACCTTCGACTACTGCGAGGACGACGTGCTGAACGGCGACCTCGTCATTTCACTCGACACCGTCCGCACCAACGCCCAGCTCTTCAACAAAACCTACGACGAAGAGCTGCACCGCGTCATCATCCACGGCATCCTACACCTCTGCGGACAGAACGACAAGGGACCCGGCGAACGCGAGCAGATGGAAGCCGCCGAGAACCGCGCCCTAGCCCTCCGATAACCACGCCTCACGCTCCTCCCCAACCATGAATCCTCGCCTCACGTCTCACGTCTCACGTCTCACGCTCCTCCTCACCGCCCTCCTCGCCACCACTTCTGCCACCACTCCCGTCGCGTCAGCGTCGGGTATAAACATCCATTGCCCCAAGCAAAAATTACAGGTCGAGCAACTGCCCGACCTCAACCTCCCGCGCTCCGGACACCACACGTTCGCCATCGGCGACGAGCTCATCGTCATGGGAGGACACACCGACGGCTTCGTGCCTACACCCACCGCCGAGTACTACAGCAACGGCCGCTGGCAGCTCCTCCCCATGGTCTATCCTCACGACCAGGGCGTGGCGCTAACCATGAAGTCCGGAAACATCATGATAGCAGGCGGACACGAACAGCCTCTCGGCATCGGACAACTCTTTTCCGTCGAACTCTACCACCCCGACACCCATACCTTTGAGGGCTACGGCTGTCTCGACCGCAAGCGCTGCTTTGCCGACGCCGTCGAACTCGACAGCGGCTGCGTCATCATCACTGGCAACTGGTATCACACCGATGCCATCGAACAGTACTGCGGCAAAAACCTTCTCTCCCATGTCAAGGACGTGTCACAACAGCGCTCACAACCTTATGTCATGCGCACCGCTGTCGACGATGCCATCGTCTTCGGCACCCACGATCTCCACGACTCTATCCTCACCACGATCGTCGTCGACCGCCTGCGCGGCGAGCCATTCAAAGAACCGCTGCTCAACCAGTGGCGACCGCTACGCACGCTCCTGATGCCCCACACCGCCGACAGCTTCATCGGCGACGAGTCAACAGGACACTATACCTACCTGCTCACAGCCCAGAACGACGAAGGCGAACTGGCCATCCTCAAAGTCGAGAACGGTCGCTTCTCACTGCTCCCCACCAAGCAGCCCATACCCAGACTTTGTGGTACGGACAGCATCACCTACTTCTCCTATATCGTAGCCGACAGGACACGACACCGCGCCTATCTCGTAGGGACAGGCAGTCTCCTGCACGACACCCCCTACTACGTCTTGGCCATAGACTATGAGAAGCGGCCCGCCGACCTGACGCTCTACTATACTGACACCCTCCACTCGGCAGGCATCATACAGCCTGTGCTCACCCCCGATGGTAACCTGGTGGTCGCCGGCGGTTTCCGCAACAACAACTTCAAGCCACGCGCGGCCGTCTATCGCCTCTGTGTGGCCACTCCTCCCGCCTCTTTACTCACATCTTTCGCCTCCCATCTCACGCCTCTCATAGTTATCGTTGTGCTGTTGGCGGTGGCGATTGGCATCATCGTTTGGCGGCCCACGTCTCACACCTCACGTCTCACGTCTCACGCTCCTTCTTTCGAACTGCTGTTCCAGCAAATCTGCCAGCTGATGGACGAGAAGCGACCCTATCTGAACAACAACCTGAAGGTGCGCGATGTGGCCACCGAAATCGGAGTCTCCTCCCGTACGGTGTCCGACGCTGTTAAGATCTGTCGTGGCTGCTCGTTTGCACAGTTTATCAACGGCTATCGCATTGAATATGCCAAACTATTGCTGCAAAACCATCCCGACATCAAGATGACAAACGTCTATATGAAATCCGGCTTCTCAAATGAGATGTCGTTCTTCCGCACTTTCAAGGCCTTCACGGGCGTGACGCCTAAGGAGTGGGTGGCCCCAAAAGACTAACAATTTTTGTTTTGTTAGTCGTTTTGCAAAAATTGTTAGTCTCAGTGACTAACATTTTTTTTATCTTTGCCGGAAAGTATTAACCTCCAAAATGATAATGTTATGAAAACCTTCAAGAAAACAATCATTTGTTTGGCCATGCT
>CAZLPO010000123.1:0-1850 GCA_964561385.1 uncultured Prevotella sp.
GTCCGGGCTCGTTCATGAAGTCGTGCTCAATGAGCCACTGGCGCACAAACTCCTTCGAGAGCTGACGCTGGGGCTCGCCCTTGGCCAGCTTCTCCTCGTAGCCGTCGGCATAGAAGTAGCGGCTGGAGTCGGGGGTGTGGATCTCGTCGATGAGATACACCTTGCCGTCGCGCTTGCCGAACTCATACTTCGTGTCCACCAGTATCAGGCCGCGCTTGGCAGCTATCTCCTGTCCACGGGCAAAGATCTTACGGGTGTAGTCCTCCATCACGGCGTAGTCCTCGGCCGACACGATGCCCTGGGCAATGATCTCCTCTTTCGAGATGTTCATGTCGTGACCCTCGTCGGCCTTGGTCGTCGGGGTGATGATGGGCTCGGGGAATCGCTCGTTCTCCTTCATGCCGTCGGGCAGACGGACGCCGCACAGTTCCCTGCAGCCGTTCTTGTACTCACGCCAGGCGGAGCCCGTCAGTATGCTGCGTATGATCATCTCCACGCGAAAACCCTCGCACTTCAGTCCGACGGTCACCATGGGGTCGGGTGTCGCCAGCTTCCAGTTCGGACAAATGTCGGTCGTGGCATCCAGAAACTTGGCGGCTATCTGGTTCAGCACCTGTCCCTTGAAGGGAATACCCTTGGGCAGCACCACGTCGAAAGCCGAGATGCGGTCGGTGGCCACCATCACCATCAGGTCGTCGTTGATGTTATACACGTCACGGACCTTGCCGTGATACACACTCTTTTGTCCTTCGAACTTAAAGTCCGTCTTTGTTAATGCTTTCATTTTTTATTTGACAATTTCACTATTTTCTGTTTCACTATTTGCTATTGCCTTGTCGAATTGTTCGTAGGCATTGACGATGCGTGTCACCAGCTTGTGGCGCACAATGTCCGAGCGGTCGAGATTCACCACGCCGATACCTTCCACCTTATTTAATATATGGAGGGCCTCAATGAGACCGCTCTTCTGCGAGCGGGGCAGGTCAATCTGCGTCATGTCGCCCGTGATGATCATCTTCGTGTTCCAGCCCATGCGGGTGAGGAACATCCGGATTTGTGCCGGCGTCGTGTTCTGCGCCTCGTCGAGTATCACCACAGCATCCGACAGCGTGCGTCCGCGCATGAACGCCAGCGGCGCTATCTGTATGATGTGCTTCTCCATCATGTCCTGGAGCTTCACCTGGGGCAGCATGTCCTCCAGTGCATCGTATAGCGGCTGCAGATAGGGGTCTATCTTGTCCTTCATGTCGCCGGGCAGGAATCCCAGTTTTTCTCCGGCTTCGACGGCGGGGCGCGAGAGGATGATCTTCTTCGCCGTCTTCTCCTTCAGCGCCTTGACAGCCAGGGCTATCGACAGATAGGTCTTACCGGTACCCGCCGGGCCGACGGCAAACACCATGTCGTTCTCCTGGTAGGCTTCTATCAGCCGCTGCTGGTTCTTGGTGCGGGGCTTGATGGGGCGTCCCGACATGGAGTAGACGACCACGCCCTCGGGTATGTCCTTCGGCCGACCACCCTTGACGATGTCCAGGATGTCCTCGGGCTTGATGTCGTTGAACTTCAGGATATGGCGGCGGATGGCTTCAACGTTCTCCTCGAACACGGCCATCTGTTCCTCGTCGCCCAGCACCCGGATGACATTGTCGCGCGCCACCACCCTGAGCTTCGGGAACAGCGAACGGATCATCTGCAGATGACAGTTGCCCACCCCATAGAAAACCACAGGGTCAATATCCTCTAAAACAATATGTTTCTCTATCAATCTTTCTACAAATTTGTAATTTGCTTGCAAAGTTACACATTTTATTTGTATCTTTGCACCACAATTCAGAAAAATCTTAAATGCAACT
>CAZLPO010000123.1:1950-6363 GCA_964561385.1 uncultured Prevotella sp.
AGGTCCCAGAGCCCTCAGCCCCCCGTCCTCACCGCATCCTCAGTGTTCCCAGCTACAAGCTGGCCTTCCCCGACTCCAATGCCGTACAGCTGGAGGCCGCCAACCGCTGGGGTGTGACGCCCGTCAAGAACCGCGAAGACGCCGAAGCCCGCAAACGGGAGCTCGTCTATGTAGCTGCCTCGCCATACTATCATGTGGACCGTCTGCGTCAGAGCATACCCTACCTCGTGCCACGGGCGGCCATCCTGCTCCAGGACATCGGGCAGGCCTTCTTCGACAGCCTCTACGTCAAGGGCGTACCCCTGCACCGGTTCATCGTGACCAGCATCCTGCGTACCGAGGAGGACGTGGCACGGCTACGTGGCTTTAACCAGAATGCCACGGAGAACTCCTGCCACCTGTATGGCACCACCTTCGACATCTGCTACAACCGCTACGAGACCATTGAGGACCCCGACGGGCCGCGGCGACGTCAGGTGCGCAACGACACCTTGAAGTACGTGCTGTCGGAGGTGCTGCGCGACATGCGCCAGCTGAACCGCTGCTACGTCAAGTACGAGGTGAAACAGGGCTGTTTCCACATGACGGTTCGATAACTCCGATAACTCAGATCATTCCGATAACTTCAGACAACAAACGATATGAGAGTAAACACTGGATACAGTCGCGAGGGCGACTACGACCACTACACCGTCGGCGAGTCCATGCCGCTGCTGGAGTGGCTCATACAGAACGTGCCGCAGTCGAAGAACAAGATCAAGCTGACGCTGCAGGGCCGCGGCATCAGGGTCAACGGCAAGACCGTCAGCCAGTTCGACTTCCCCTTGGAGCCGGGCATGAAGGTGGCCGTCTCCAGGACCAAGCGCAACCAGCAGGGTTTCAAGAGCCGCTGGGTGAAGATTGTCTATGAAGACCGCTGGCTCATTGTCATCGAGAAGGCGGCAGGCATCCTGTCGATGGCCGGCGGCCACTCCACGCTGAACGTGAAGACCGTACTCGACGACTACTTCAAGAAGTCGCGCCAGAAGTGTACGGCGCATGTCGTCCACCGGCTTGACCGCGACACCAGCGGCCTCATGGTCTATGCCAAGGACATGGAGACGGAGCAGATACTCGAGCACAACTGGCACGACATCGTGTACGACCGCCGCTACGTCGCCGTCTGCTCGGGCGAGATGATCGACGACGACGGCACCGTCGAGAACTGGCTGAAGGACAACAAGGCCTACATCACCTATTCGTCGCCCGTTGACAACGGCGGCAAGTTGGCCATCACCCACTGGCATGTGCTCAACCGCACCACCGAGCACTCGCTGGTGGAGTTCAAGCTGGAGACCGGACGCAAGAACCAGATTCGCGTCCACGCCGCCGACATGGGCCATCCCGTCTGCGGCGATCCCAAGTACGGCAACGGCGACGACCCGCTCCATCGTCTGTGTCTGCACGCATGGCTGCTCTGCTTCACCCATCCTGTCACGGGCGAGCCCATGGAGTTCGAAACCCCGGTACCCACATCCTTTAAACAACTGTTCAAGTAAATGGAAAATCTCGGCTATTACCTCTTCGCACTGGCTGCCATCATCGTGGCCTTCATGGTTGTCAAGAAAGTGGCTTCGTGCATGATCAAGTCGGTGGTCATGCTGGTGGTCATCGCCATTCTGGCCTTCGTCTATTTCATGTATATCCGCTGACGACATGACCCACGAATACCAGCTCCGCGTGCTGCCACAGCAGGCAGCCAGCCTGCAGGCCCTGAAAACCTACGTGGCTGGTGAGTACGGCTTCGACGTCCGCACCGTCACGGCCGTGCGCATCCTCAAGCGCAGCATCGACGCCCGCCAGCGCACCATCTTCGTCAATCTCAAGGTGCGTGTCTACGTCAACGAGCAGCCTGCCGACGACGCCTACACCCGCACCTTCTATCCCGACGTCAGCCAGGCACCGGCGGTGATTGTCGTCGGAGCCGGCCCCGGCGGACTCTTTGCCGCCCTGCGACTCATCGAGCTCGGACTGCGCCCCATCGTCCTCGAACGCGGCAAGAATGTGCACGACCGCAAGAAGGACCTGGCACAGATAGCACGCACACAGCTGGTCGACGGCGAGAGCAACTACTGCTTTGGCGAGGGTGGGGCAGGTGCCTACTCCGACGGCAAGCTCTACACGCGCTCGAAGAAACGCGGCAACACCGACAAGATTCTCAACGTCTTCTGCCAGCACGGAGCCTCGACCGACATCCTGGCCGATGCCCATCCGCACATCGGCACCGACCGTCTGCCACGCGTCATCGAGAACATGCGCAACACCATCCTCCAGAGTGGGGGCGAGGTGCACTTCCAGACCAAGATGACACAGCTCCTCATCGAGGGCGACTGCGTGGTGGGCTGCATGGCTGCCGACAAGGAGTATCGCGGCCCCGTCATCCTCGCCACAGGACACTCCGCGCGCGACGTCTACCGCTATCTCGCCGACGCCCGCATAGAGCTCGAGGCCAAGGGCATCGCCGTCGGCGTACGACTGGAACATCCCGCACAGCTCATCGACCAGATACAGTACCACTCCCGACAGGGACGCGGACGCTACCTGCCAGCCGCTGAGTATGCGTTCGTGACACAGGTGGAGGGCCGCGGCGTCTATTCCTTCTGCATGTGCCCGGGCGGCTTCGTCATCCCCGCCGCCACCGGTCCCGAGCAGATTGTCGTCAACGGCATGAGCCCCGCCAACCGCGGCACACAGTGGTCCAACTCGGGCATGGTCGTCGAGACACGCCCCGAGGACATCGAGGGCGACGACGTGCTGCGCGTCATGCACTTCCAGCAGCAGCTGGAACGCCTCTGCTGGCAACAGGGCAACATGAAGCAGACGGCACCCGCACAGCGCATGGCCGACTTCGTCAACAACCGCCTGAGCTACGACCTGCCCAAGTCCAGCTACGCTCCGGGACTCATCTCCAGTCCGCTCCACTTCTGGCTTCCGCCAGCCGTCGGCCACCGCCTGCAGGAGGGCTTCAAGACCTTCGGACGCCAGGCACACGGGTTCCTCACCAACGAGGCCGTCCTCATTGCCACCGAGACGCGCACCTCCTCGCCCGTACGCATCGTTCGCGACCACGACACGCTGCAGCACATCCGTCTCCAGGGCCTCTTCCCCTGTGGCGAGGGTGCCGGCTATGCCGGTGGCATCGTCTCCGCAGGCGTCGATGGCGAGCGCTGTGCCGAGATGTGTGCGGCCTACCTGAAAAAATAATTGCCCGATTGCTTGCTTGTTTCAAAATTATTTCGTATTTTTGCCACATCAATATTAACCAAAATCTATCGCGACTATGAATAAGGAGGAAAAATTCGTCATTACCATCAGCCGCCAGTTTGGAACAGGTGGCCATGAGATCGGTGCAGAGCTTGCACGCCGTCTGGGCGTCAAGCTGCTGGACAAGCAGATACTGAACGAGGTAGCCTCGCGGATGAACGCCGTCGAGAGCGCCGTCGAGAAGATTGAGGCGCGCAACCCCCTGTGGCGCGACGACTTCACCAACTTCTACCGCACCTACATGGCACGCGCCGAGTACGACGGCGCCGAGCAGGACAAGACCAGCCACGAGCTGTTCAAGGCACAGGCAGAAGCCATCCGGAGCATCGCCAGCGAAGAGTCGTGCGTCATCGTCGGACGCTGTGGCTTCGATATCTTTGCCGACCACCCCAATGCCCTGAAAATCTTCATCCACTCCAGCATCGACTGCCGCAAGCGCCGCATTGCCGAGAAGTACGACATCAGCGAGCAGGACGCCGCCGCCATGATTGTCGATAACGACTACAGTCGTGAACTCTACACGAAGAACTTCACGGGCAAGGACTGGACCAACGCCTGCAACTACGACATCTCCCTCGACGTCCGCAAGTTTGGCGTCAACGGTGCCGTCGACTTTCTGATGAACTGCATCGAGTAGTGTGCTCAGTGCACCCCTCATGAAAATTCATTGCGCTGACACCCTTAATGTCATTTGTCATATGTCAGAATCGCCGCTCCCCGTCTGTTTACTGCAGGAAGCGGCGATTCCACGTTCATTTCCTTAATGTAAGGTTTGCAAATTACACAAAAGGGGCGGTTCTTTTTGTGTACTTTCTAATCGCTCAGGGGGCCGACCCCATGAATCACGGAAGAAGCCGTTCACTACTCGTCATCATGGTCACTACGGAATGATGCTTTCCAGTTCTGCTATTTTTAGCTTCAAGGCAGCATTCTCTGCTCTCAGAGTTTCAACCTCTTTGTCCACACCTTGTCGATAAAACCTAATTTCTTCATAATATTTGTTTTAGTTATTGATGATTATATTTCTGTCGCAAAGTTACGCAAAATCTTGGAACGCACAAAACTTTTCCCCGTTTTTCTTCGACAATATTTCGCTGTTACAACACCACG
>CAZLPO010000124.1:0-6301 GCA_964561385.1 uncultured Prevotella sp.
GTGGGTGTAGTCGCGCCAAGTGGGTTCCAGGGTGTCGCAGAAATAAAGACTCTCCCCCGGCCCCTCCCTGTGAGGGAGGGGCGTAGATAGTTCTTGTGCTGGATTCTGTGTTTGACTCTGACCACTCCCCTCCCTCACAGGGAGGGGTTGGGGGAGAGTCTTGATACTTAGTTTACCAATGGTGTAGGTCTTGCGCTTTGCTATACGTTCCAATATCAGTTCCATACTTTTTTACCTTTTACCCTTTTACTTTTTTTACCTTTTACCCTTTTACTTTTTTACTTTTACAAAAACTGTCATCTGTCATCTGTAAGAGGTAGCCGCGATGCACCCATTGCGAGAGCATGTTGCGGGTGCCGCGCGTGTCCATGCCGTTAGCCTGACGGACGAGTTCGGCATCATGTGTGGTGAACTCATCGGGCAACAGCTTCAAGAGGTTGCGAGGGCCGCGACGACCTGTCTGTCCTTCAGCACTGCGGTTGGCATTACTGATAGCCTCGCCAAAGAATGTCATCTTGCAATGTAGGTCGTACTGCAGGCTCCATCGCACAAAATCCTCTATCTCCTTCGACCATCGGTAGTCGTTGCAGATGTAGAGCACGCAGGCCTTCAGATAGGCGATGACATTGGCTCGGAACGACAGGTTTTCATAGACCCTCGACTGCGACAGGCGGGCAAACTCGGCACACTCATCCTTCAGCTTCTTGGCCAGTCGGAAGGCCTGCGGACAATCTACCACGCCAGCAGCCCTACAGAGTCGGTCGATATAGGGGCGCAGCTCTTCGTCGAAACTGGCATCATACGTGCCATAGACGGGCATGTCGGCTCCGATTTCCCGTTCTGGGATGGTGCAGAAGTTGATGCGGCTGATGGGGCCGTCGGTCAAGACATTGCGGAAGTAGCGCTGCCCCTTCTGGATGGTCGTGGCGGCATTCCAGTTGAAGCGGATGCAGACCTTCTCGGTGACCGACTGCGTGCCTACGCGCGTTTGACCGTAGCGGTTGTCGGGGTCGAAAGCCAGGCACATAATCTGAAACTGCTGCGAGCCGTGAGCCGAACCGCGCAGGGCGTCAAACTGGTCTATCTCGTTCATCTTGGTGTAGAGAAAGTGCTCGTCGGCCTCGGCCATACGCATCACGAAGGCAGGGTTGGTCATGTCGGGGTCAACCTCCTGAATCACAAGCCCTTCGGGCCTCTGTCTTTTATCTTTGTTTGAACCCTTCGAGTTCACCTCCTTCTTCCAGTCGGCCTCCCGCTTCAGGTTCTCGGCATCGCGCTGTCGGATGTCGGCCATGATGTGGTTGATGGGTTGCGAGATACAGTCCTTACCGGCACCCGTTCCCGCCATCAGCACGTTCATCAGCGTGGCCTCGTGCATCACGTTGTCAATATACCGGAAACGAACCTTCCACAAATGTGCGCCCAATGCAGGGAAGATAGCGTGGGCCACGGCAGGCTTGTAGATGTCGGGGGTGCGAGAGGTGAGCAGACGGACAATGGCTGGCAGACGCTTGGGCATCTCGGGGGGAGCCCCCCTGTCGTCCCCAGAGGATGACACGTTAGACTCTTGGGCTATGATTTTGTCCATCAGCTTCGACCCCTTGACGGGCTCCTTGCAGGCCGAATCCACGATGCTCTGCAGTTCCTGCTCGCTGAGTCCGAAGCGGGGTATCACCTGCATCAGCAACTGACGATTATTATCGCAGATAGCACGGAGGTTCACCGCCAACTGATACAGCTTCACATTCCGCTCGCCCTCCTGAGGCTCACCGCCCGTCCTGCGCCAGTATTCGGCGATGATGGAAGAGTAGGGGATGCCCTTGAAAGAAGGGGCAAGGGGCGAGGGGCATGGAGCAAGAGAATAGTTTTGGGAAGCAGGTGTAACCTCTTGCTCCTCCACCTCGAAAATCTCATCTTCCAGATAAATCAGATCTTCGGGGGCGTCTGTGGTGGTGAAAAAGACCCTCGTGATGTCCTTCGCCCCTGCATCATACTCCACCTCCAGCAGTTTGCTCGCCCATTTCAGGTTCTCCTCCTGACTCATGTACGTGCGCCGCTTAAACACCAGATGATAGCCTGCCGCTCGGGCGCTCAGCTCCAGCATCAGCAGCCCCAGCTCGTCCTTCTTGCTGAGGATGCGCTCCTTGACTGATGGCATCTCCTCGGGCGGTATGTGGTCGATGTCCATGCCCACGGTGGTGCTCATCCGAGTGGAGCCTTTCAGCGTGCCGTCGGCATTTGGCAGACATGAATAGTTCATCTGTATCAGCCGCTTCTTCTGCGATTCGTCGCCGCTGCGCACCGCCGCCACCGCCGCCCGCTGGTTCTCGCATCCGCGAATCTTTATATACTCCTCTCGCGTGAGGACGGGGCGCATCCTTTTCGCCCCATCCTTATAATAAATCATGTGTACGCTCATGGTGTGTGTTTAGAAGTTAGGGTATCCCAGTTTAGAGTTCAGGTAGCGCAGACCTGCCATCGTCCACGTCATGTAGGTGCGGATTTTCTTCTCGCCCTTCAGTGAATAGCTGATGTGGGTGCGGAGGCGTACGAAGTCGCGACCTTCAAGATCGTCCGAGATGTTCCATCGCCCGCCGCGTCGGTACTGGATGCCCATGTCGCGAAGCACGGCGTTGAAGTCAAAGACCGTCATGTTAAAGGTCTTCGCCACCTGCGTGGCCGTCAGCGTGTCCTCGGCATCGGCGTTGAGCTCTGCCAGCAAGGGGAGCTGCTGTGGCAACTCGTAGCGACCCGTCTTGCGGATAGAAGGGAGCACCTCGCTGGTCACCCACCGCTTGAAGGCCTTCGCCTGAGGCAGCTTGGAAGAAAGGATCAGGGAGTAGAGACCAGACTCGTTGATGATGGTCATTGTCTGAGCTCCACCAAGGGGGCCCTGAATCAGGGCGTCCTTTTTGTCTTCGTCATCTACATGGGCTGCAAGCGCATTTCTGCTTTTGCTGTACCCCAGTGCCGTGGCCACATCTTTGCCCACGAACATTATTTGGTTATTAACTAGGCAAGTGCGAACCTCGCCGAAAATATCACTTGTAAAAATTTGAATGTTTGTTTTCATTGTTTGAGTTGAAATTTGCGAGAAGAAGATTCAGAAATCCGATGGCCATCTTCACGTGAAAACTTCCTCACCTCAACTCAGGGTTAATAATTCTTTTCTTTTGTGTTTCTCATGGTATCAGGTTTCAGGTTTTCCCGCCTGCGTTGATGTGTGTATCAGTAAGTCAAAGATCGCGCAAGCCGAATACAGAGCGAAAGCTCGCTTTCTGGCTTTGTTGAGGCGCCGCCGATTTTCGCGGCAACGCAAAGAGCACCGTCGATTAACTTTCGACGATGCAAAGGTACGGCGAAATGAAAACAAAAACCCCCTACGCAGTGGGTACGCGTAGGGGGTACGGTTTCTTTTAAGTAGCTAGTAATCAGCAGAATATGCTTTTCAATTTTTCTTGGAATATTAACGACTTACGCTGGTCGAGTGCCGTGTTATAGTCGCCGCGCATATTTTTGCGTTGCCATAGACTCTCGAACACCTTCCATTTATTTTTTATACCAAGTCGTTCGGCTATCGTATTAGCCAGAAGGGCTGCCTCAGTACGCGACACGGTGGGCTGGTTCACCTCGTCTATCAGTCCTGCACTAATGGCCAAGGCCCATTCCTCGCTCCCTATCAGTCTCTCATCCTCGTCCGACAGTCGGTTATCGGCAGTCCCTCTGGCCACCGTCGCTTCTGCCCGTCTGGCCGTTGAAAACACACAACCAATATTGTTGCCGTTGAACACCTGACAATTGCAACCTGCCTCGAAGTGGTTCACTACATGTTTTTGTTCGTTTGTTTCTCGCGTTTCCATTTCCTTTTCTTTGATAAGTTGTTAGTTGTTACTCTGTCGTTAAACACCTGTGCACTGCTGCCCGTCTCGAAGTGGTTGTGGATCTCCATGGTCACCATCACAATTTTCTTCCTACTGTTTCTCATAGCTCACGTCCTCCAGTCCTAACCATTCCACAAACTTGTGTGCCATCGCGTCAGCCACGTATGCCACCACTACCAGCAGTCCCAGAAAAGCGCTGATTACTATCAGCAATGATAATAGATTTGTCATATTTGTACTCGATAATTTGGTTATACATCAATTGTTTCTGATTTCGAGTGCAAAGTAAAAGAGGGGGTCTATCAGAAGTCGATAGACCTTCAAAAAATTAACATCTTTTAGGATTGTCCCTTCGTTCAGGCATTCATGAATGTCATGATGAGAGTTCGCCCACATCCAGCAATACCGCGTCTGTGCTGTTGCATATCTCGGCAGCCAGTTCATTGAGGCGGTGGAAACGGGCATAGTCGGAATCCATGTTCTCCATTTCCTTGGGGTATAGAATCAGTAACTGACCGCAGGCACAGGCCTCGAAGCGCCGGAGCTCGGGCTTCCAGTAGCGCTCTATGGGCTCCTTCTGCAACTGGATAACAGGGAGCCGCTCGTCGATGGCAGCATCGATGACCAGCTTTTCACCCCTCGATATCGATGGCGATACCAGCACCACGCCCTCTCGGGCTTCGCAGAGCTGGCGGTTACGCGCTTGCTGGTAGGCTTCTGTCAGCTCCGTAGCGATGCCTGTCTCCTTGTCGCGGCGGTGGTAGAACACCTGTTCCTTCTCCGCGCGTTTCAGTAAGAAGAGGGCACCGAAAGCGGCATATTCGTGAGCACCGATACGCAGATGCAACTGGCGCTCCATGAGCTGTGGCAGCTGGCGGCGCATCAGTGCCCGCAGCGGGTTATCGGCCATATAGCGCTTGATATTCTCGAGCATTCCCGGCCGCTTAATGATGCGATCGTGGTAGCCCTGCTCAAAAAGGGGCGGGCCCGCTGGTTTCCCCCGCGCTCCTTTCACCGCTGCTGACGCAGCGGGAACCACGGCCGCCGCAGTCCCCGCAGCATTAGCGCCTGCCGCAGTCCCCGCAGCATTAGCTGCGGTGATCAGCGCCCACCACGCCCGCGAGCAGCCGCCTTTGAAGCTGCTGATGATATGCCCCAGGTGCTTCCCTGGCGGTAGCGGTTTGCGGATATAAAAGAGCAGGTGCAGATGATCGGGCATGATGGCTGCTTGCCACAGCTCTACTTGGGGGTAGTAGCGATGAATCTTTGGCAGCTCCTCTTCTAATACAGCCCTACCAAGCGGCGTGAGCACTATATGCGGGAAGTCCTTGGAGGCACGCTGCGCGCGTATGTCGCCCTCCAGATAGCCGAAAAGCCCATGCCGCCCCTCTATGCAAAGGGTCACCATGTACAGCCCCGTGTCGCTATAGTCCTGCCATTCGGCACGGCGATGCTGGTTGTGCTGAATCTCATGAGGCTGCAGCCCTCGGCGTAGCAATTCTTCTTTAGAGGTAGGCATCTGGGCGGGTATTATTCGTATCGTTTAAGATTTTCCGCTATCAGCTGCCGCATCTTTTCTCGCAGTTCCAGCGGTTCCAGCACCTCGATGCCAGCGCCATGGGAGAGCAGCTGACCGAGGAAATCGGACGTAGGACGGATGTCGAACGAGAAGTCGGTATAATCCTCTGTCGACGCCAGTTCGCGCTGGGAGTGATGCAGGGGCAGCGTGCGCAGGTAGTTGGGTGTCCAGTGGTGGGCACGGATCACGACGTGGGCCAAGGGGGTGCCGTCGGTCAACACACCGAAATACTCGTCGAAATAGGCTTGTGCTGAGAAGTCGGCTGGCATCTTGAATGGGATATCGGTCAGTACGGCCATCGTCATACGATCCAGGGCGTAGATGCGCATCTGGTCGTCCTCGGTCTTGGCCAGCAGGTACCAGCGCTGGTGAAACAGCTTCAGGGCATAGGGGCATACGGTCTTCACATAGCCCTCCTGACCGAATTTCTGATAGCCCATGCGCAGGCGCATATTGCCCTTGATGCCACTGATGATAGCATCCAGATACTCCAGTCCCGCAGGTACGTTTTCCAGCACCAGCCGATCTTTCACGGCCGTGCTGTCGGCCAGTACGCCGTGCACGGTAAGCGTAGAGAAGAGCCACTGCCCCACGTTCCCGTCCTCCATCGCCTCGGGATTGCTGATATAGTATTTGTAGGTACGCTTGTCGCAGGAAATGATGATGCCAAACATATCCACGATATCTACCTTGTGGCGGTGGAACGTGGCTATGGAAAGTGGGTTGCCGTCGGCCTTCTTATCGTCAATCCACTTCTGGTTCAACTCCTCAAAGGTCAGCTGTCTGTAGGCTCTGAGGGTATTTATAATCCAGATATACTGGTGAAAAATCTGAGCTGGTT
>CAZLPO010000125.1:0-6250 GCA_964561385.1 uncultured Prevotella sp.
ACCCAGATGTGATCGTCTATCGGGTTGAGGACATGCATTGCAGTCATTGCGAGGCAGCCGTAGTCCGTGCCGTCGAGGATCTGCCTGGCGTAGAGAAAGCCAAGGCCAGTGCCTCTGCCAACACCCTCACCATCAAAGGCTCTGCCACAGAAGAGGCCATACGTGCTGCCGTTGAGGGTATCGGCTATACGTTTAAAGGAAAGGCTTGATATAATTAATCAAAGCTCCGACCTGCAGTTAGCAAGCCGGAGCATCTTTTGGAATTATATGGAATGGCAAACAATTATGCCACGAAGTGCTTGATGTTACGGGCTGAAGTCTTATTAGCATCGTAGCGGACTGTCAACTCACGAGTGCGAGGATTCCAGTTGGTGTCCATCACGCCCTTCATGTTCTCGACCTTTGCCACAACCTTCTTGTGAGAGTCGTGACGGCTCACCTTGATGGTGCAGGTCTTCACGTCAGGACGATAGGCATGGGTCTTGTGCGCATCGAAGTGGACCGTCTGACGATTGGTGCTCACCTTCGTCTTGTCAGCCTTGTCGAAGTGCGAAGCCTTCTTATCGTTATTCACTACCACAACCGCTCGACCTTTGGTCGCTTGCAAGGCAAGAACCTTTTCGTTCTTAGCGTGGTTGTTGTTCTTCTTATTACCTGCCATTGCTGGCATTGAGAATGTGATGCTCATCATCATGATTGCGATCACTTTATTCAGCCAATTAGTGCTCACTATTGTCTTCTTCATAATCTTCACATTTTTAATTGTTATACTTTCGTTCTGTGTTCAGACTCCTATGTTCTGGATCACGGTGCAAAGATAGGGCGAATATATGGGATTTGAAAATGAAAATTCCTATTCTGAAGGGGCGGTATTCCTAAAACGACATAGGGATTTCCCCTAAACGAAAAAGAGCAGCATCACTATAATAGCGTTGCTGCTCCTCATTGGAAAGATGCAGGCGTTTGCGCCTCATCGTTTATTTCTTAGAAGTTCTTACGTACCCCCTGCCATTCTGGGAATTTCATCTTCAGGTATTCATCGTCGAGGAAGAGGGCAGACTGCCCTACCCGACCTTTCAGTTGCCAGTCGAGCCATTTCACAACGGCCTTGGCATAGTTGCCACCATGCTTTTCATAATAGGTGCCGCTATGACCATCCTTTGAATTGAGCATGACTACAGGGATGTTGTCGGCAATGCGCTCGTAATCCTTCTGAGCATTGGCGTAGGCTATATCACCAGGACCGCCAATCATATAGAACATCGGTGTGTGCAAGTTCTTCAGCGCCTCCTTCGTGGTACCCATCATCGCCATATCGCCGATACCAGAGTTTAGCATCACACAGGTCTTGATACGCGGGTCGTAAGCCACACCAAGTACCTGTGCGCCACCGCACGACTGTCCCATGGCAGCCACGTGGTCAAGAGCAAGACAATGGTAATATTCAGAACCCTGTTTGGCATTCTGCTCCGTCAGCCAATCGAGCACCTCCAACAACATCTTAGGATATGTGCTGAACTGTGGGGCGGCAGGAGCCTGTTGCTTCTTGTTCTTCTTAGCTTTCTTGGCGGCCTCCTCGCGCTGCTTGGCCTGCTGTTCCTCTTGAGCCTTCTTCTCCTCAGTCGTCATGGGAAGAATCTTTTCTCCATTAGCCATGATGACGTCGCCCTTCGTGTCAGGATAGGCTGCCTTCAGCACACCACGCCACTGTGCCATCACGTCAGCCTCATCGTACGGACCGATAGCCGCTGCCACATAACCATAAGAGGCTACCTCGCTCAGCAGCAGGCGCATCTCCACATTGTTGTTGAAGCAAGCGCCATTGGCATAGACAATCACAGGCAGGGCACCCTGTTTTGCTACCACTTCTTTCAGGTTTTGCGGACGATACACCGTAAAACCAGTGCATGAGGCATCACCCACCACTTCAGACTTGAACGGACCTGTACCACCCTCTTCCACTACTTGTCTCTGAACTGTCTGGGCATTCATTTCCAAACTCATAGCGACAATCATCGCTGTAATGAATAATTTCTTCATTTCTAATATTTTAAGTTAGTTATCAAAATTATCTGATAAAATTGGTTCTCAAAGGGCTCTCCAGTTCTGGATGACCATCCTCGCTAACATTCAGTTTGCGAATCATCCAGGCCATGTTGCGGGCAAGTGTGCGCATGGTCTGCATTCCTTCCTCGTCCTGTGTCGCCTGGCCTGGAGTCTGGCCATAAACCATATTCCAATACTGTGAACTGACTACTGGCATATTCAGTATCGTGAAGTACTTGTTCAGACGGTCGAAGGCTGCCGACGCTCCTCCCCTGCGACATACTACCACACTGGCACCAGGTTTGAATTTCAATTCGTTTCCCAAAGAATAGAACACGCGGTCGAGCAAGGCGCACAGCGAACCATTCGGGCCACCGTAATAGACAGGCGAGCCAATGACCAGTCCGTCAATGCCATCCTTCACGGCTCTCCAAACCTTATAATATAGGTCATCGCGGAACGTACACCGTGCTCCGTTCCTGCCACACATACCACAGGCTATGCAACCTTGTACCGCCTGTTTGCCGATGCTGATAATCTCAGTCTCGATTCCCTCGCCATTTAGGGTCTTCGCCACTTCACTCAGAGCCGTGAACGTATTGCCGTTCTCTCTGGGGCTTCCGTTAATTAAAAGAACCTTTGCCATATTTCAATTTGTTGTACCATATTCTTTCTTAAAGTATTGTAAACTTGGGTGCAAAAATACAAAAAAAACGAAGAGAATACGTATCTTTGGGGTGAAATTATTATTTTTGTAATATGATAGACCAGATTATTTAACTGGATAATTCCTCAATAAAATATAAAATCCCAAGGCGAAAATGTCGCTCTCAGGATTTCTAACGAGACAGATTAAACTATCTGCCTGTTTTTGCGTCTTATAAGAAACGAACTAAACTAAACGAATATGATGAGACTTTGTTTATTAGCGACATCTTTGATGCTGTGCTGGCTGGGGGCTCAGGCCCAGGGCGACCGCTTTGTGTGTGACGAATCGTGCGACCCAGGCATCGGCGGGGTGGCGAAGTTCAACGTGGTGAGTCCCGTGGGGTTCTCGACCGTGGAGCCGATAGAGATGGCGCCACGACTGACGACGCTCGACGGCAAGACCATCGCCATCGTGGGCGAGGACTTTATGTATAACATCACGCATCCAGAACTGGGGCGGCTCATCAAGGAGCACTATCCATCGGCCAAGGTCATCATGTACGACGAACTGCCAATCGCCGGTCCGTATCCTGCGCCGGGCATCACGCGGCAATCGACTGAGCTGTTCCGCCAGCGGCTTATCGACCTTGGGGTGGACGCCGTGATTGCAGGCAACGGCGGTTGCGGCATCTGTACGCCAAAGGAGACGGGGTCGTGCATCGTGGCCGAGAAACTGGGCATCCCGTCGGTCATCGTCACCGCCCCCGGCTTCGACGAGGAGGCCCGCTACACGGCCCGCAACAACGGGGTGCCTGTCCTCCGTGTGGCGGTTTATCCCGGTGCTTTTGCCACCCACACCGAGGAGCAGCTCATTCAGAACACACGCGGGGTGACGTGGCCGCAGATTGTGACGGCACTCACCAAGCCCATCACGCAGGACGAATATGTGGCCGACGGTTCCGCCGTCGGCATCACCGACGATGTATTCCACGGCACGCTCGACGAGATTCATGCCCACTTCGTGGCGATGGGATGGAGCGACGGCATGCCGTTCCTACCACCCATCTACGAGAAGGTGCTGGCCTACCTCGACTATACCGACCATGCATGGAACGAGACCATCGCCGTGCTGCCTGGAGCCAACCGAGCCACCACCACATGGCATGTGGCCGTCAATGCATACATGGCAGGTTGCAAACCCGAATACATGCCGATACTGATTGCCATGACGAAAGCAATGGGCGGCGGCGACTTCCGTCGCACGTTGCAAAGCACTCATGCGTGGGTTCCATACGCGTGGCTCAATGGCCCCGTGGCTCGTCAGTTGGGCATCAGTAGCGGGCAGGGCGAAATCAACGCTGAGGCCAATACGTCGCTGAGCCGCTTCATGTCGCTGGCCCTGATGAACCTTGCAGGCTATTACGTCGGACAGAACCGTATGGGAACTTTCGGATATCTGCAGCCGTGGTGCCTGGTGGAGGACGAGGAAGCCTGCCGCCGTGTGGGCTGGCAGACGTGGAACGAGCAGCAGGGGCTGGACATCAACGACAACACCGTAACGCTCTCATCGGCCCTGATGTGGGGCAACAACATGGCACCCTCGACCATCGACCCCGAGCGCGTGATGCAACTCATGGCATGGGACATTTCCGAGCGGTGCCAGTTCGCCCTTGGCAGCGGCAAGCAGTTCACCAACCGCGTCATCCTGATGACGGAGCCCGTGGCTAATATCCTCAAGGACGGCTATCCCACTGTCGGCCAGTTGGAGAATGCGCTTATCGACGCCTCCCGCCGATCTGCCTACGAGCGTGCCTTCGCCAACTACTACGCCAATGCGGGCGGCAGAAAAGACGGCGAGGAGCACACCTTCAACCAGTACCTCAGCCACATCATCAGCACAGAAGGAGGCGAGTCCACCACGACACCCGTCTGGTACGACACACAGGCTGAGGCCATGACCACCGTCCCCACGATGGAACGCGGTGCTACGGCCTTCCTCATCACTGGCGATGCCTCGCGCAACAAGGTGCAGACCATGCCTGGCGGCGGTTTCTCCACAGTCAGCATCGACTTGCCTGCTGCCTGGGATTCGCTCATGGCCGTCATGGGCTATCCCGCACTAAGCGATATGCTTCTCACGTCCACACCCAGCGGTGGCGAAGGCGGAAGCGCTGCCATCAAATCAGCAAGCAGCCCATCGAAAGCCGGTCGCCCCGTCCGCTCCGAATACTACAATATGCAGGGCCAGCGCAATCCCTATCGCCGTGGAGCCTATATCCGCCGCGACACCTACGGCAATGGTTCCTCCCAGTCGCAGAAGCGAATAGGACGTTAAGGATGGTAATAACAGATACGAAGATCTTAGGCAACTTTTCGGCTCACCATTTTTTCGTACTTTTGCCGATGAAATTAATAAGAATTGTGAAATGACGGAAAACTGCTGATTTTGCAGCCGTATTAAATAGGTTTGATTTTATGGCAAAAGAAAACAGGCGTAAAGTATCGATAGACGTAGTCAAAGCGAATATCTTTGCAGTAGCCATCATGGTAATGGCAGCAATAGCCCTGCTTGGCAGCACGGCCTCGTTTGCATCGTGTACGGCTGACGACGACGACACGACAGAGGTTATTAACCAGCCAACCGTCACCCGCATTCAGGAACGAGGCACGTTGCAGGTGGGAACGACGGGCGACTACCGGCCGCTCTCCTTCCGCGAGGCCGACGGACGCTACTGGGGCTTCGGCATTGAAGTGGCTGGGGAGATTGCCAACCATTTGCATGTCGGCATCCAGTTCGTGCCAACCTCGTGGCCTACGCTGACGGCAGATGTCCTGACAGAACCGCAGACCTTCGACCTCGCCATCGGCGGCATCACCATCACCGATGCCCGCCGCGAGACGATGCTCATGAGCGAGGGCTATCTGGCCAACGGCAAGACCATCCTCTGCCGCGCTTCGGAGGCCGGCCGCTACCAGTCGCTGGCCGACATCGACAAGCCGGAAGTCCGCGTGATGGTGAATCCTGGCGGACTGAACGAGAAGTTTGCCAACGAGAACCTGACCCATGCCACCATCATCGTGCATCAGAAGAACGAGGAGATCCCGTCGCTCATTGCCGAGGGCGAGGCCGACGTGATGATAACGGAGATAACCGAGGCTCCCTACTACGTGCAGACCGACGACCGACTGGCGGCGCCGCTGTTGAACGAACCCTTTACTCATGGCGAGATTGGCGTGCTGATGCGTAAGGGACAGGAGGACCTTCTTCAGTTGGTAAATGACGTCATCCGTCAGATGAAGTCCGACGGCTCACTCCGCCAGCTGCATGAGAAGTACGGATTAGTATATGCCTACTAAAAGGCCGCTAACTCATTGAGAGTCAGCGGCCGTTTGAAAATATCTGAGTCGAGGTGACAGCAATGCCGCGATTACCTGCAAAAACCTGCAAATCACTGCAAGCTCCAGCTCGATTTTGTTTATTGTGATGCAAAAATACAACTTTTAATTCAAGTTTTGCTTGTTTCACAAGCTCAATTTCGGTGGTACGATGGTACGG
>CAZLPO010000126.1:0-6234 GCA_964561385.1 uncultured Prevotella sp.
CCAACGGCAGCACTTTAACGATAATACTGCTCAACCATCGGAACAATGCTCTCCGACACCAGTCCGCTGATGCTCTGCCCTGCCCTCACCCGTTTGCGTATTTCCGTACTCGACACGTTGAGCAACGGCACGCTGATGGTTCCCTGATACTCGTCGCGCGGATAGACGATGACGTCGTGATGCCACAGGATGTCCTGCCAGTGACGCCAGCGCTGGAAGTGGGCCCAGTTGTCACCACCTATTAATAAAAGAAAGGTATGGTCAGGATAATCTTTCGTCAGGTGTTGCAGCGTATTCCAAGTGTAGCTGGGCTTAGGCAAGTGGAACTCATAGTCGCAGGCCTTCACCCCTTCCACGCCCTCAAGGGCCTTTTGTGCTATCTGCAGACGCAACTGGTCGTCCAACAAGTCTGAGTCATTACGTTTCAAGGGATTCTGCGGCGACACCATCAACCAAACCTCATCCAGTCCACATTGCTTCTGCACGGCCTGTGCCAAAGCAATATGTCCTGTGTGTATGGGGTTGAAAGAGCCACCAAATATCCCAATTCTCTTCATCCAAGAAACGCTTTTACAACTTGCAATGTCTCTTGTTTGGCTGTATCCAAATCATCGTTCACGATAATATGGTCAAACTGGGAAGCAAACGTCATTTCATACTCAGCCTTAGCCAGACGTTCGGCAATAGCCTCAGGGGTATCAGTCGCACGGCCTTCCAAACGACGGCGCAGTTCTTCAACCGAAGGAGGCTGGATAAACAGGCTCAAAGCCTCATCGCCATAATATTTCTTAATGTTGATGCCACCCTTCACATCGACATCAAACACCACATTCTGTCCTGCCTCACGCTGACGCTCCACCTGTGCTTTCAAGGTTCCATAGAAGCGATCCTTATAGACCTCTTCGTATTCCAGGAACTCGTGTTTTGCGATTCTGTCGCGAAATTCCTTCGGCGTCAGAAAGAAGTACTCCACACCGTCTTGTTCTGTGCCGCGTGGAGCACGACTGGTGCACGAGATAGAAAAATAGAGTCTCAGCTCGGGATGCTCCTTCATCAGCCACTGCACAATGGTGCTCTTTCCGCTGCCACTGGGGGCAGAAACAATCAGCATCTTGCCTTTCATAATTCGTCTTATTCGTGAAATTCGTGGTTTCAATTATAGTGCGTTCAGCACCTGCTCCTTTATCTGCTCCAGCTCGTCCTTCATCTTGACGACGATGTTCTGCATCTCGGCCTGGTTCGACTTCGAGCCGGTGGTGTTGATCTCACGGCCCATCTCCTGGGCTATGAAGCCCAGCTTCTTACCTTGTCCGGCAGGTTCGGCCATTGTCTCACGGAAGTACTTCAGGTGGTTGGTCAGTCGCTGTTTCTCTTCGCTGATGTCCAGCTTCTCAATGTAGTAGATCAGCTCCTGTTCCAGACGGTTCTTGTCGTACTCCACACCGGGAATCTGCTGCAGACCATCGACGATGCGCTGGCGGATCTTTTCTACGCGGCTTTTTTCGTATGGCTCAATGCTGGCCAGCAACTGCTCGATGTTGTCAATCTTTTCGGCAAACTTCTTCTCGAGGGCGGCACCCTCCTGGATGCGGAAGTCGGTCAGCTTGCTGAGAGCCTGTTCAACGGCCTCGCGGGCAACGGCCCACTCCTCGTCGCTCAGCGTCTCCTGTTCCGTCTTCGTCAGCACATCGGGCATACGCAGCAACGTGTAGAACGGGTCGGAAGACATGGGGATGCCGGTCTTGTCGGCGATAGCCTTCATCTGCTGGTAGTAGTTCTCCAGCAAGGCACCATTGATAGGAGTGGCATCGACGGTGGCTTCTTTCTCGATCCACAGGCTGAAGTCCACTTTACCGCGGATGACCGTTGCGGCCACCATCTGGCGTATCTCCATCTCCTTCTCGCGGTAGAGTGGGGCGATGCGTGTCTGTAGGTCCAGTTGCTTGGAGTTCAGTGACTTGACCTCCACATTGATTTTCTTGTCTTTGTACGTGGCGACGGCCTTGCCGTAGCCGGTCATGGATTGTATCATTGTGCTTTTTCCTTTGTTTTGAGTGCAAAGGTACGAAAAAAAAGTGAAGAGTGAAGAGTGAAGAGTGAAGAATTTGCTGCCGCCGTCTCCTTTTTTACATCTCTGACTCGTCGCAGTCCTCCTCATTTGAGATGTCTAGGCATTGTCGGATGATGTCGTAGGTGAAGCCGCGGCCAAGGGCGAAGCGGACGAGTTTCTGGTTCAGCTCGTAGTCGCTCGCTGCCCTGGTGCTGCGCCGTTTCTGCCTCAACAGTGGTCGCAGCACGCTGAGGTATTCCTCGTCATCCACTTCATCGAGCACGCGCTCTCGGATGTCCTCGTCAATATGCTTCAGCCAAAGTCCCTGCTCCACCTTGCGGCGACCCCATTTGTTGTAGCGCACCTTGTCGCGGACAAAGGCGCGGGCATAGCGCTCATCGTCCACATAGCGCTCGCTAACCAGTCGCTGCATGACGCGTGCCTGGGCTTCCTCCGACATCTCCCAGCGCCGCATTTTTTCTAATAGCTCCCACTGGCAGTGCTCACTGCGGGCACAGAGCTGTGCCAGTTGCAGGTAGGCTCCCTGTTCGGTTACTTCTTTCATCGTTGTGCTTTTATCATTCGTTGTTTTCCGAATTGGTCGGTCTTCATTTCGATGTCGTGGTACGACATCATGCTCAACATCTCCTGCATGTCTTTGGCATACAGCGGGTTTATCTCAAAAAACAGCCAGCCTTCAGGCTTTAGCGCGTGTTGTCCGTATTGGGCGATAGCCCGATAAAACAGCAAAGGGTCATCATCAGGCACAAACAACGCCTGTTGCGGCTCATGCTCCAGCACGTTCCGCTCCATCGCCTCCCGTTCCTTGTTGCAGATGTAAGGGGGATTGCTGACGATGAGGTCCCATCTCTCCTCTCTCCTCTCTCCTCTCTCCTCTAAAAGACAGAGCGCATCTTGTTTCTCGAACCTCACCTCAACACCCATCAGCTTCGCATTCTTCTGTGCCACTGCCAACGCCTCCTCGCTGATGTCCCATGCTGCCACTCTCGCACCTCGTACCTCTGGCATCTCCGCCGCCAGCGTACAGGCTATGCATCCGCTGCCCGTCCCCACATCGAGTATATGGTAATCTCTCTCCTCTCTCCTCTTTCCTTTTTCCTCTAAAATCTCTCCTTTCTCCTCAATAATCCACTCGCACAGCTCGTAGGTCTCTGGTCGGGGGATGAGTACGCCGGGCTCAACATGGAACATTCTGCCGCCAAACTCCGCCATCCCCACCACGTACTGCACGGGCTCGCCTTGCTCTAGCCTCTGCATCATCGTCTTCAACGCTGCTTGGTCGTCGGCCGACAGTTCGTCAGCCTTGCCGCAGACAATGTCCGTCCACGTCAGGCCGAAGCGCACTTCAAGCAGCAAGCGGACAATGCCCTTTGCCTCGCCTTCGCCGTACAATGTCGTCAGCTGCTGCCATAGTCTCTTGTACATCGCCGTTTTTTCCTGCAAAAGTATAGAAAAAAGCCGAAAGTCCAAAACTTTCGGCTTCATTTTCTCCGTTTTCAATTGTGTTAGGTTGATAATATGTTACAGCTATTTTGACGTTATTTATGCAAGAAAGTTAAATGGCCCGAAGGAATGTTAGGGAAGATTAACATTTGAAATTGCCGTACTGTGGTTGGGATTTCGTAATTTTGCTGCCATGAGTAGTATGACCAACGACGAAAGATACATGAGCCGCTGTCTGCAGCTGGCACGTAACGGACAGCAGAATGCGAAGCCGAACCCGATGGTGGGGGCGGTGATTGTGAGTGCTGATGGAAGAATTATCGGTGAGGGCTACCACGTGCGCTGTGGCGAGGGCCATGCCGAGGTGAACGCCTTTGCCTCCGTACGTCCTGAGGACGAGCCGTTGCTTCGTGAGGCTACGATGTACGTCTCGCTGGAGCCCTGTTCGCACTACGGCAAGACACCGCCCTGCGCCGATCTCATCATCAAGAAAGGCATCCGTCGGGTGGTTGTTGGCTGTGTCGATGAGTTTGCCGAGGTACAGGGACGAGGCATACAGCGCTTGCGCGATGCCGGCATCGACGTCACCGTCGGCGTGCTCGAGGAGGAGTGTCGGACTCTGAACCGTCGTTTTTTCACCTTCCATCGGCTCCACCGACCGTACATTATATTAAAATGGGCACAGACGGCCAACGGCTATATCGATGACAACGGCCGACCGCTGGCTGTCTCGTCACCCTTCACCCGTATGCTCGGTCATAAACTTAGGGCCGAGGAAGATGCCATCCTCGTGGGACGCGTCACCGACGAGCGAGAGCATCCGCAGCTCACCGTACGCCACTGGTGCGGCCCTGATCCCAAGCGGCTCGTACTCGACCGCGCTCATCCGCTGAACCTGGAGTCGCTGCACGCCCAGCACATACAGTCGCTCATTGTCGAGGGGGGACGCAAGACGCTGGATTCCTTCCTGACACAGGAATTGTGGGACGAGCTGCGCGTGGAGACCAACCTCGGTCTGACCGTCAGCGGCGGAACCCGTGCGCCGCAGCTACCCGCTAACGCCACCGTCATCAGTAGCGAGGTATACGATGGGCAAGTGATTGTCCGCTATCAAAGAATCGTTTAACATTTCTCGTCTCACGCCTCACGCTTTTACTTCCTTCCGAAGTCCGCAGGCACCTCGCCCCACTTCGCCGTCTCCCACTTCACGATGGGGTTGCGGAAGTTGTGCGTCAGCAGCCAGCGCTCGGCACGCTCGATAATCTGGTAGAGCGGCTCTGTCTCCGGCGTGCGCTCCAGCTTCGTCTTGCACTTCCGCTTCTGCACCCACAGAATGGCGTTGTACGAGTCCGAGTAGATGGTCTTCTGGTGCAGGCCCTGCTGCCAGCAGAGCGCCAGCGCGTGGACAATGGCCAAGAACTCGCCGATGTTGTTCGTGCCCTTCATCGGTCCGAAGTGGAACACACGGTAGCCCGTCTGTAGGTCGATAGCCTGATACTCCATCGGACCAGGGTTGCCCGAGCACGCCGCGTCCACGGCCCATGCGTCTGCCGTCACCTCCATGGGCAGCGGCAGAACGGTGTCGTTTCTATATGTCGGCGGATTCTGTAACATATTCTGAGGTGCAAAGGTACGAAGAAGTGAGCGAAAAGCAAAAGGAAAACCGCTTTTTTTGCTTTTCGCTCTTCATACTTCACTAACGAAGCGTCGCTCTACTCCGCACGGAGCAAGCCGTCAGCCCGCTCCGAGCGGAACGCCGTTCTGCTCCGAGCGGACCGGATGTTCCCACCGTGGGAACATCCAGTCTCCTCCGTACTTTCTGCCGGTTTCCTCCGTACTTTCTCCCAGTTTGCTCCGTGCTTTCTGCCAGCCATCTTTTTTCGCGTTTTTTGCGCATTTGCCAGAATAGGTACCTCTATGCAAAACACATATCTGGCACCTACCTCCATCCCACCTCGTACCTACCTCTCCGTCTCCCCTATATACAAAAACTTTTCGAGCGATATAGGTACCTCTTAACCAAAGCCGGCAATATCCTTCTTGAGAAGTGTCAGCATCCCCACAATGGGGACCGTCCGGACAGTCCCCGTTGTGACACAAGCCCAATAAAGGTATCACCATCATAAATGGTCGTAAAGTTATTTCGAAATAATCAATCCGCCCTCACGGCGGTAGGAACCGCTGTCTGAAACCGCGCCAATGTCCGAATAGGAGAATGTAAGAGGCGATCGGGTCGTCAGGCCCTGCAGCGTCAAATCCTAAATATTGAAGTCACTGATCTCCAGTGACTTCTATTGCTTCTTTTGCCTTCTGGCTGCTGAGCCCTGCTTCGCCCGCCCGTAGCGCGATATATAGGCTTTAACAAAAATTGGGTGTCACCGGTGCGGGTCATTTTCCGTTAACCCGTTAGCTGTTTTGCCGGGTGTTACCACTACGCATCTTGCCAGTATCCTTTTCATAGGTGATGCATAGATCCAAGTGACGGTATTCCCGTCTTACTTTCCAACCCTCTGGCCACGGAGCATTGATACAGCACATTTTGGTCATTAACTCTTGGAACGAGTCTCGATAGTTCATGCCCAACCAATAAAGGAAGTTGCTATGAAACAGCTCCTTCGAACCGCCTGACAGATACAACAATGGAGACTCCTTCAGTTGATTGTAAATTTTAATACTCTTCAATTTGAATATAGGGGAAGTTCTGACGGACGTGCTCTATC
>CAZLPO010000127.1:0-6226 GCA_964561385.1 uncultured Prevotella sp.
CGACCTCCAGGTTATGAGCCTGGCGAGCTACCAACTGCTCCACTCCGCGATGTATTTTTCGTTTTGCGGGTGCAAAGGTACGCATTTTTTCCGACTCCACCAAATTTTTATGCTGTTTTTTCTCATTTAGCCATAGAAAGCCTTGTACCACTCTGCAAATCGACGCAGTCCCTCCCTCAACGACGTCGATGGTTTGAAGCCGTAGTCACGCTCCAAAGCCGCTGTGTCAGCGTAGGTTGTGGGCACATCACCAGGTTGCATGGGAACCAGACGCTTATGAGCCTCGAAGTCATAGTCTTCGGGCAGCACACGGGCCCTGATCAGTTCCTGCTGCAGGATATCCACAAAGTTCAGCAGGTTCTCGGGCTGGTTGTTTCCGATGTTATAGACCGCATACGGCGGCAATGGCAAGCCGTCCTCTCCCAGTTTCTTCTCAGGCGCTCCCTGCATGATGCGTACCACACCCTCCACGATATCGTCAACATAGGTGAAGTCACGCATACAGTTACCGTAGTTGAAAATCTCAATCGTCTCGCCCTTGCGCAACTTATTCGTGAAACCGAAGTAAGCCATGTCGGGCCGGCCGGCAGGACCATAGACGGTGAAGAAGCGCAGTCCCGTTGACGGGATATTATACAGTTTCGAGTAGGCATGGGCCATCAACTCGTTGCTCTTCTTCGTGGCAGCATACAGGCTCACCGGGTTGTCCACCTTGTCATCGGTAGAATAAGGCACCTTCTTATTGGTGCCATACACGCTCGACGACGAAGCATACACCAGATGCTCGACGCCACTGCCGCCCGCATCGTATGAGTGACGACAGGCCTCGAGAATATTATAGAAACCGATCAGGTTTGACTGGATATACGCATCGGGATTGGTAATTGAATAGCGCACGCCTGCCTGTGCGGCAAGGTTAACCACCACCTGCGGTTTGTAGTCCGAAAAGAGGCCGTCAACAGTCTGTCGGTCGGCAATATCGCCCTTGACGAACTTCCACGTCGTACCTTCGGGCACACTTGCATTCAGCTCATTCAACCGGAAGTCCTTCAGCGTCACGTCATAGTAGTCGTTCATATTGTCGATGCCAATCAGCGTAGCACCCTTCACATCCTTGAAGAGACGCTTCACCAGGTTGGAGCCGATGAAACCGGCGGCTCCAGTCACGAGAATGGTCTTGTTGTCTAATAGAATCTTCTCCATAGTATATTTGTTCTTATGTCCTAAAACGTTCTGTTATCATCGTCCGTACTTCTCAACTGCCTCGTAATAGGTATCAAGGCTCCCGATGTCGAAACGGCCGGCACTCATCGGCCACGCGTGCATCACGGTATGCTCCACCATGTAATGAGCCAGGTTGCCCGGTGCGTCCTTGCCACAGCCGTTCTCTACCGAGTGGCGCACCAACTCCAGGTCTTTCTTCAGGTAGATATAAAACGGAGGAACGGCCCAGTGGCTTTTCGGCACCTGCGGTTTCTCCTCCATACCCAGCACGCGGTGGTTGTCATCCAGCTCGACGACACCCGTACGCTGCAGCTTTTCGATGGAAGGCTGCTCGTGGCACATGATACAACTCGTGCCTTTCAGCTTGGCAAAGTCGACAAACTCCTGGAATGAGAAGAACAACAGGTTGTCGGCTGCCACTACCAAGATATCCTCTACCTCCCCCTGTTTAGGAGGAGTGCTCAAAGCCAGCAACAAATCACAGACGGCACCCAAACGGTTGTCGTTTGTTGTACTACCATCGTCAATGATGGTTATAGGTTTAGAATAGTGCTGCTCTGCAGCCCATTGTTCAAATATTGGCGCAAACTTGTGATTGGTCACTATCACATGCTCGGTAATGTCATCGATGGTATCGATGTCATCCAACATTCTGCCCAAAATAGTATTGTTACCTATTTTAAGCAATGGCTTGGGAAAGTTCTTCGTCAGCTCGCCCAACCGCGTCGCATAACCAGCGGCTAAAACTACGTTTATCATATAACCTCTATATTAGACCGTAGGGGCTACGAACCTTGCGCCGTCGTCGGGTTTCACCCAGAACGTCTGGAACGTCTTCTCATACTCTGGGAACATCTCCAGATACTGTGCAGTTAGTTTCTTTTCGATCTCGTCCTTGTAAGCAGGATCAACCAGCGCAATGCACGCCCCCTTGAAGCCGGCACCTGAGAAACGGCCGCCATAGACGCCTGGCAACTGGCGCATGATGTCGTAGATGGCAATGAGTTCGGGCGAGCCGCACTCGTAATTGTGTATGGACGACTCACAAGAGTCGAACGACAGCTTTCCGAACAGCTTCAGGTTGCCCGTCTCCCATGCCGTCACACCCTGGCGCACACGCCGGTACTCCGAGTAGAAGTGCTCGGCACGCCGGGCAAAGCGTGCCGGCATGGCGATGCGTGTCTTCTCGAACGTCGTCTTGGGAATGTCTCTCAGGAATGTCTTGTCGAACGTCTTCAGGGGCTGATCGGTGTAGGCCAGCATGTTCCATGCAGCCGTCTTACACTCATAGACCCTCAGGTTATAGTCAGAGTTCACCAGCGAACGTGTCAGTCCAGAGAAGAAGATACCGATTTCAAACGGCGGCATGTCGGCATGACGACTGATGACACGCCAGTCGTTGGAGTCGCAGTCCAGGAACAGCAGACCATCCTTCCGCCCCAGTACGATACACGCCTGGTCCAACAAACCGTTGCTCAGTCCGATATATTCGCGCTCGGCCTCCGAAGCAATCTTCACAATCTCGAAAGGCCGTAGCGTGATATCGTTAGCCTTGGCAAACGCCATCACGTAGGCTATCAATACGGCAGCACTCGAGGAGAGACCTCCAACGGGCAGCGAACCCTGGAGCACACCAGTGACGCCCCGTTTCAGCTCAAAACGCTTTCTCAAGGCGTACTTGGCACCGCGCGCATAGTCACCCCAATGGCGCTCCCTCACCTGCGAGGGCGCATCGATCTCGAAGTCCACATCACCCTCGAAGGTTCTGGACTCTAAGTGCACATGACCATCGTCGTTCACGTCAAACCAAAGGTCCACGCCCTTGTCGATGGCGAAACCCGTCACCAGTCCGTGCTGGTGGTCCACATGTGCGCCCAAAGGACAGACCCTGTAGGGCGAGAAAATATGATACTGATACTGCTTCACAATAGCATGTTTCTGGTTAGCTTGTAGTATGCAGGAACCGGCTGACGAGCCCTGTCAGCGTGCGATCCATATTGTCGATAAAGGCATCGAGCAGCCGCGACTGCGCGGTATGAGGAATCACGTCGTAGTCGGCGATGGCAGCAGGGATGAGGGCGCTGTGGCCTTCATGCAACACCACCTCGTCGCCTGTGCGACGGACACGCAGGGTGCAGTCGCCCTTGATGCACATGGTAATAATAAAACTGTCGTATTTCAGCAGGTTGCGGTGGAAGGGTGCCGTCACCTCCATGATACGCACATCGAAGAAGGGCGTGTCGATGACCTGCTTCGCTTGGTTGCTGGTGTCGCCATAGTCGGTGCGGTACTCGCGCTCCACATGGTAGTCGATGGCCTGCGCCGCCAGCTCGGTATGCAGCTCGCGTGGCTTGCCGTCCATGCCGGGACGGTTGTAGTCGAAGATACGGTAGGTGACGTCTGACGACTGCTGCACCTCAGCCAGCATGATGCCGCCACAGATGGCATGCACACGTCCGGCAGGCAGATAGAAGACATCGCCAGCCTTCACGTCATGGCTCGCCAGAACCTCGGTAATGGTACCGTCGGCCACACGCCGCTGATACTCCTCGGGCGTAATGGGGTCCTTGAATCCCACGTAGAGGTGACTGCCCTCGTCGGCACGGATAATATACCACATCTCGCTCTTTCCCATCTTGCCGTGCAGACGTTGGGCCATCTCGTCGTTAGGGTGCACCTGGATGCTGAGATCGCTCTTGGCGTCAATGAACTTGACGAGCAGCGGCAGTTTGCCGTGATAACGCATGTTGACGGCATGGCCAAGGATCTCGTCAGGCTGCTCATTGATAACGCTGATGAGGTCGCGCCCTGCCAGAGGACCATTGCTGACGATGCTGGTACTGGTTGGCACCGCACTTACCTCCCAGCTCTCGCCAATGGGTTCGTCTGTCGGTTCCAGACCTTTGTATGGGCGTAACAGTCCCCCACCCCACACTACCGGGTGCAGGTTCGGTTCAAAGAGGAGTGGATAGAGGTGTGTCATGCGCTTATTCGTCTTCGTCCCAGAGACTCTCTCGGGAGGCAGCCTGTGTGAAGGCATTACCCTCGGAAACTCCGTTTGTAGTGTCTACTGTATAGGAACCACTACTACAAATGATTCTGGTTATCTCAATCAGATGCATAGTGATGGTGGGAGCAATATACTTCTTCATTGTCAAGGGGCTTTTACTTAGAAAGGTATTTGCGGCCCTCGCGAATGGTGATTTGGCGGGGGAGAAGGTTTTGTGTACGGACGGCCTCGCTGTCGAACCTATGCTCATACTGATAGCCATCGTCATTGATGTCCTGAATGGCCGTCGTCTCGTCGCCAGGCAAAGAGATACGCGTTGATGCAGCTGCCGGAATCTGGAAGTAGGCACGCAGACCGTTCATGTGGTTATAGCCAGCCGCTGTGCCGGGCTTATAGAGTTTGCCGTCAGTACCCAGGAAGAGGTGGGTGCCGTCGGTATTCAAATTAACAGGTGAGTAGGTGCCCACAAACTGGTAGTTGCTGTTTGCTGGTACAGCCTTCGCCGGGGTGTTGACGACGGTGACGCCGGCAAACGTCGGGTTCGTCACCTGCTTCGTCACCTTCACCAGGAAGGGGGTGCCTGCGGCGATGGTCGTCGCCGCTGGTACGACATCAAAGGTAAAGACACCCTTGCTGACGCGGGTAAACGTGCGCAGCACGGGGTTGGCGTCAGCTACCACCGCATTCGCTGCCGTCGCGAATGACTCCGGCGTCACGTCGAAAGGCAGGCACAAAGGGCACCACACGTTCGCCGTCAATGTTCGACGCAGTTCCACATCCGTCGTCTGTCCCGCATGTCCCTTTATATAAGTAATGTTATTCGCTGCCTCGTCAAGAAGGGTTGGAATGGGGGTGAGCAATACATTATCAAGATTATATTGATTCCCTCCAAAAGTAATAAGCGTTGTATTTGTCATTCCCGTTATTACTGTGGAATAGTCTTGCCAATACCTTTCGGGCTCATCTATAAGATTAGCTGTCTGGGAAGTCTTCAGATTATCAAAATCACTCGTATTAAATGGGGTTAATTTGGCAGAGCCAGAACAACTTACAGATATGTTACTGCCAGATGACGCAAACTTTGACATTCGGAAAGATAACAAATAATCCGATTCAACAATATCCGAGATTATGGGCAAATTATAATATGGAGTTCCTGAACCAAAGAACAAATTCTGTGAAGCTTGTCTGACATCACCAGAAATAGTACATCCAGAATTATCAAACAAATAATCTTGAGCAATATTACCATCATAGAACTCTTGCATTCCGGACCTTCCGACCATACAATCAAATGATTCGTAGAAAATGGCATCACCAAGGTCATAAACACGGATGGACTCAATAAAGACCATATTACTACCTAATACACTTATTGTCAAACTGGTATTAGAAGCACCATTAAAAAAATAGAAGGGAATGCCCGACATGTTTTTTTTTGTAGTAGTATTTGCCGTAAATGTATATGATGACGAATATGATGAACCTCCAGTCGCAGAAATATTGAAAGTGATTTGGGAATTCTCCGTTGCATTTTCAGATACTTTTGCTCGCAAAGCAATCATTGAATTACCGGAAAGATGAAAGGAAGGCGTGGTTACACTTCCTGGATTAGAATTGCCACCAACACGTAGATTACCTTTACTACGACCATTGCAATTAACAAATAACCATCCTGGAAGTCGAGGATCCGTCCCCTCCAAACTTTCATCAGAAAACATTGACTTAAAACTCTGCTCAAACACGAGCGTCTGCGCCTGCCCCACTACTCCGCAGAGCAGGAGGAGAAGAGAAAGGATGCTATACCTCTTTATAATATAGTTCATACAAATAATACGTTTTTTGACTGTCAAAAGTCACTTATGAGCGCAAAAGTACAAAATAATTCTGACGTGGCAAAGTAATTTTAGAAGATTAATGCAATTCGGCCTTAAATAACTCAAGATTCTGTTTTAATCTCCAAATAAAAGACGAGAAAAATAGAACATTTTA
>CAZLPO010000128.1:0-5977 GCA_964561385.1 uncultured Prevotella sp.
AGGAGGCCGCCACTTTTCATTGAGCCCTGTTTCAGCAATGAAGCAGGGCTCTTTTACTTTTTTATCATGTTTTTCTTGTTTTTTGAATAATTATTCGGAAAATTGTAGTATCTTTGTCGGCTGATACGTTTATCCGAAGATGAAAAAGTTAATTATAGTGTTTGTGGCTGCCTTACTGGGTGTCTGTGCGGCCAATGCAGTGCCAGCCTATCCTGGCAAACAGAAGGTAACTCAGCCCGATGGCAGTGTTGTAACGGTTCAGTTGCATGGTGACGAATGGCGTAATTTCTTTACGACGGCCGATGGCTATACGGTTGTGAAGGACAGTCGTGGCTATTTCGTGTATGCCGAGAAGAAAGAAGGAGAGCTTGTGGCTACTTCACGTGTGGCGCATGACAGTGAGGCACGTTCGGCCGAGGACCGGGCTTGGTTACAGTCCGTTCCCAAGTATCAGGCTCCTGCCATGAAGAGTAAGATGGCGGAGGCACAGCAGAAGGAAGGTGTCCGTCGCCAGAAGGCTCAGGCCATGCATCGCAATCCGCAGTATGACTATAGTATCTTCCGTGGCCTGATTGTGTTGGTGGAGTATAACGACCAGAGTTTCTCCCGTTCCAACTATGCCGATATTATTAACGATATGGTGAACAAGGAGGGCTATACCGGTTATGATAACACGCAGTATGGTCGTTTTACGGGTAGCGTCCGTGACTATTTCCACGACAATTCTACAGGTCTGTTCACGCCTCAGTTTGATATTGTTGGTCCCTATCAGGTTAATCGCAGTAAGTACTATGCCAAGCAGACGGATAATGCGACGCAGTTGACCTATGATGTGATCAACCTGATAGACGATGACATTGATTTCCGTGACTACGACCGTGACGGTGACGGTGAGGTGGACATGATCTATTTCATCTTTGCTGGTGCCGGTTCTCATATGACCGGTACTCAGCTGATATGGCCGCATGCCTATACCATCATGAATCCTAATGGCGGATGGAACTGGCAGGTGTATAAGGATGGCGTCCAGTTGGGAAGCTATGCTTGTTCCGTGGAACTGTATGGCAATGAAACCTCTACAACCCTTGACGGTATCGGTACCATCTGCCATGAGTTCAGTCATGTGCTGGGTCTGCCCGATCTCTATGATACGGACTATGAGGACTATGGTCAGAGTGATGACCCCGGTGAATGGTCGATCATGGCAGGTGGCAGCTACTTGAACTACAGTCGTACGCCATGCGGCTATTCTTTGTATGAACGCTATGCCATCGGTTTTGCCTATCCTCAGACGCTGACTGCGCCTGGTACTTATGAGCTTGGTAGCATCGCTTCGACGAATGAGGGTTTCCGCCTTGATACCCCTGTCAAGAATGAGTACTTCCTGTTGGAGAACCGCCAGAAGAGTGACAAGTGGGACCAGTATCTTGCCGGTCATGGTATG
The DNA here is from genome assembly GCA_964561385.1 of uncultured Prevotella sp. Taxonomy (GTDB): domain Bacteria; phylum Bacteroidota; class Bacteroidia; order Bacteroidales; family Bacteroidaceae; genus Prevotella. The sequence continues at coordinate 1,445 of CAZLPO010000128.1, forward strand.
CTGGTATTCCGTGTCGATTCAACAAGCAGTAGTGCATGGAACAATAATAAAGTAAACAGTAATCCCAATCATAATTATTATGAACTGTTGCGTGCCGATGGTGTGAAGAGCAACTATTATGGTGCATACGCAGCAGGAAGTGACCCGTTCCCCGGCACCAAAAACGTGCGTGTGCTGGACAATAACACGTCGCCTGCCAACCTGAAGACCTGGGCTAATGAGGAGACGCGTATGGGACTGAAGAACATCAGCGAGAGCGACGGTGTCATTACCTTCGACCTGAAGGATAATCTCGGTCCTTCCGAACTATTGCTGCCAGAAGAAGTGGAAGTGATGATTGGTGGTACGCGTCAGTTGCAGGCTGTTATCACTCCGTCAACGTCAACGTACGTGTTGACGTGGGAGTCGGAGGACGAGTCGGTGGCTACCGTTACGGACAATGGTCTGGTGACGGCTGTTGCCATTGGTGAGACACATATCTACGTGCGGAGTGACAATGGCCTGGAGGCCTCCTGTCTTGTCAAGGTGGTGGAGTTGCCTGATGCAGCGACTATCAGTGATTTCTGTACGATGGAGGAAGGCTCGCTGGCGGTGTTGCACCTGAACGATGCTCAGGTTCTCTATGTCGATGGTGATGACTGTTATGTGCGTGACGAGACTGGTGCTGTCGTCTTTACGTCAACGGGTCTGACGCTGCACCAGAATGACATCCTGAATGGTCAGGTGTGCGGACAGCGGGGGAGCCGCGACCAGATGCCCCTGTTTGTCGGTGTCCAGGAGATGACCACCGCAGCCAATCTGACCGTTACAGCAGGTGAGGCAGCCGAGCCCCGTGCCGTAGCGTTCGACGAGCTGACATCAGCCGATTATGGCGACTTGGTGGAGATCAGCAGTACGCAGTTGCTGAACGATGACGACTTCTACGTCTTTAATGGTGAAACGCGCATGCGTATAACAAATATGTTTGACCTGTCGGGACTGGAGATGCCTGCTGCAATTGATGGTCAACTGTTCTGCGTGAAGGGTATCTACGGTACGGAGACGATTGACGGTGAGCTGGTTGATGAGATCTATCTGACGGCATCGCCCGAGAATATTGGGGAAGCCCAGACAAAGGTGACGGCCAACAGCTATACGCGTGAGTATGGCGATGATAATCCGTCGTTCGACTACGAGGCTGTCGGTGACGCCTTGGATGGAACGCCGGTTGTGTCATGTGAAGCAACGAAAGACTCGCCTGCCGGTACCTATCCCATTATTGTCAGGAGGGGCGACGTCACGAACGAGAGTTGCACCTACACAGATGGCACGCTGACCATTACGCCGGCTGTACTAACCGTGAAGACCGGTGATTACACACGTCAGCAGGGACAGGACAATCCTACGTTTGAACTGAGCTATGAGGGCTTCAAGAACGACGAGACGGTTGACGTGCTGACCACATTGCCGCAGCCGAGTACTACGGCAACATGGGAGTCTGCTCCTGGAAACTATGACATTGTAATCAGCGGCGGTGAGGCAGACAACTATACCTTCAACTATGTGAAAGGTAAGCTCACGGTGACCACAGCCGATCCTGTGAAGGTGACGGTTCGCAACTACACGCGTGAGTATGGCGAGGACAATCCCTATTTCGAATATGATACGACCGGTGCCTCCCTGAATGGCTCCCCCGAGATTACCTGTGAAGCAACCGCCGAGTCGCCTGTCGGCACCTATCCGATCATTATCAGTAAAGGTGCGGTCAGGAACTTCAACGACACCTATGTCAATGGTACACTGACCATTACGAAGGCTCCGCTGACGGTGAAGGCCGGTAACTACACCCGTCAGCAGGGACAGGATGATCCTTCGTTCGATCTTACCTACGAAGGCTTCAAGCTGAGTGAGACCGCGGATGTGCTGACCGTGAAGCCAAAGGCCACGACAAAAGCCACCTGGGAGTCAGCCCCCGGCAATTATGATGTTGTGGTGAGTGGTGGCGAGTCCGGCAATTATACTTTCAGCTATGTGAAGGGAACGCTGACGGTAACCACTGCCGAGCCAGTGAAGCTGACGGTTGGCAGCTATACGCGTGAATATGGTGAGGAGAATCCCTATTTCGAGTACGATGCAACAGGTGTGGTCTATGGTTCTCCGGAGATTATCTGTGAGGCCACGGCCGAATCACCGGTGGGTACCTATCCAATTGTCATCCGTAAGGGTGAGGTAAGGAACTTCAACGACAGCTATGTCAATGGTACGCTGACCATTACGAAGGCTCCGCTGACGGTGAGCGTGAAGGACGCAGAGCGTAATACGGGCGAGGATAATCCTGTCTTCGAACTGACTTATGACGGCTGGAAACTGAATGACTCAGAGAGCGTGCTGACGGTGAAGCCTGTCGCCACGACCGAGGCCACGAAGGACAGTCCGGAGGGTGAGTATACCATCGTGGTGAGCGGTGGCGAGGCCCAGAACTATGAGTTCCAGTATGTCAATGGAAAGCTCATCGTACACTTTGTCGATGCCATCAGGGCTATTGAAGGCAGTGGCCAGACCTTCGATGTCTATACGACGTCGGGTATGCTTGTCGGACGTCAGGTGACCAGTCTGAAGGAGTTGCCGCGTGGTATCTACATTGTGCGCTGGGACAGTGGCAGTCAGCTTATTCATGTTCATTCGAAATAAGGTGAGCCGTGGCTGAACATAACGAGTTGGGCCGATGGGGCGAGGACATCGCTGCCAGTTATCTGCGCGAGAAAGGTTTTGTCATTCTCGAGCGCGACTGGCACTCCGGGCATCGTGATATTGACATTGTTGCGATGAAGGATGAAGTGATTGTCTTCGTTGAGGTGAAGACACGCCGCAACCGTATGTTCACTGACCCGGAGACGGCTGTCGACTGGCGAAAGATGCGTAGTCTGCGGCTGTCGGCCAACCACTATGTGAACTACTGTAAGACAGACCGTGACATTCGGTTCGATGTGGTGACGGTGGTGGGAATGCCCGGTGCTACTCCGGAGATACAGCATTTAGAGGATATCAGTATATAGAATGAGAAAAGGAAGGCAATAGCCTTCCTTTTTCATTCTTTGAGCCTCTTGTCGGATTCGAACCAACGACCCCGAGATTACAAATCACGTGCTCTGGCCAACTGAGCTAAAGAGGCGGGTGGGCAAGCGGTCTGCATCGCACCGCTACAACCAAGTACCTTTGCTACGTTCCCGTCCTGGAGGATTCCGAGGGAGCTGGTCGTACAGGACTTGCCCATTTTTCAAATCGGGTGCAAAGGTACAACAAAAAAGTGAAAAGCAAGGAGCTGGGAGTGAAGAATTTGTTGTTGCCGAGTGTTTTTTAACTATTTTTTGTGGCGACACCCGTGTTATGTGCAGGAAAATGCTTAATTTTGCAGGCGGAAACAGAAACATGTTAAAATGACACCAGCCGAATATGTACAGTTAAAAGCCTTTGCCCGTGTTGACGGTGCTTTGCTTGCCCTGCTATGGACGGTCAGCTTTGCCTGCTACATCTATGGTATTTCCAATCCTCTGTTTGGTATGGTGGCTCTTCTGCTGATGGTGGCAACCCCTTTTTATGTGGCCCGTCGTCTGAAGCGTTTCCGCGATGAGGACCTGCATGGCGTTATCTCGCTGATGCGTGGCTGGGCATTTGCCATTCTGGTCTTCTTTTACGCAGCCATTCTGCTGGCACTTGTTCAGTATGTCTACTTCGCCTTTATCGACCACGGTTATCTTTTGGCCTCGCTCCATCAAACCCTGACGACGTCGGAAATGAAGGAGGCGCTTGAGCAGTCGGGGTTGGCGGAGGCCGCCACCGAGAGTCTTCAACAGATGGGACAGCTGCGCCCCATCGACTATGCCCTGAACGTGATGACGATGAACATCAGCATTGGCATTGTCATCGGACTGCCTGTCGCAGCGTTGTTAAAGAGAGGCGAGAGATGATAGAAAAATATACAAAGTGAAAAATTGAGAAATATGGATATATCAGTTGTTATACCTCTTTATAATGAGGACGAGTCAATCCCCGAACTCTATGCGTGGATAGCTCGGGTGATGAAAGAGAACGGTTTTTCGTATGAGGTCATCTTCATTAATGATGGCTCCACCGACCATTCGTGGGAGATTATCAGCAGTCTGCATCAGCAGGAGCCTGCTGTGGTGAAGGGCATCAAGTTCCGCCGTAACTATGGTAAGAGTCCTGCACTCTACTGTGGTTTCGCAGAGGCACAGGGCGATGTCGTCATCACGATGGATGCTGACTTGCAGGACTCTCCAGACGAGATTCCCGGTCTCTATCACATGATTGTTGACGATGGCTACGACCTGGTGAGCGGCTACAAGCAGAAACGCTACGACCCGCTGTCGAAGACCCTGCCGACGAAACTTTTCAATGCGACCGCCCGTAAGATCAGCGGCATCAAGAACCTGCACGACTTCAACTGCGGACTGAAGGCTTATCGTAAGGCTGTGGTCAAGAACATTGAGGTCTATGGTGAGATGCACCGTTATATCCCCTATCTGGCCAAGA
>CAZLPO010000129.1:0-2104 GCA_964561385.1 uncultured Prevotella sp.
TAGACCTGAAGGTACTCCGGCAACAGCCTGCGGCAGAAGGTGGTCTTGCCCGAGCCCTGCGGACCGATGAGCAGGGGCACGATGGCGTTGCCGTGCTGACGGTCCTTGCCGAGCCACTGTGCTACCATCGAGAGCATCCACTTGTGGAAGTCCTCTTCCCAATAGGGGTTGTCGGTTTTTACACGACGGGCCATCTCCCCCACATAGTCATGCTTGCCGTTCCATTTAGGCAGATGGCGCAGATAGTCCTCCATGGGATAGTAGCGTGGTATGAGGTTGGAGTCGATGTAGCGGTTCAGGTCCTTGTCCCACGACTCGACGCCTGCCTTCAGGGCTTTGATGGCCATGGTGTTGCGGGCGGCCTGATCGAGTGGCAGGAAACCATAGCCCACGGCATTCATGCGATACTCAGGCGTACCCGTCATCACGTTGAGGCGCAGTGTGTAATGCTCCCGCATATAGGCTTCGGTCTTGAAGGTGAGGAGGGCAGAAGGCCGGGTGTACTTCATCGGGATGGTCTTCAGGGTTTTGCGGAGATACGCGGTCTTGAAGACGGACTCAATCGCGTTGCTGCCGAGGCTATCGGAGAGCAAAGGAATATACGAAGCAACACGGGCGCACCAAGCCTGGGGCAGTCCCATCACACGGCAACCGTCGGCCAGCTGCTCGAGGACGGCCGTGGCGTATTCCTCGTCGTGGGTGATGTCGTGATACTTTTCTATGGCGGCGTCGAGACAGTCGTGGAAGCGGCGCATACGACTCTCACGGACGCTCAGGCCAGGAATCTCCTCGGGGTAGTTGTAATCACTGATATCCTCCTGCGTGCTTCTGAACTCTGGGGTATCTTCTGGCTCTGACGAAACGGCGGTGGCTATAGCCGAGGGATTGTAAAACGGGTTCGGATCGTAGCTGACCATGCAAGAGGTCTCGAACGTCGGCTCCTGCTCGGCCAATGGGGTGCCCAGCTGCGAAGAGTATATGTAATGAAGTTTGCGGAAGGCGTTGAGATGGGTCGTGACTGTCGGCGAACCGATGGATATGGTATAGGGGCAGACGATGTGGAGCGAGTGGCCATCGTGACCGAGGAAGCAGAGTAGGGTATAGGGCTGCTGGGCTGCCAGTCGCTTATATTCCTCAACGGTTGCTAAGTCGCGCAAGTTTTCCAACGACAATAGAATCAGACCGTTGAGACTCTTGGCCTTCAGCTCGCCATTCTGTTTGACCCATTCTGCTGCGAAGCACACTTCCTTGGTATAGTCGCGTACGTACTGCTGACGGAAGGTACCGTCTTTCAGCTGCGCAACGAACTCCTCAAGTTCCTCTCGCACGTACCTCTTTTCTTTTCTTTCAGAGTTGATAATTGTGATTTTCATATGCTTGACCGATTATTGTTTTTACGATTGCAAAGATACAAAATTTTCGGGCCAAATGCAAAAGTTTTGCAGAAAAACTACCCTAAAAAGAAAAATGATGTAACTTTGCAAAAAAGTTACATCATCCTAACAGGTTGTTAATCAGGTATATGCAGCAAAAATGTAACTATGTATGTTTTTATAACATCATGATATTCTATTTAAATAATCGGGATGTCTTATAGTTATGTGAGCAATCCAATGATGAAGCGGCGCTTGTCCTTTGTCAGACACGTTTTTCATGGTTTTTGGTGAAAAAGTTTGGCGGTGTCATTTTTATTCGCTACTTTTGTGGCATCAAAACACGCGCAGATGAATCCCGTACGACGCATCATAGGTGTTGTGCTGCTGCTGGCAGCGTTCGTTGTGGCCCGAGCCGACAGCGAACGCATCTTCCGTGCCATCACGGCCTCCGACGGGCTGGCCGACAACTCGGCACAGACCATCAAGTGTACGAAGACGGGACGCATGACCATCACCACCATCGGCAACATCAACTTCTACGACGGTGCCCAGTTCTACCACATCAACACCGAGCAGGAGGAGAAGTACGTGCTGGAGCGCTATTCCGCCGGCTACCGGCTGTACTACGACGCCAACCACCACCTGTGGCTGAAGAACTGGAAGAGCGTGACGTGCGTGAACCTGACGACCGAGCGGTTTGTGGCCAACATGGACAGCCTGTTCAAGGC
>CAZLPO010000129.1:2204-5921 GCA_964561385.1 uncultured Prevotella sp.
GCCGACGCGCGCCGGTGGACGACGCTGATGGAGACCGACCGGCGGCTGAACAACCTGGCCGTCTACCAGGACGTGCTCTATGTGTCGTCGGACGAGGGCTACTTCACCTACGACACGCGGACGGGTGCCGTCGTCCACCAGCCGGCGCTGCTGCTGCGCTACGGCCGCCGCCGGCTGACGACCGACATCAACGCCATTGAGTTTGACCGCCAGGGCGGCATGTGGGTAGGCACCGAGCGTCAGGGACTGCTCTACGCCCGCCCGCTGAACACACCCTTCCAGTCGCTGGCGCTCGACGACCCCGACGCTGTCAGGTATGTGGCGATGATGGACGACCTGCAGGGCATCAGCGAGTTCAACGGCAAGAGCGCCAACGTGATGTATATCGACAGCCGCCGCTGGACGTGGGTGGGAACGGCCGTGGGACTCTATCTGTACAAGTCGCCGAAGGAGGAGCCGCAGCTGATAACGCGCAACGACGGACTGCTGAACAACGTGATACACGCCATCATGGAGGACGACATGCACAACGTGTGGGTGAGCTCCAGCTACGGCATTGCCTGTCTGCAGGTGGACGGCGGGCGGGTGCGCTACGTCACCAGCTTCAACAACGACGACAACGTGCCCAACGAGACGTTCGTCGACGGCAAGGTGATAAAGCTGGACGACGGGCGCATCGTGATGCAGGCCGTGAACCACGTGGTGACGTTCAACCCCAAGGACTTCAGCGAGATTCTGTCGCAGCAGCCCATACAGATGCTCCCCAAGCTGACGAGCATGATGGTGAACGGCACGTTCGTCACCGTGGGTACCGAGGTCGAGGGATCGGTCATCCTGGACAAGGCCATCACGCGCACGAAGGAGATCAACCTGACCTACGACCAGAACACGGTGTCGCTGACGTTCTCGGCGCTGAACTACGCACGGCCCATGCAGACGTTCTACCGTGTGAGAATCAAGGAGATGGGCGACCAGTGGACCACCTATTCGTTCCACAACTCGGCGGGTATGGTGGACCGCCGCGGACTGTTCCACCTGCCGCTGGTGCGCCTGCGCCCGGGTACCTATCACATTGAGCTGCAGGCGTCGAACGTCATCGACAAGTTCGTGGGCGAGCCCTACGAGTGGATTGTCAACGTCAACGAGCCCTGGTGGCGCACCACCGGCGTGCTGGCGGCGATGGTGGGTGTGCTGCTGCTGTTGCTGGCGGTGAACTTCGTCTTCTACATCCGCAACACGCGCCTGCGTGAGAAGCGCAACAACGACGAGAGCAGCATGGTGCGCCGCATCGAGAACTTCGTGGAGCGCTGTACGAAGTACGAGCAGGAGACGCTGGCGCCAAGCCTCGACGAACTCTATGCCGGTACGGAGAGTCAGTCGGCGGTGCTGTCGCCCACGTTCGTGCAGATCATGATGACGGTGCTGCCCTACATCAAGGAACAGAAGAACGGGTTTACGATGCACAGCCTTGTGGAACTGTCGGGAAAGGACGTCAAGACCTTCTACGAGGAGGTGTCGGCAAACCTCTACAAGAGTCCCAGGATGCTGGAGCGTGCCATCCGCCTGGAGCGTGCACGACAGCTGCTTGAGACCACGAGCAAGTCGGTTGAGGAGATAGCCGTGGAGTGTCGCTTCGCCACGCCCAACTACTTCATAGCGATATTCTTCCACAAGTTCAAGAAGACACCGCAGGAATACCGGCTTACGGTCTGAACACCACCTGCTGGTAGCCCACCAGCAGCCAGGTACGGTCGCCCGTACCTTTATAATAAACAAACCCCTGATAGCGGTTCTCCGTCTCAAAGAACGACCCCTCCTCGGGAACGAGATGGGTGGTGCCGTCCTTGTCGCGCAGCAGGTACTGGTAGGAGTAGTAGCCCTGCTTCTGCAGGATGCGGCCCGTGTAGCCGTGCGCGTCCTCGTCGTAGCTGAGCCGGTAGAGGTCTGTCTGGCCGCTGGTCCACATGCCGTCGACCACGATGTCGGCAGCGGAGTAGGGGGCCGCCTGCAGCCGGTAGTTGACATAGACATAGTCGCAGGTGCGGTCGTTCTCTATGTTGTCGCTGTTGCGGACGTAGAAGGCACCGTTGGCATCCTCGTCGTAGAGATAGTTCATGCGGGGCGTGTTGGCAAAGGGGAAGGCCTGATAGCGCTCACCGTCCCACACGATGCGCTCCAGTCCCATCGTCGCGTGGCTGACGTCGAGCACCTCGAACTTGTGGTACTCGTTGCCCGCCTCGAAAATCAGCGGCCGGCTGTGTTCCCAGCGCAGACCCTGGGGCGTGATGTGCGTGGGGCGGATATTTTTTTTCAGATTGTCCTCGCGCCCGTTCTGCATCACCAGCGTACGTATCTGTTCATCGGGATTGGTCACCCGCAGCTGGTCGTAGCCCACGCTCATCGTCACCTGCTGGTGACTGCGGTTCATGTCCACATCGGTGTTGGTGCTGACCGACAGTCCCAGTCGCATGCGTGGGTCGACGACGCGCAGCTCGGCACAGGCCACCTCGCGGCCGTCGGCCTCGTCGACGATGTGCACGCGGTAGTTGCCGCTCATCCGCAGACGGCAGCGGTCGTTGGGAATGCGGAAACGGTAGTGGGTGTAGAGAACGGTGGTGTTCAGCGAGTGCTCGTAGTCCTCGATGGGGTTGTCGTTGAAACCGTCCAGCCAGTCGCTCTCGAAGACGCCGTCGGACGGCGTCCAGTCGTACTCGCAGCGTTCCACCCGATACAGGTAGCGGTGGTAGTCGTGCGACAGCTCGTCGAAGCTGATGGTGACGACATCGCCCGCGAGCTTCATGACCGGCGGCGACAGCCAGTCGTCGTTGACCACAACCTGCAGCGTCTTGACACGGGCGTCGCTGACGACGCTTCTTGCCTGAACGGTCTGAATCGTCAGGATGGTGAGGAGAATGAACAGCTTTCGCATGGCTTTTTTTCTTTTAGAAACGATATGAGAGCAAAATTATTGCAAAAAAATGCGGAAGTTCGGAAAAAGTTAGTATCTTTGCAGATTGAATACTTAAAACAACTTATATAATAATTCAGCTATGGTTAACAAAGAAAAGCTCTTTACCGAGTTTACGGCGCCGACCACCCAGGAGTGGCTCGACAAGATTGAGGTGGACCTGAAAGGGGCCGACTTCCAGAAACGCTTGGTATGGAGAACAAACGAAGGTTTTAATGTGCAGCCCTTCTATCGCCGCGAGGACTTGAAAGACCTCAAGACACCTGACGCACTGCCTGGCGAGTTCCCCTTCGTCAGAGGCAACAAGAAGGACTCTAATGTGTGGTACGTCCGCCAGAACATCTCTTTAGATGTCGCGGGTAACGCAACATCCAAAGAGATTGCGAAGGCCGCCAACGCCAAGGCGCTCGACATCCTGAACAAGGGTATCGACTCGCTGGGCTTCAAGCTGCCGGGACAGATGGTCTCGAAAGAGACCGTTGAGACGCTGCTCGACGGTATCCTGTGCGACATCGTCGAGGTGAACTTCTCAACCTGTCCGAAGCATTCCCTGGAACTGGCAGAAATCCTGGTGGACTTCTTTGCCAAGAAGGGTTATGACAAGGAGAAGGTGGTTGGTTCTATCGAGTGGGACCCCATGCAGAAGATGGTGATGAAGGGCAAGGACGTCACGCCCGTGCTCGCCTTTGGACCGAAGCTCGTTGAGGTGCTGAAGGAGTATCCTAACTTCCGTTGCATCGCTGTCAGCA
>CAZLPO010000130.1:0-5910 GCA_964561385.1 uncultured Prevotella sp.
CACGCCTCACGCCCGAAACACGTCTCACGACCGACACACGTTTGACACCCGACTCGGTGGACACCCGTAAAAAGGTCATCAAGGGCGGACACAAGATTTCGGGCTACCGCGTACAAGTCTATGCAGGCGGCAACCAGCGTAAGGACCGGCAGCGGGCAGAGCAGGTAGGCAACGAACTCAAGTCCTACTTCCCCGACCAGCCCGTCTATGTACATTTCTATTCTCCTCGATGGATCTGCCGTATGGGCAACTACCGCACCTATGAGGAAGCCCATCACGTCCTGACAAACGTCAAGAAACTGGGATTCAACGCAGCAACCATCGTCAAAGGAAAAATAACCGTATATCAATAATGAAGATAGAGATAAAGGAATACGACAACGAGAAATATCGCGAGGGGATTGAGGAATTAGCCGACCACTACGAGAAGATACTCAGCCTCTTGGGCGAGGATCCAAATCGTGAGGGATTGAAGAAAACCCCCATGCGTGTGGCCAAGGCTATGCAGGTGCTTACCAAAGGCTACACCATGGATGCCCACAAGACTCTGACGGACGCCCTGTTTAAGGAGGACTACAACCAGATGGTCATTGTCAAGGACATTGACTTCTTTTCACTGTGCGAACACCACATGCTGCCATTCTACGGCAAGGTGCATGTCGCCTATATTCCTAACGGCTACATCACTGGCCTGTCGAAGATTGCCCGTGTAGTCGATATTTACAGCCACCGCCTGCAGGTGCAGGAGCGCATGACGCTGCAGATCAAGGAGTGTATCGAACAGACCTTGAAGCCGCTGGGCGTCATGGTGGTTGTCGAGGCACGCCATATGTGCATGCAGATGCGGGGCGTTGAGAAGATCAACAGCATCACCACAACCAGCGACTTCAGCGGCGCCTTCCAGCAAGCCAAGACGCGTCAGGAGTTCATGAACCTGATTTCACATTCATCACTTTAAAAACCATACCGCCATGAAACAGACTGACAGAGGTAATTATCGGACCAACGAGTCCATGTTTCACATACTCTCCCACTCCTGCCTTGGCAGAATTGTCATTTTCGGCGCCGTTTGCGCCGTCATTCTCTTCCTCGCCCACATCAGTGTGCCTGACAAGGAGACGATGACCGAGGAGATGAACGACAACATCCGCCAGTGTATTATGGCCAACGACAGCATCAAGGGCGACTGGATTGACGATGCTGTCAACAACATCGGCTACACCTTCACGCATGCCGACTCCACCTTCGACGAGAAGGTCTGGGAGACCTTTAACAAGTACAACTGGACGGAATACCACCATCACGCGTTCTACTCCACCATGTACATCCACAACAACTACCGTCCGCAGGGCACACGCGCCGGCATCGGTATCTTCGGTATGGTTCTGCCGACCGTCAACTTCAATGACCTCATCTTGCGCGTAGCACCCATCCATAAGGGCTACGACAAGCGCATCATGCAGAACATCTACTACGAGGATCAGTACTTTGGCGAGAATCCCAACGTCAAAGAGTACCACTACAAAGGCGACGTCACGGAGTAGGTATCGGAATCTCGATGATGAAACGACAACCGTCGTGATAGGTCTCGTCGAGCGTCAGGTCGCCGCCCAGGTTGCGCGCATGGCGCTTGGCCAACGGCAGACCGAGACCGAGGCCCTCTGACAGATCGTCAACCTTGGTAAAGAAGTCGAACATACGCTCGCGGTCGGCTTCGCCAATACCCGTTCCCGTATCTTCAACAACAAAGCGCATACAGTGTTCCATACGCTGAACACCCAACAACACGTGTTCGCCGTCGGAATACTTGGCAGCATTGTAAAGTATCTCACGCAGACTGCGCATCAGGTACAGGCGGCTCGTCTGGATGTAGAAGTCGTCGGCCACCTCGCTGCGCAACTCGATAGAAATCTTCGGATAGTGCAGACCGATGTAGCTGATGGCCTCGCGCGCCACATCGTTACACGGCACAAGGTCGTGCTTATGGGCGTTCAGTTCCTCGGAAAGTCCCGTCTCAGAACTGTCGAACAGCATCAGCACCAGACGGTTCAGAAGCTTTGAGTTATGGTCCATCGTGGCCGTGATACTCTTCATCTCCTCATCAGGCAGAGACATTTCATTTAACACCTGTGCAAAGCCCATGATGATGTTCAGCGGCGTGCGTATCTGGTGCGACACGTTCTGAATGAAGGCCGTCTTCTGACGGTCGGCCTCTTTGGCAAGACGTGTGGCCGACAGCAGCTCCTCATTCTTCAGGCGCATCTGGTCTGTTGAATAGCGCACACTACCCATATGGAAATTCAGGTATTGCATCATCTTGGCAAAGCTATTCTGCAACTGTCCGATGACATCCTCTCTGGTGCTACGCGCAATGTACACTTCCATGTTACCAGAAGCAACGGTCTGTGTCTTCTTCAGCAAATCGTCGAGCGGACGGATAGCATGGCCCACGGCCTGATGGCACAGTAGCACGATGATGAGCAGTCCGATGACAAGCAACGGAATGACGATGTACGTCAGACGCTGGTATCCCGCCAGCACATCGCTGTCGGGGCTGACGATGGCAAGGCTCCAGGTCGTTCCAGGTACCGGCTGGTAGCAGACGAGACTGGGTACACCATCGATGTCAAGCATCATACGACCCTCGTTGCCCGCCGTCATGTCGTGTCCCAGCGCAATGATATCGGCCTGCTTACGCGGGTCGGCTCCGCTAAAGATGGTCTGCGTGAAGAGGCGTGTCGAGTCAGGATGAATAAAGTAGCGACCTTCCTCGTTGATCATCATGAAGTACGAGTTCGGATAGGGTCGTTCCTCAGACATCAACTTCGACAGGCGCAAGAGCGACAGGTCCGACGAGATGATACCGAGGAGACGGTGGCTCTTGTCGTACAGGGGCCTGCCATAGGAGGCAATCATACCGTCGAGTGTCAGTTCGAGGGAGTCGGCATCGTCGTAGGACACCACCCAGCACGGCCCGTCCAACTTTCGTGGCGTCTTATACCACACGCGGTCGAAATACTCGTACTCTGCCTCCTTGACGGTCGTGATGGTGTCGTCCTCACGCACGGTGTAGGCCGAGAAATGACGGCCTTCGCTCGGGAACATATCAGGCTCTGCACTGACGGAACAACCATCGACATGTGGATTGAGACGGACGATACGGTTGGTGAACGCCAGGATTGAGTCGGGCTCGAACGAGCGTTCGATGAGCCAGCAGCTGGAATTGGTCGCCGTCTCAATGGTCATGAGATAGCGTCCGATACGCTCTGTGGTCACACTAAGCACACTGTTGGCACGTCCGACCGCCGCCACCCGAATCATGTGGCGCGACTGCGTGAACAGCACGCCCAGCGACAGAAGGAAGATGGGCACTGCCAGCAGCAGCAGACCGAGGCTGAGCTTCGCACTGAAAGACTTCCGGATATTAAACATGGCCGACCTCCTTTCCGTTATTGCCATTCACGCTGCCTTCCTCGTCCGACATATGAATCAGGTTCTCCAGCAAGTCAGCGATACGATGACCGTTGGCCTCTATCTCGTCGGCCAGACCGTCGTTGCTTCGTCTCGTCCCAGCAACCAGTTCGTCCACACACGCGTTGATGGCATTGGACGGTTCAATCATCTGGTTGGTCATGTTGTGCAGGAAGGCGGTCTTCATGCGGTCGGCCTTCTGTGCCTCGACATAGGCTCGTCGAAGACCTTCGCCCCGCTCGCGCAACGTCTCGGTCAGCTCTTCCAGCTCACCGATGTTCTTCGCCAGCGAACGCTGCATCAACATAAAGTTGTCCTGCAGACGGCCAATCTCGTCCTTCTGTCCCCCCCGTACCTCCGTACCTCGCACCTCGTACCTCGCATCACGAAAGCCTACACCTTCAGCAATGCTTTGTGCCGTTTCCGACAATGTCTGAAGCGGCGTCAGCTGGCGGCGAATCATCCAGCGGGTCAGCAGGAACAGCACCAGCAGTCCCACCATGGCTATGCCCAGCACGTAATAAAGCAGACTGTTGTAGTCGCCGAAGATATCGTCCTCGGGATAGACGATGCCGGCACTCCAGTCCATCTTCTCAGCCATGCGCCCTGGTACAGCCGTACGCTTGAACGGCTTGAAGAACACATAGTAGTCCTTGCCATTCATACGGAAAGGGCGGTAGCCGGTCTCGCCCGCCATCATCGCCTGCGCTGCTTCCCTGATGGAGGAGTCCACCTGACCGTCGGAGTCAGTGAGTGAGGTCTTATGAAGCAGCTTCCTGCCGTCGGGATGGACAATGAAGTTACCATCGCCATCGAGCAGCATGCAATAGGAATTGGCCGAAGGCTTGGCCGACGACACAATGCGCGACAAGAGGTTCAGCGACACATCGACGCCGATGACGCCCAACGGGGTCGTGGCGTCGCCATAGGGAGAGTTGGCGTAGATAGGCAGACAGAACGTCTCGATGGGTTCGGCGCTCTCAAGCATCTCGTCCAGCGGTTTCATCCACCCCACCCGCTTGTTTTCCATGGGTTCAATGAACCATGCCTGATCCGTATAGGGCTGGTTACCGAAAATCTCCGCCTGGATGACTGGCGAGTCGCTATAGTCAAGGCTGCCATTGTCGTTGCGGTGGAAGTAGGCCATGAAATAGCGGCGGTCCTTATAGAAGTTCTCGCGCATGGCAATGGCACACCCGGCAACGAAGGGATTGGTCTCCACGACCTTGCGGCTATAGGTAATCAGGGAGTCGGGCTGATTGATGAACGGCATGAGGGCGAAGTAGGTATTGCCCGTCGTCTGCTCTACACTCAGCAGGATGTTGTCAATACGCTGAATGGTGCACTCCAAAGTCTGCAGCGCCTTCTCCAATGTTTCTTCCTTGACTGTTTTTCGTGAGTAGTGCAACATCACTGCCAAAGAGGCCATGAGCAAAAGTGCCATGGCTGAAACGACCATCATACTGATACGAACGGACAGTATTCTTCGGAAGGTTTTAGGCAGATGTAGCATATTTCGGTAGCAAAAATAGAAAAAAAAATCGTTGTCTCCTAATAATACCCCAAAAATTATTGTTAATTCCGCAAAAAACACACGCGGAAGGAGACATCGTCCTATTTTGGTTCTACATGAACAGCCACATGGGTCTCTTTTCCATAGTGTTCGCGCAACAGCTTCTCCACCTCCGAAGCCTTGTCATGAGCCTCACACAAAGAGATGTTGCCATCCATCAAGATATGTAACTCTATGGCATAGTGATTGCCGAGGCGACGGGTACGCAGGTCATGGGGCTCGACAATGCCTGGGACAGAGGCTGCCAACCGGATGATCTCAGCCTCCACGTCGTCGGGCAGCGACTGCTCCATCAGGTCGCCGATACCACGACGCAGCAAGCCGATGCTCACCTTGACAATGAACAAACCCACGACAACCGAAGCCACGGGATCGAGCACCGTCCAGCGCTCGCCAAAAAAGATGGCGCCACCGATACCCAGAGCCGTTCCTACCGAAGAGAAAGCGTCGCTGCGGTGATGCCAGGCATTGGCCTCGACAGCCTGCGAGGACAGCTCGCGAGCCTTGACCATGGAATAGCGATAGACCGCCTCCTTCAGGACGACGGACAGCAGCGCAGCCCATAGGGCCAGCATACCCGGAGCCTCTAACCGATTGCCCTCAAGCCATCCCGCAATCTTCAGCACACCACCATAGACAATGCCAACAGCCACGACCAGCAACGCCAGTCCGATGACGGTCATGGCCAGCGTCTCGTACTTGGCGTGTCCGTAGTCATGCGACTTGTCCTTCGGCTTACCACTGATGCGCACAAAGGCCAGCACCACCACATCGGTCACGAAGTCGCTGAGCGAATGAACGGCATCGGCCACCATCGCAGCACTATGGCCCACAAAGCCTGCTACGAACTTGAAGACGAGCAGCAG
>CAZLPO010000131.1:0-5799 GCA_964561385.1 uncultured Prevotella sp.
CGGCGACCTCATGATTATGAATCATGCGCTCTAACCAGCTGAGCTATCCCGCCAAGGGGTGACTTCCTCGAAATCGCCTGCAAAGGTACTACTTTTTTTGGAACCGCCAAAATTTCTACGGAAAATATTTTCGTTTTCCACGAAAAAGTTGTAATTTTGCAACGGTGTTACGACATTATGGACCCGAAATGACGCATTATGAAGAAGCAAAGATTGAATTTAGAATACCCGCTGACAGCCAGATCGACGAATGTGGTATGGGATCAGATTGGCACTGTACACGGACTGGAGCGATGGCTGGCGGACAATATTGAACAAGAGGAAAACGACGTACTTGCCTTGACATGGGGCGAGGAGTGGGGAGACCACCACACCCTTAAGGCACGTGTGACCGAGCTGGAAAAGCCCAGCCACATTCGTCTGCGTTGGGTTGACGAGGACGACCCCGAAGCTTATTGGGAGATGCGCATCGGACGCAGTGAATTGACCGGCGATCTCTGCCTGTACGTCACCGACTACGCCTTGGCCGACGACATTGACGACCTGCACGACCTGTGGGACGGCAATATGGAACGGCTGCACCAGGTGAGTGGCCTATAATCCATATGATGTTTCGCATTAAGAAGTTAGACCTATTTATATCTCGGCAGTTCGGGCTACTGTTTATAGGAACATTCTTCATCTGCCAATTTGTGCTGATGATGCAGTTCTTATGGCGCTATGTTGACGAACTGATAGGAAAAGGACTGTCACTGGAGGTTCTGGCGCAATTCTTCTGGTACATGGGACTGATGCTCATGCCCCAGGCGTTTCCATTGGCCATTCTGCTATCCTCACTAATTACCTTTGGAAACCTGGGAGAATCGTCCGAGCTGACGGCCATCAAGGCGGCAGGCATCTCGCTGATGCAGGCTTTCCGCTCGCTTATCGTCATTGTGATCCTCGTGGCAGGCATTTCGTTTTACTTCCAGAATGTCATCGGTCCCTCTGCCAACCGTTCCTTCTTCCAACTCCTGTTATCCATGAAGCAGAAGAGTCCAGAACTGGAGATTCCCGAGGGCATCTTCTACGACGGCATTCCCGGCTCAAACATCTACGTTCAGAAGAAAGACCTTACGACCGGCAAGCTCTATGGTGTCATGATCTATCGCATGACCAACAGCTATGAGGATGCTGCCATCATTCTGGCAGACTCGGGTATGATGCAGTCGACGGCCGAGAAGAAGCACCTGCTATTGACGCTGTGGAGCGGCGAGTGGTTTGAGAACATGCGGTCGCAGGATCTGGCGGGCTCCGCCAACGTTCCCTACCGCCGTGAAACATTTGTCAACAAGCGCATTGTGCTCGACTTCGACGGCGAGTTCAACCTCACCGATATGGCGGGTATCTCAGGGGATGCACGCGCCAAGAGCATGAGTCAGATCTATCACGACCTCGACTCCATCAAGGCCTTCAACGACTCCGTAGGCCGCTCATTCCTTTATGACAGCAGCCTGCGCACCTTCCGCATGCCACGTCTGGACAAGCAAGACTCCCTGTCCGCCTTGAAGTTGGCGGCCGCCCGTCACACAAACATCGACTCCATGGTAGCGCGACTATCACCCGATAAGCACCGACAGGTTGTCAAGAATGCCATGGAGTATGCCCGGATGGAGGCCAACGAACTGTCATACAAGGGGGAATATGCCTATTCCCTGAACAAACGCGTACGCACTCATGAGATAGAGGCCATCAACAAGATTACACTGGCTCTCTCCTGCATCATCTTCTTCTTCATCGGAGCTCCCCTTGGTGCCATCATACGCAAAGGCGGCCTCGGAGTACCCGTTATCATCTCCGTGCTGGTGTTTATCGTCTACTACATCTTCGAGAACTCAGGCATGAAGATGGCACGCGATGACAACTGGACGGTCTGGTTCGGCAAGTGGATATCAACGATGGTGCTGGCACCACTGGCTGTGTTCTTTACCTACAAAGCCAATAAAGACTCCGTCGTCTTCAATATCGACCTCTACAAACAGCTCATCAGGAGCATGCTCGGCCTACGCATGAAACGCAGTATTACCCGCAAGGAGGTCATCATTGAAGAACCGAAGTACCTGACAGACGCCGACCTGCTGAAGGGCGTCAGCGTCGAAGTTGACCACTACTCCAAAGAGCATAAGCTGCTGTTCTGGCCCAACCCCATCAAGGTATTCTTCCGTCCTGGCGACGACCACGAGATAGAACACCTCAACAACGCCATGGAGACAGCCATCGAGGATCTGTCGTTCACCACCGACAAGTATGTGCTGATGAAGATCAACCAGTATCCCATCATTGCCACACACGCCCACACACGTCCTTTCCAGCGTCGTTGGCTTAACATCGTGACAGGTCTGTTCCTGCCCACGGGCCTGTTCTTCTATTTCCGCATGATACGTTTCCGCATCCGCCTCTACAAGGACCTGCAGCACATTATCCGTATTAACAAGAAACTCATACCCAAGCTCATTGAACTGGCCAATTTCCAAAAGGAAACATCACTATACAACTAAATAACTACTTATGGACACACTGACACTGAATACAATAGAAGAGGCTCTCGTTGATTTCAAAGACGGCAAGTTCGTCATTGTGGTCGATGATGAGGATCGCGAGAACGAAGGCGACCTCATTTGTGCCGCCGAGAAAATCACCCCCGAGATGGTGAACTTCATGCTGAAATATGCCCGGGGGGTCCTCTGTGCCCCCATCACCATTAGCCGCAGCCAGGAGTTGGACCTGCCACATCAGGTAGCCGACAACACCTCGGTACTTGGCACGCCCTTCACCGTCACCGTCGACAAGCTGGAAGGCTGCGCCACTGGCGTATCTGCCCACGACCGCGCCGCCACAATCCAGGCGCTGGCCGATCCGGCCTCCACACCGCAGACCTTCGGCCGACCTGGTCACATCAACCCACTCTATGCACAGGACAACGGTGTTCTGCGCCGCAGCGGACATACCGAGGCTGCCATCGATCTCTGCCGTCTGGCCGGTCTCTACCCTGCCGGCGCCCTCATGGAAATCATGAACGACGACGGTTCTATGGCCCGTTTGCCGGAACTGACAGCTTTTGCCAAAGAGCACGGGCTGAAGATCATCTCCATTAAGGACCTCATCGCCTACCGTCTCCGCAAGGAGTCACTCATCGAGGTTGGCAACCGCGTTGATATGCCCACACGCTATGGTCATTTCCAGCTCATTCCCTTCCGCCAGAAATCGAACGGTCTGGAACACATGGCCCTTATCAAGGGTGAATGGAAGGAAAACGAACCTGTACTGGTACGTGTACACTCTTCGTGCGCCACAGGCGACATCCTCGGTTCCATGCGCTGTGACTGTGGCGAACAACTCCACCGTTCACTGGAGATGATTGAGCACGAAGGCAAGGGCGTGGTCATCTATATGCAGCAGGAAGGACGAGGCATCGGCCTGATGAACAAGATTGCCGCCTACAAACTGCAGGAAGAAGGGCTTGACACCGTTGAAGCCAACATCCATCTGGGCTTCAAACCTGATGAGCGCGACTACGGTTGCGGTGCCCAGATGTTGCGTCACTTGGGCATCCACAAGATGCGTCTGCTGACCAACAATCCCACGAAACGTGTCGGCCTGGAGGCCTATGGTCTGGAGATTGTCGAGAACGTGCCCATCGAGGTGACGCCCAACGAATACGACTACCGCTATCTGAAGACTAAGCAGGAGCGTATGGGCCACACGCTGCACTTGAAATAATATAAAGGTGTGCTTTATGCTACTTTTTCACCAACAAAAGTGAAAAAGTGGCACTTTTCATTGCACAGAAAGAATAAATTACGTAATTTTGCACGGAATTTTCAAGCAAAAAGAAAAAATGGCACAATTATCTAACCGTTTGCAGCGCCTGGCCCCGTCGGCCACGCTGGCCATGTCTCAGAAGAGCGCAGAGATGAAAGCTCAGGGTATTGACGTAATTAACATGAGTGTCGGCGAGCCCGACTTCAACACCCCCGACCATATCAAGACAGCAGCCAAACTGGCTATTGACGAGAACTACTCGCGCTACTCCCCGGTCCCCGGCTATCCCAACCTGCGCCAAGCCATCGCACGCAAGTTGGAGCGTGAGAACCAATTGCACTACCAGCCTTCCGAGATACTGGTTTCCAATGGTGCCAAGCAGAGTGTCACGAACACCATCATGTCGCTGGTAAACGACGGGGAGGAAGTCATCATCCCCGCCCCTTATTGGGTCAGCTACCCACAGATGGTGAAATTGGCTGGCGGCAATCCTGTCATCGTCGAGGCCACGTTTGAACAGAACTTCAAGATGACGCCAGAGCAGTTGGAAGCCGCCATCACGCCTAAGACGCGTATGGTCATCCTCTGCTCACCCAGTAACCCCACAGGTTCCGTCTATAACAAACAGGAACTGCAGGCACTGGCCGAGGTCATCCTGCGCCACGACGACCTCTTCGTCCTCGCCGACGAGATTTATGAGCACATCAACTACGTAGGCCGCCACGAGTCCATCGCCCAGTTCCCTGGCATGAAGGAGCGTGCCATCATCGTCAATGGTGTCAGCAAAGCCTACGCCATGACGGGCTGGCGCATCGGTTATATCGCTGCCCCCGAGTGGATTGTGAAAGGCTGCAACAAACTGCAAGGTCAGTACACCAGCGGCCCCTGCTCTGTCAGCCAGATGGCAGCCTTGGCCGCTTATACCGAGAGCCAGCAGTGCGTTGAGGAGATGCGGCAAGCCTTTGAGCGCCGTCGTGACCTTATTGTCAAGCTGGCCAAGGACATTCCTGGCCTCGGCGTCAACGTCCCAGAGGGTGCTTTCTACCTCTTCCCCAAGTGCGACAGCTTCTATGGCAAGTCTGCTCCCGACGGAAAAACCATAGAGAACAGCACCGACCTCGCCATGTACCTTCTGGAGGAAGCCCATGTGGCCACTGTTGGCGGCGATGCCTTCGGCGATCCCGCCTGTTTCCGCATGAGTTATGCCACCAGTGACGAGAACATCATCGAGGCCATGCGCCGCATCAAAGAGGCCCTCGGTAAGCTACAATAAGAATTATTTAGAGTTAAAAGTTATTAATTCGGCTTGAAGTACGCTATTATTTGTTATCTTTGCCGACAATATCGTTAAACTGAATCTTTACAAACTCAATTTATTTAATAACTAAAAAAATTACAATCTTTATGGCAACAACAACAAAGGCTGCAGCCCCGGCCAAGAAAAGTTCGGGCTTCAAAGGCGTGAAGGATGCATGGATTATCCTCGTTATCTGCTGTATTCTCGCTTACTGCTTCTATTTCTTCGTACTCGGTGATCCCAGTCACTTCCAGGGTGGCGACCGCAGTGGTCATCCCGCTGACCTGATGGGTACCGTCTATAAGGGTGGTTTCGTGGTAGGTCTGATTATCACGCTGCTGCTCTCTGTAATCGTTCTCGGCGTGGAGCGCTTCTTCGCTATCAAGACCGCTTCTGGTAAGATCAACCTGGCTAAGTTCACTGCTCAGGTGAAGGACGCTATCAAGGCTCAGAAGTTCGACGAGGCCAAGGCTCTCTGCAACAAGATGCAGGGTTCGGTTGCTAACGTGGTGATGGCATCCATCAACATGTACGAGACCGTTGAGAAGGACGAGACCCTGAAGAAGTCACAGAAGATCTCTAAGATCCAGCAGGCCCATGAGGAGGCTACTCAGCTTGAGATGCCTACCTTGACCATGAACCTCCCGATGGTTGCTACCATCGTATCTCTGGGTACCCTGACCGCTCTGTTCGGTACTGTG
>CAZLPO010000132.1:0-5748 GCA_964561385.1 uncultured Prevotella sp.
CGTCGGTGCGTATAATCTTCTCCTCGGTATACTGTGCTTTGACAATGGGGCAGGCGAGGATGCTACGGCCGAACATGAACTCATCGGTCATGTTCCACACCTTCTTGTCCTGGGCGAAGTCGGCAAAGAGCGGCCGCATATAACTGTCGGCGTTCGATGTCACCTGCCATGCCGTGCTATATAAATAGGGTATCAGCCGGTAGCGCAGGCGTATTTGCTTCTCAATGGCATCGTAGACGGGCTCTCCCTTCTGGCCAAACTGCCATATCTCGCGTGGTGCATCAGCACCGTGGCTGCGGAAAACGGGACAGAACAGACCATACTGCATCCAGCGCACGTAGAGCTCCTGGAACTGCGGGTTCCTGGGAGCCGAGCCCTTGCCACCGGTGTTGTATGAGCCACAGAAGAAACCGCCAATGTCGGTGTTGAAGTTGGGGTTTCCCGTCAGTGTGAAGCTCAGTCCACAGGGCACCTGCTTGCGCAGCATGTCCCACGATGAGTTCACGTCGCCGCTCCACATATTTGAGCCATAGTGCTGCTGACCGGCATAGCTGCTGCGTGTCATGATAAACACGCGCTTCTCATCATAATCCTTACGCTGTGACTGATAGATGCCGCGAACCGTTTCCAGTGGGAAGGCATTGCGCTGTGAGCGCCAGGTGCCGCCATATACTTTATGGGCGTAGTCGCTCTCCTTCGGATTGAAGAAGTCGGGGTCGGTAGAGTCCATCCACCAGGCGTCAGTGCCATAGTCGTAGAGCGTTTTCAGATACTTCCAGTAGATGGCGCGTGCCTCGGGATGGAAGGCATCATAGACTTTCACGCCTGATGGGTACTTCATCACTGGTGGCCAAATGTGCGAGATACCGCTCTGCGGCCACGTTTCGAAGGGCATCAGCAGCCCTTTTTCGTTTAGCTCACGAAACTGCTGGGTCATTGGACCGAAGCTGGCCCAGATACTGATCATGAAGTGTGCGTGCTTCTTGTGTACATTGTCAATCATCTCTTTGCCCCTGGCAAAGTCCTCAGCTAGGAAGTCCATGGCGTTCCACAGATAATTGGAACCCCAGTACTGCCAGTCCTGGATGATACCGTCGAGTGGCACGTTCAGCGCGCGGTACTGGTCCACAATGCCTTCGGTTTCAGCAGCTGTCTTATAGCGTTCCTTTGACTGCCAGAAGCCGAATGTCCACTGTGGGAACATCGGCACGTCGCCCGTCAGCAGCCGCATCTGCGCAATCACACCGTCAGCAGAGCCGCCGTACATGAAGTAGTAGTCCACACCCTGACCGGCCTCGGAGGTAAAGGTCATACCCTGAGCATTGTCTTCGAAGAGCGTCGGCGAATAATTCTCCCAGTAGAGTCCCCAGCCCTTGATTGATTGCAGCACATTCTGGAAGTCCTCCAGGTTCGACTGCTCCATGCGTTTCTTTTCGCCGCGGCGGTTCATCTTACCATTCTGGATGGTCCCTAGTCCGTAGATGGCCTCGTCCTTGTCAAGACGGAAGCTCTGGCTCACCTCCCACTCGTCAGTATTCTTCCGAATGAGACTCCATCCTTGCTCCCTTAAAAGTACCTTACCCTTGCTCGTCATAAACGTTAGGCTTTTCATTCCCGGGTCTAACTTTACCGTCAGCTCGCTGCTACTCCATGTATTCCCCTTGTGGATAACAGCTACCTTCTCAGGCTTCGCCGTCACCACAAGGGTTTTGGTTGGCTCACCTTTCACCACATGTACGATGCTTGGTGTGAGGAACTCAATCTTCACCTCCTGTGCCCAACAAGTCAGGCTCATGAGTACTGTTGTCAGAATCAGAATGGATTTTTTCATTTTATTATTTCTTTTTATGTGTTATGTCTCTTTTCGCTTTTGGTGCAAAGGTACAACATTTATCGGACTTTATGGTTATTTTACGTGTCACGATATTCGAAAAATGTTTCAAATCGCATTGATGCGTTGGAGATTTAAGTTTTTTTCCCTATCTTTGCAGAGAAAGTCATATAATAGCGTTAAACCCTATGAAACATATTCTTTTCGCATTATTGCTCGCGTTTAACCTCTTGACCGTCGCTGCTGGGACAAGATCGTCCTTTTGTATAGCAAAGGATGGCCCTGTGCCTAATGAGAACCAGTTGCGATGGCAGGATATGGAGATGTATGCGTTCATACATTATTCATTGAACACTTACACTGACCAGGAGTGGGGCTTTGGTAACGAGGACCTCAATCTGTTTAATCCGTCCAACCTCGACTGTCGGCAGTGGGTGAGGGTGTGTAAGCAGGCTGGCATGCGCGGCATCATCTTTACTGCCAAGCATCACTGTGGCTTCTGTATGTGGCCATCGGCTTATACGGATTATAGCGTGAAGAACACCCCATGGCGGGGCGGAAAGGGTGACGTGGTGCGCGAACTGGCTGATGCCTGTCGCGAGGAAGGGTTGAAGTTTGCTGTCTATCTCTCACCGTGGGACCGCAACCACAGGGACTATGGCAAACCTGAGTATGTCACTTACTTCCGCAATCAGTTGCGGGAGTTACTGACACAGTATGGCGACATCTTCGAGGTTTGGTTCGATGGTGCCAATGGTGGTGACGGCTGGTATGGCGGTACCAACGAGACACGACGGATCGATGGACGGACCTACTATGGGTGGGCCGAAACGTTCCGTATGATTCGTAAACTCCAGCCCGAGGCCGTTATTTGGAATGATGGTGGCGACCGGGGCGACCTGCGTTGGGTTGGCACTGAAGCTGGCAATGTGGGTGAGACAAACTGGAGTCTCATGCCGTCCACAGGTGATACACCCTACAATATGCTGCACTATGGTGTTGAGGATGGCGATGTCTGGTGCCCGGGTGAGACGAACACCAGCATCCGTCCTGGCTGGTTCTACCACGAGACCGAAAACGAACATGTAAAGAGTCTTTCAAAGCTTATGGATACGTATTACAAGTCTGTGGGACGTAACTCTACACTATTGCTCAATTTTCCCATTGCTCCTACTGGTCGCATTCATCCTAACGACAGCCTCCGTGGTATCGCCTTTAAGAAGATGATTGATCAAATCTTCAAAAAAGGCATCATTAAAGAAGTAAAGAACCCCAGGCTCGTAGATAGATCGCTCACCATCAGTTTCAAGAAACCTACGGCCTTAAACCGTTTCCTTGCCGAGGAGGATATCGCGCAAGGACAGCGGGTGAAGAAGTTCTCGCTCGAAGCTTTTGTGGATGGACAGTGGCAACCGCTGAAAGATGAATTGGTGGAGGACGGAGACGGTCTGACAACCATCGGTCATCGCCGTATCATTTGCTTTCCTACGGTTAAGGCTGCCAAGCTGCGCTTCATAATAACGGATTCCAAGGCTGAGCCAATCATCAAGAAGGTTGGCGTCTACCTTGCTCCCGAGCTTACCGCCGATATCCCCGACTCGGGCGAAAAGAAGTCGTCGGGCCTGCATATTTTCTTCAGCAGTCCCACACAGATGATGATTGACTGGGATTCAGACCAGACCTTCACCACCTTCCGCTACCTGCCACCACAGGATAGCAGAGACGGCATCATTACCCACTACACCCTCTGGGGCTCTACCGACTGGGCTCACTGGACGAAACTTGCTTCAGGCGAGTTTTCGAACATCGTAAACAACCCCATCTGGCAGACCATTACCTTCCCCGCCACGAAAGTTCGCATTCTCAAACTTGATGCTGATCGTCTCGCCAGCGGCGAACGTATGGGCTATGGAGATATAGACATCAAATAATTGGTATATGAGAAGAGTGATTGCTATATACGCCTTGGTGCTGGTTATACAGGCACAGGCTGTAAACGATTGGGAGAACCCCGCTGTACTGGGTATCAACAAACTGCCATATCACGCGACGCTGCAGCTTCCGTCGAAGCAGAAGGAGTGCAAGGAGATTGTGAGTCTCGACGGAGAGTGGAAGTTCCGTTGGAGTCGAAATCCGGAGGAAAGGGCCATTGATTTCTATCGTGAGGACTATGACGTGAGTCAGTGGGGCGGAATCGCGGTGCCTGGCAACTGGCAAACGCAGGGCTATGGTACACCTATTTATATTAACATCAACTACCCGTTTGTGAAGGACCGTCCGCGTGTGACGACTGAGCCACCGAAGGACTGGACGGCCTACGAGAACCGCAATCCCGTGGGACAGTATGTGACGTTTGTCGATGTGACGAAAGAAATGCTGAGTCAGAAGAATCTGATTTTGCACTTTGGTGGGGTCCACTCAGCCTTCTATGTATGGGTGAATGGTCAAAAAGTGGGCTACAGCCAGAACTCAATGTCACCTGCTGAGTTCGATGTGACGAGATACATGCGCGTTGGCAGGAATAAGCTCGCCGTAGAGGTCTATCGCTGGAGTGATGGTTCCTATCTCGAAGACCAGGATTACTGGCGGCTCTCCGGCATCTTCCGCAGCGTACAATTGTGGGTAAGGCCCTTGGTGCATATTGCCGACTATCAGGTGACGGCTGTTCCCAATGCTGACTACTCGAACTTTACCGTCAATGCTAAGATTGTTGTATGCAATACAGGCAAGAAAACCGCAAAAGACTTGTTGGTTCAATTGCAGATGGATTGTCCTGAACTATATGGTGTCAACGTCAATCCCAACCATAGGAATATAATCAACCAGCGCATTCCCAAACTGCCTGCTGGCGATACCATTACCGTAGAACTCACGTATCACTACGACACCCCACCTCGTCTGTGGAGTGCCGAGAAGCCCTGGCTCTATCCCTTCACCTTACAACTGCTTGGCAAGGCTGCGATTGAGCAAGAGCAGAGCGATGCTCGCATCGGCTCTGCCGAGCGTGAGCAGGCTCGACCGAAGGTCAAGGATTGCAAGAACGACGAAGCATTTAACTACCACTTCGGTGTGAAGAAGGTCGAGATTGTGGGCGAGGTGTTTAAGATCAACGGCAAGAATGTGAAGCTGCGTGGTGTCAACCGTCACGACCACCATCCTCGCACCGGTCGCTATGTAGATGATGCCACTTACGAGGAGGACATCCGACTGATGAAGCAGGCGAACATTAATTTCCTACGCACCTCGCACTATCCCGATCGCGAATACCTCTACGAACTCTGCGACCGCTGGGGCATCTATGTGATGGACGAGGCCAACCACGAGACCCACGGCTACGGCTATGCCAACAAGGTAATGGGTGAAGACCAGTCATTCCAGGCTGCTCATGTCGATCGTGCCGTGTCACTCGTTAAGCGTGATTTCAACCATCCATGTGTCATTCTCTGGAGCTTAGGCAACGAGGGTGGCGTAGGTCCTAATATCGAGGAATTGAGAACTGAGAACTTAGAACTGAGAACTCACCTCTCAGTTCTCACCTCTCAGTTCTCAATTCCTCTACGACAGCGACCGCCGATACTCCGCCATTTGGGACGATAGCTATCTCTATCCTGAGGACCTGAAGAAGAATGCACAACAGGTTACTGACAAGCCCTTTATGATGCGTGAATATGCTCACGCCATGGGTAACTCAGTGGGTAATCTGCAGGAGTACTGGGACGTCATCTATGCCGACTCCAGCATCGTTGGCGCTGCCGTCTGGGACTGGGTCGATCAGGGCTTGCAACGCGACGGCTATTTCGCCTATGGTGGCGATTTCGGCGACAAACCCAATGACGGACCCTTCTGCATCAACGGACTCATCGCCCCCGACCGCAAGCCCCATCCGCATTACTATGAGGTGCAGTATGTGTATCAGC
>CAZLPO010000133.1:0-5735 GCA_964561385.1 uncultured Prevotella sp.
TCCCAGCAGCCGAACACGATGTCGTCAAGAGAGGCAATGGGAACGATATCCTTGTAGTGCAGGTACTTCTTGTCGGCACCGCGACCAATACGGATCTTGTCGTACTGTGTCATTGAACCGATGGGCTTTGTAAGGCCTTTGCGGGTCATCAGTACACCAGTCATGAATGTAGTGGCAACGGCTCCGTTACCGACTACCATAATACCCAGCTTTCCGTCAGCTGGTTTTACGCTTGCATTTGCCATAGTTTGTTTGTCTTTATGATTTTTGTTGTTTTAATTGTTTTCAAATCGATATGGGTATCCTCATACGGTCATCTGCTTACACATGGTTTCGTGACGATGCTTCATGTAGTAGTATATGACAGCGAGAACCGTGATCTCAAATAGCGGATAGAGGTAGGGCAGGTTGATGAGGCAGGCGATGAACAGCACCGTGGCGCGCGTGTTGTGCGTCAGGATGTTCGTGTACTTCATCAGTGGCAGACTCTTCTGTCGGAACGACTCGCGGAAGTCGGCGGGCATGTCGGCTGCATTGGGCCACTTGGCCTTCACCTCCTTGAAGAAACGCTGGAACTCCGGGGTGTTCTTCTCCTGCTTACGGCACCAGCCGATGTAGAAGGAGTGGAAGATGTAGTCCCAGAAATGGTCACCATCGCCTACGGTGAAGGGACCTATCTTGCGCTTCGGCAGTGTGTCGAGCAACTGCTGCTCCTGGGCCGTGCTGTTCAGTTCGCTACCTTCCTCACCCTTGATGAAGTAGAGGTGTATCTGGCGGTAGTAGTCGGCCAGCTGGCACTGGCGTGCATGCCAGTAGAAGCCGGCAAAGGAGCAGAGCAGGAATATCCAGATGCCCCAGTTCACGGTGGTGAACGGGATGGGGTCGTTCCACAGGCGGATGACGATGGCCAGGTAGCAGAAGAAGAACCACACGTCGCTGGCCAGTCCGTCGAGCATACGTCCGATGGCCGTCTTGTGGTTCGTCAGTCGCGCCATCTGTCCATCGGTGGAGTCGCAGAAGTTGGCCAGCATCATGAAGATGACGCCGCCCACGTTCCACCAGAGCTCCGTGTGCAGGAAGCACCAGCCGGCAGCTGCTCCGAGGAACATCGACAGGATGGTGACGAAATTGGGCGTCACGCCTATCTTGATCCACATCAGCGCGAAGGCAAGGCCTATCGGGCGTGTGAAATACACGTCAAGCCACTCCTCCGTGTCGTTGGACTTGAAGGATGCCTGTAAAAGCTCTTTGAATGACTTATCCATGTCTTTTCATATTTCGGTGCAAAGGTAAGCAATTTTTATGACAGCGCGCCCTTTTTCTGCATATTTTTAATGTTTTCATGAAAAAAACCGTAACTTTGCACTCTGAAAACGAATAAGCAGAACAATGAAACCGACAGACAGGAACATTATCATGATTACCGCCGGAGGCGTAGGAGCGCGTTTTGGCAGCAATGTGCCCAAACAGTATGTGGAGATCAACGGACGTCAGGTTATCTCATACGTCATAGAAGCCTGCAAGCAGAGCACGCAGGCCGACGCCATCCTGGTCGTTGCCCATCCGTCCTATCATGACGAGCTGGTGGCGGCATACGGTGTTGACGTGACGGCCAGCGGACCGGAGCTGAACGTCACGAAACGTAACGGCTTTGACTATATACGGAGTCATAGCGCCTGCGAGAAGCTGGTGGTCGTCGATGCGGTCAGACCGACCATCGAGACGCGGGTGATTGACAAGTTCTTCTCCCTGCTCGGCGAATACGATGCAGCGGCGTGTGCGCGGAAGATCACGGATAGCCTGGGACGCTTTGGCGAGTGGGTTGTCAACCGTGAGGAGTACTATACGCTGACGCCGCCCGAGGGTTTCGTTTTTAGCCTGATAGACATGCACTTCAAGGCCGACTCGCCCATCACGGAGTCTATTCAGCAGCTGCCTCCAACCTCTAAGGTGTATCTTGATTTCGACGCACCCTATTACGATAAGCTGACCTATCCGGAGGATTTGGTCAGGGTCAAGTACGTGCTGGCTAACCGTAACCAGCGGCCTGAATAGGGGTTAGACAGGGATTTCCATCCAGAAGGTACTGCCCTCGCCCAAACGGGAGTCCACACCCACATTACCGCCGAGCGAGAAGGCCATCGTGCGGCAGAGGGACAGACCGAGACCAGCACCTGGGACGAACTCATCGACCTTGTAGAAACGCTCAAAGACACGCTCGTGGTTCTCGGGGGCGATGCCGATGCCGGTGTCGCGTACCCAGATGTGCAGCTTGCGATCCTTGACAGGTTCGTAGCCTACCGTGATGGAACCCTGGTTGGTGAATTTCACAGCGTTGGAAACCAGGTGGTTCAGCGATTCTGTCAAACGAGTCAGGTCAGTGGTAACCTCCTGCTGCTGAGCAGCATAGCGGGTTGTCATGGTGACGCCCGGCTTGAGGTCGGGCATATACTTGTTGACCACCTCGTCCAGTATCGGGTTGATGTCGAAGGTCAGCATCTGCAATTGCTCCTTGCCGGCCTCAATCTTCGAGATGTTCATGACGTCGTCAATGATGCGGAGCAGCTTTTGGTTGTTCTCCTGAATGAGGTTGATGAGCTCCTGGCGTTCCTCCTTGCCGTCGATGTCGGGCAGGACGCTGGTGAAGCCGATGATGGCGTTCAAGGGTGTTCGGATCTCGTGACTCATGTTGGCGATGAAAGCTGATTTCAGACGGTCGCTTTCCTCGGCTTTGGAAAGGGCGTTTTTCAGGGCGTTCTCCAGATTCTTCCGTTCGTCGATGAGCTGTGTGGTGCCGACGATGAGCAGGGGCTTGCCCTCGATGTCGCGGTCGGCAATGGTGGCATAGCTTTCTTCCCAGTAGGTCTTGGAGGAGTGTGGCACACGGACACGGTATTGCTCATGATACTCCTCCGTGCGGCCGGAACAGAGTGCCGCAAGGTGGTTGGTGACGCGCTCACTGTCCTCCTCTACCAGTAACGTGGCATTCTCGCCGAAGCTGTCACCGTCTTTTCCTGTGACCGTCTCTGAACGTTTTTCGCGAAAATCCTTGTCGAAGAACAGTTGTCCACTCTCTGTGTTGATGTGCCAGATGGAGAGACCCATGGCCTTGAGTACGAAGTCGAGCTCAATGTCTTTTTTCTTCTGTTTCCCCAGTTGTTCCAACTCTTCCTCAAGTTCGTGCCCTTTCCTGTACTGCCAGAATATGGCGAAAATGAGGAGTGAGGCGAGCAGGAACCCTATTATCCAGAAAACGGTCTGGAAAGTGTGGGTTTGCTGGTCGACATATAGTAGGATTGTCATCTTCAACAGGGTTTGCTTTATTTAATAGGTACGCGCAAGCGAGAAACGGTCATTGTGCGCATTTCTGTTGCAAAGATAATATTTTTCCGTGAGAATTAGCAGTCTTTGCCTAAGTTTTTTCGCAGTCTCGAAAAAAAAATGTATCTTTGCAGCCAAAATAAGGATTTATTTTCATGGAAAAGGATTTTGAGATCATCGCCAAGACGTTCATGGGACTGGAACCTGTGCTGGCGAAGGAGTTAACGGGACTGGGGGCTAATGATGTGCAGATTGGCCGTCGAATGGTTTCTTTCACGGGCGACAAGGAGTTGCTGTATCGTGCTAATTTCCAGCTGCACACGGCTATACGTATTCTGAAACCCATCCGCCATTTTAAGGCAAAGTCGGCTGACGATGTCTATCATGAGGTCATGAAGATTGACTGGAGTGACTACCTGGACTTGGATAAGACTTTCTCTGTGGATGCGGTTGTGTTCTCCGAAGAGTTCCGTCATTCAAAATTCGTGTCGTACAAGGTGAAGGATGCCATTGTGGACCAGTTCCGTGAGAAGACCGGCAAGCGTCCGAACATCTCGGTAGCCAATCCGGACATACGCCTGAACATACATATTGCCGAGGACACATGTACTTTGTCGCTCGACTCGTCAGGCGAGTCGCTGCATCGGCGCGGTTATCGTCAGGAGAGTGTTGAAGCACCGCTGAACGAGGTGCTGGCTGCTGGCATGATCCTGATGACGGGCTGGCAGGGCGATACGGATTTCATCGATCCGATGTGCGGCAGCGGCACACTGCTTGTCGAGGCAGCTCTCATTGCCCACAACATGGCTCCGGGCCTGTTCCGCAAGGAGTTCGCCTTTGAGAAATGGCCTGATTTCGATGCTGACCTCTTTGACCGCATCTATAATGACGATTCCCAGGAACGGGAGTTCAAGCACCATATTTATGGCTATGACGTTGACATGAAAGCCGTCAACACGGCGCGACTCAATGTGAAGGCAGCGGGTCTGACAAGCAGCATCACCGTTGAGCAACAGGACTTTAAGGACTTCAAACAGCCTGCAGAGAAAAGTATCATGGTGACCAACCCGCCCTATGGCGAGCGTATATCCACGCCCGACTTGCTGGGGACCTACCGCATGATAGGCGAGCGCCTGAAGCATGAGTTTACGGGCAATGATGCCTGGGTGCTCAGCTATCGCGAGGAGTGCTTCGAGCAGATAGGCCTGAAGCCCAGCATCAAGATACCCCTGTACAATGGCTCCCTGGAGTGTGAGTTCCGCAAGTACCAGATGTTCGATGGTAAGATGAAAGTCTTCCGTTCCGAAGGTGGTACGGTGAAGACCGACGAGGAAAAACGCCAGATGGCTGAGAAGCACCGCTTCAAGAAAAACCGCGAGTTCAAACAGCGGCTTGAGGAGCAGGAACAGAACGAAGGGGGCGATATCCGCTCGTTTACTTTCCACCGCCATGACCCCTTTGGGAAACCCAAGCGTGAGCGCTCGGAGTATTCCGGAAAGTCCGGAAGGCCTGGAAGGTCCGGATTTGCTGGGAAATCAGGAAAACCAGGAAAGTCTGGAAAACCATTCAAACGTAACCGATTCAATGATGATGAAGATTAAATATCTATTGGCAGCGGCTCTCGCCGTTGGCCTCACATTACCCATGACGGCTCAGAACAAGCTTTTCACCCTGGAAGACCTGAACTACGGCGGCACGAACTTCTACAACATGCAGCCCAAGAACATGTGGCTCACGTGGTGGGGCGATCAGCTGGTGCAGACCGACGTGGAGGAGTGCCACCTCATCGATGTCAGGACTGGCAAGAAGAAGTTGCTCTTTACCCTCGACGATATCAATAAATGGGCTGACAGCGACGAGGAGACCAACCGCTACGTGCGCCACTTGATGAATGCATCGTTCCCTTATCCCGACAAGCCCCTCGTGGCTCTTGGCAATAAGAAGGCCTTTATACTTGTTGATTTCAAGACCCATCAAGTAGTCTGGCAGGACAGTATCTCTGGTCAGACCGCTAACGACTGGAACAAGGTGTCCAGGGCGACAGCCTGGGTGGAAGACAGCCAGCTCTTTGTCGTGGACGGCGAAGGCAACAAGCGTCAGCTGACCACTGACGGCTCTCGGGAGATTGTCTACGGTCAGAGTGTCCACCGCAATGAGTGGGGTATTGAGAAGGGTACCTTCTGGAGTCCTGATGGCCAGCGTCTGGCCTTCTACCGCATGGACCAGTCGATGGTGACCGATTATCCGCAGGTGGACATTTTTCCGCGGTCGGCAGCCTATGAGCCCGACAAGTACCCTATGGCAGGCATGACCTCGCACCAGGTGACCGTCGGTGTCTATGACTTGAAGTCCGGCAAGACCGTCTATCTGAAGACTCCCGATAATTCTGATAATCCGGAGACTCCGGTGTACTT
>CAZLPO010000134.1:0-5700 GCA_964561385.1 uncultured Prevotella sp.
AGGCGGTAAAACCGCCTGACACTGTTTATATTCAGGCGGCAGAACCGCCTGACACTGTTTTTTATCTCACTGCCAGTTTCTTGATGAACCTGCCGTCGGCGCTCTCTACGATATAGACACCGCTGAGCTTGACGGTTGTCTCGACGGTCTCGCCCGGCTTCACATCGAAGCTGCTGAGCGTGATACCGCCGGAGTTGATGACATAGAGCGTAACTGGGTGCGTCATCGTCGACGAGGCGATGATCTTATGGCGTCCGCTGGTGACGGTGAGTGCACCGTAACTGTCTTGACTGTCAGGTGACTCGTGCGGCATCTCCAGTTCGTCACTGTCGTCGGCAAAGACGATGCTGCGGGTGGCAGGACGCGACGCGCTGACACCGGTCACGGTGAAGTACGGCCGGAAGGCCCATGCCACCGTGGCGTCACCTGTAGTCGGCACCTTGTCGTAGGCCTTGCCGGTGCTGTTCAGTGTATAGGCATTACTGCCTGCCGCAATCGTCTCGTTCATGTAACTCGGTCTGAAGGTGTATTTGTTGCTGTTGATGGCCTCAGAGACGGGCTTCATCTCGGTGTCGCTCACGCCAATCGCGCTGCCTGCGTTAGAGGCGAAGGTGATGGTCTGCTTGCCCAGCTTGGTGATGGTTGTGGCGGTGTTCTCTGCCACGAACTTACCACTAAGGTCGAACTCATAGTAGGTCTTACCCGGCAGACCGATGATATAGGGCGTGCCATTCGCGAGCAACGGATAGTCATGGTGCGTGTGCGCCTTACTATAGTACTTCTGATAGTCGTCTGCGTTCTTATCCTTTCGGTCTGCGTACTTGTAGTAGTAGTCCCAGAGGAAGGTGTTGGTGTATTCCTTGTTACCACTTACAGCGTCGGGATAGTTGAAGGTACCCCTGACCACGTCGCCATCTTGTGCGAGCGACTTCAGGTTGCGCAGCCAGTACTCGTGACCGATCTTCTTGGTACCGGTCTCGTCGTTGTAGGCGTTTTGGCTGCCGCTGTAGAAGTGGGTGATCTCACCCTTGTCGTTGGTGGTCACCAGCTCGGCTGTGAACGGCAGGCTGATGCCCTGCCAGCCCTGGTTGTGGTCCACGAACTCGTTGTCGGTAGGCCTACGCTGGTACCACATACGGTGGCTGGAGTCGAAGCTGTATGCGATAGGACAGTTGAAGTCCTGCTTGTCCACGAGCAGGTGGTCGTTGGTGGCTTTCAGCGTGCTCTGTACCAGGTGACCGTTGACAGACACGGCGGAGGCATCGTCAACACGACGATAGCCTAGGCTATTGTCATAATAGGTGCTGTACTGCGGATCGACGAAGTATTCGGTCAGCACACCATGCGTCTTGGCGTTGGCATAACCGCTCGTGCTAGAGGCAGCAGGCGCATAGACCAGCAGGTTTTGCGTCTCGTCGCAGTTCTGGATGCTCGTCAGACCATCGTCGTCGAGCACCGGTGTGTAGAACAGGCCCTTCTCATTACCTAACCCATAGGTCCCATAAGACTCATAGTCCCCATAGTAGTGTCCTGCAAAGTCGATGGCGGTCATGCCGGGATAGGCCTCCTTGGTGCCGTCGCTGGACTTCTGTGCCAGATAGACCGTCGGGTTGAAGTGGACCACGCCCATGTCTTTCGTGCGGAAGTAGGCCGGCGCACGATAGACGCGGTTAGCATTAACGTCATAGGACAGGCGTCCGGCCTCCCTGGCGACAGCCGTCGGCACATCCTGGTGGGCAGTGTTATAGCCGTAGGTCAGCTTCTGTCCGAAGAAGATGTAGTCATCGGGCCAGATGGGGAGGTAGTGCCGTTCATTGTCATGTTCCTTATCTATCCAGAGGCGTTCGTTCTCCTCGGTCGGTAGCTCTCCTGCAGCATAGCGGAAGTCACCGTCGTCGAAGCGGTCTTCGACGTAGGCAATGCCAATATTTTGTGCATCTTTGTAGCCCGACGAGCAGTAGGCCGGATTTTCGTCATAGTACTTCATGGGCTGGAGCTTCAGCGAGTCATTCTCGCCGATGGTGTAGTAGCGGTAGCCCACCTTGCCGGAGCCATTCGTCACCATCTTGTCGCTGTAGCGCTTGTAGAGGTAGAAGTTGTTCAGGTCGTAGGCCACCTCACCGTTGTAGAAGGCACGGTCGGGCTTCATGGTAGCCTTGCCTGCCGTATAGCCGCTATTGCTCTCGGGATAGTAGCAGTTGACGGCGTGCTCATAGCTGTCAGCATCAGGATCGCCAAAGACGGCCTTGACGCCGCTGCCAGGCGTACCGCTGGTCTTCACCCAACAACTCTCCACATAGCCGCCGCCCAGGTCGGCGACACCGGCACCGGTGAACGAGCCCATGACGCCGAGGTTATAGACACTACCGCAGAGCTTGCTGAAGAGTGAGCCCGTGGTTCCGTCGGCTGGTGTGAGGTTGCTGATGGTGTGGCCGTCGCCGTGCAGCGTGCCGTTGAAGCACGGGTCGTCGCTACCGCTGGCAATCGGCGTCCAGCTACCAGTATGGTCAATGTCCGTGCGCAGGAAGAACTCGAGGTTCTGTCCAGCCGTCACGCCGTTGGTTGCGTCGGCGTTCAGCGGCTTATGACCTATGAACGATCCGGAATTGATTAGACCTGTCTTGTCATCTGTTGACGGAGGGGTAAGCACGCTCAGGTCATAGAAGTCCTTGAACAGGTCGAGGCCATCTTTATCACCGCTGTATTTGTTGATGTAGATCTTCGACTCGCGCTTCAGACGGTTGCGGTCGTAGTCCACGTGCAGGTGGTACTTCTTGTCGTCCATCACCTTCTTCAGGTCGTGGTAGTTGGCCACGCTGACAGGCACATAGTTCGAGTAGGTCTTACCTAAGTACGACCTAGCGTAGTAGGCCAGGAAGAAGCCGTCCTGATACCAGTAGAGCGAATCGACGTTAGGCGTATATGCCATACCGTTGGTGCGGCTCTCGGCGTCTGGCTTGCTTGCGAACAGCTCCCAGCCGCCACCGGTGATGTCGTATGCACCAGGCGTGACGGTAGGTGTACGCATGGTGATGCTGGTACCCGGCAGAACGGTGCTGGGCGGATCGATATCTTCTATCTCAGGCACACCGCTCTTGAAGGTGACGTGGACGTTCACCACATGGCGCTCGCTGACAGGCGTGATGTGCAGGCCGTCGGCATCGGGCCTCTCGTAGTCGTACTTATAGACGACGGTGATGATCTTCTCCTTCGAGAGGTCGTAGATGTTGGAGTTGCGAGCCACAAACAGCGTGCTGGTCTCCATCGGCGATACACCGTGGATGGTGAAGTTCTTCTGCTTGTTTATCAACCCCTCATAGCCATAGTTAGAACCGTCGGTCTTGGCATTGATGATGGTACCAACCTTAACCCAGTTGCTGGTGTTTCTTTCTTCTATGCCGCCAGAAGATCCGTCGATGCTCACAGTGGTTGGTATAACACCCTCACCCTTTTCTCCGATCTCATATTCCTCGCGGCAGTAGTAATAGGTCTGGTCACTCGTTGAATTTGCTGGGAAGGTGAGTGTCGTGATGTTCTTCTTCTCTTCAGTGGTCAAATTGTTGAAGGCATCACTGTCGAGGGTGGCACCAACAGCGTAAGGTGTCTCTACATGGACAAACTCGGATTTGACCACATAAACCGTTGTGGCTGTGGTCGATTTCGTTATGGTGATAGGCGCATAGTGGCGCTGCTCGTTGGGCAGCTTCTCGTACTCGGTCCGATCGTACTCTGTGCCGTTTGCTAATGTGACACCATTGTATGTGCCAGTCTCTGTGCCGTTATACGTTGCCTTGTAGTCAATCGGCTTGGGAAGAGAATAAATCATACTATCCTTCGTCTCCTGAGAGGCTGTTGAAACATCGAAGTCGTAGGACTTGCCATCGTACTGGTACTTCTTGCCCTGTGCCTGTTGCGTGCCGTCGGCCTTCTTGCCGTAGAGCGAATCGATGAGCAGGTCGAGGGCATCGTAGTTGAACTCGAAGTTCTGGCGGTCTTTTGCCGACATGGCGCTATAGGCCTCCAGTGCACGGTAGTTATGCCCTGCTGTGTAATTCTGACCACCATAGTCACCCGCTATCGTACAGATATAAGCAGGCTTGACACATTTGTCTATTTCGGTAGCCAATGACGAGTAGTCGCTCTTGTACTTGGTCTTCTGAGCCTCCGTCATCAGGTCGTTGACATAGATGTACTCTGTCGGCGAGAGCTGGATGGTGGCGGTAGCAACGTAGGCACGTGCGCTATATCCACTGATTTCCTTATTAATCGGTGCACCAGGATAGTAGTGAACACTGCCTGATGTGTATTCCTTGGTAATCAGATAGGCAGGAACGAACGTAGCCTGATTCTCTGTCGGCTTGTTAGTAAGTTCACTATAATCATTAAAGATCTTCTCGGGAATAATCGCATTGACGCTATACGGCTGCTGGCCATACACACCGGAAGCCTTTGGACGATAGGTCGGAGCGTCTTCGTAATTGCTTTCTTCTCCGCTCGGTATGGTTTGCGTCTTCTCACGTTTTTCGCTATTGATCTTCGTGTACCACTCATCCCATACGCCTGGGTTCGACAGGTCGAAGGTCAGCAGGTAGCCGTTGTTGTGGCTCATGTTGTTGGACGAGCGGAAGGCATCGTCGAAGGCCACGTAAACATCCTGACCATAGCTGTCCTTCTCTACGACGGCGTTGCCCTCGGCATTCTTCGTGGCTTTCTTCACAGCCTTCACCGTCACCTCGTCAATCTCCTTATCGACGGCATACGTCTTCAGACTGTTATACTCAGAAGGCAGCATCACATAGCCGGCAGGATAATACTTGGAGTTGATGTAGCAGCTGTCTTTCAGTATATAGGTATCGGACACGAATCGTCTCTTCTCAGACGGGGTCAGCTTGTTCCAGTCCCAATAGCTGATAGGATCGTTCAGCAGATAGCTGACATTGTCGATGACCATCTTCTGCTGGTCACCAAGCTTGACGTTCGTTGTCTCGTCGGTGTAGCTGGCATAGTAGGCATAGAGGTTGGGACGGATGTCCATCAGCGTCATCTTACCATTCGACGACGCATTGAGGGTGATGGGCAGCTCTACCGACTCGCTGAAGGCATTCGGACTACCGGTGTAAGCCGAGATGTACTGGTCATAGACATAGACCTTACCGCTGATGTACCAGTAGTGGGCAGGCACACCTTCAGACGTTCCTCCATGATCTTTATTACCATATTTACCCTTGTATCTGTTGCCTACGTTGTAACAGTCGTCAATAATGGTCTGCGAACTGTGGATGAAGTTACCTGAGGTCTGCCATTCTTCCTTGTCTTTTTCATCTTCTTCCCAGTTATTATATTTCCCAGCATATTTATAATTCCACTTGCTGGCTGCACCCTTGTTCAAATCTGTCAGCGTGGCGTTAGGAATACCGTCGTCGGTAGGCTTACCATGCTCATTTCTGGCATAGACGAAGCCACCGCCAATACCGGGCTGCACGTTGATGAGGTCGAGCTCCACCACGCCGGTGATAAGTCCCCAGTCCTTCTCATCGAGCTTGACGCCCTTACTCTTCTCGGTGGTCAGCTCCAGGAACACGCCGGAGGCCAGTGCCAGGTGGTTATGACAGGAACCGTTGTTGCGATTCTCATTGCCCTTGTTTGCTTTCTTCCACTCGTAGAAGGTCTCACCATTGGGCTTATATTCCGGATGGGTAG
>CAZLPO010000135.1:0-5685 GCA_964561385.1 uncultured Prevotella sp.
GCACTCCGTGCGGACCGTCACTCTGCTCCGAGCGGACTGCCACTCTGCTTTACCTCCCTGCAGGAACACTGACCATTGGTTCGAGTCCACAGCAGGTTCGGCTCCGTTGTACCTATGCGCGCGCACGCGCGCGATATAGCTAAACGAAAACACGGTGCACCCGTGCACCCCGTGCACCCAGATTTCCCGTACCCCCGTACCTTCGTACCCCCGCACCCCCGAACTTGGGTGCACGGGGTGCATGGGTGCACGATGTTTTCTTTAGGGTATATACGCGCGTGCGCGCGAAGTATTCGGTACTGTAATGCCTCCCGTAAAAGTAAAACAACTTGTTTTGTCTGAAAAAAGAGCATCCTTTTCACCCGAAAAGTGCCTTCCCATCAAGGTAAAACAACTTGTTTTGTCTGAAAAAAGAGCATCTTTTACACCCGAAAAGTGCCTTCCCATGAAGGTAAAACAACTTGTTTTACTTTTAAAGAGAACATTCTCCGTACTTCTGCCAAGCTCCCCTGTCTGTCAGAAGCCCTCTTCGTTGAGTTCGTCCCATGCTTCAGGTCGCGGTGCTGAGTTTGGCGGCTGTGCACGTAGGCTAATTCTTGGCAACGTTGCAGGCTACCTGAGTCGGGGCAAAGATAGGAGTTATTTTTGAAAGTTGCAAGAAAAAGGGAGAGAAAACGTTCTTAGTATACCACGTAGGGCTCCAGTCGGCTGATGGCCTCGGGCGGGAAGTCGCGGAGGGTGGCAAGCTGCTGGAGGCTGGTGATGGCACCGTGAAGGCGGCGGTATTCGACGATGGCACGGGCCTGGTAGTAGTTGATGTAGGGATGGCGGCGCAGCTCATCGAGCGACAAGGTGTTGATGTTCAGACGATGGGGCTGGGGATGGCTGACGACAAGGTAGGCCTTGGCCGACGAGGGGAAGTCGGTAATCTCGTCGAGCTGATCGACGCTGACATAGCCGCCGAGCCGTCGGCCGTAATTGACAATCTGCTTGGCAAAGTAAGTACCGATGCCAGGCACGCGTCGCAGCTCGGTGGTGTCGGCCGCGTTGAGGACAATGGTCTCGCCGGGGGCGAGTTTGTGAGGCGCGAGACCCGACGTTGACGCGCCGGGAGTCGTGGCTTGAGACGTATAGGATTCGGGGGTACGAGGGTACGAGGGTGCGGAGGTGCGATCGTGGGAGACGAGGGTGCTGGCAGGGCGGTAGTCGTCCGAGATGCGGATATAGGGTTCCAGGCGTCGGTATTCGTC
Organism: uncultured Prevotella sp.; assembly: GCA_964561385.1. Classification (GTDB taxonomy): domain Bacteria; phylum Bacteroidota; class Bacteroidia; order Bacteroidales; family Bacteroidaceae; genus Prevotella. The sequence continues at coordinate 1,251 of CAZLPO010000135.1, forward strand.
GACGGTGAGGCCGTAGAGGCGGGCGAAGTCCAGGGGGCGGCGGTAGATGCCCCCTGCACGGCGGTATTTCAGGATGTTGTGTACCTGCCAGCGTTGCAGTCCGAGGCTCATCAACTCGGCGGAGTCGGCCGTGTTGGGGTCGAAGGGGTGTGGGGTTAGATCTCGAGGTGCGGGGTACGAGGTGCGAGGTACGAGATGTCCAGGGCTGTCGGCGTGAGGCGTGAGACCCGACGCTGACGCGGCGGGAGTGGTGGCTTGAGACGTGAGGCTTGAGGTGTGAGATGAGGGATTGTCGTCTGTGAGCCAGAGCAGCGCGGCGACCACGATGCCGAGGCAGAGTAGCGTCAACACGATACGGCGGTCAGAACGGTGTATGTAGAAGAAGGGCATGTCGGAGATTGAAGAATTGAAGAGTTGAAGAGTTGAAAAGATGAGACTTTAGAAGGGGGCGGGCTGATGGAAGTGCAAACGCTGACCGGTGACGGGGTGGGTGAGCCACAGCTGTTCGGCATGCAAGTAGAGACGGTCGGCGGGCTGACCGTAGAGCTCGTCGCCAAGGATGGGGCGGCCGAGACCATCCTCGTGAGCGCAGTGCATACGCAGCTGATGGGTGCGACCGGTATGGGGGGTGAGAATGACGTGAGGCGTGAGACCCGACGCTGACGCGACGGGAGTCGTGGCATGAGACGTGAGACGTGTGGTTTGAGACGTGTGGGATTCGGGGGTACGGGGGTACGAGGGTACGGAGGTACGCTCGTGAGAGAGGAGGACTTCGTAGTCGGTGACGGCGGGCTTGCCCAGCTGGTAGTCGACGACCTGTCGTGGGCGGTTCAGGGGATCGGAGTAGAGCGGCAGGCTGATAGTGCCCTTCAGTGGTTTGCCGTCTGGCAGCGGACCGCTGAGCAGGGCGACGTAGCGTTTCTGGACGGTGTGCTCGGAGAACTGCCGTTGCAGGTCGCGGTAGGCCTCGCGGTTCTTTGCGATGACCAGCAGGCCGCTGGTGTGGAGGTCGAGGCGGTGGACGAGCAATGAGCCCGGCCAGCGCTCCTGGGCAATGGTAGCGACGCTGTGGCGCTCCGTGCGTCCGGGTACGGAGAGCAGCCCCGAGGGTTTATCGACGACGACGAGGGTGTCGTCCTCATAAATGACGGTGAACGTGAGACGTGAGGCGTCAGGCGTGAGACGTGAAGGGTCAACGTCGAGGCCTTGCAGCATCCAGGTCAGCACGGGTTTGCACTTACCGCTGCAGGCGGGGTAGAACTGTCCGTGGTGGCGTATCTCGCTCTTCGGCGACGGTCCCCACCAAAATTCTGCCATGCAGACGGGCTTCAGGTGATGCTGGTAGGCATATTGCAACAGCTTGGGGGCGCAGCAGTCGCCCGTGCCGCCTGGTGGCAGGGGAAAGCGTTGCTGCAGGCGTGGCGACGAGTGGTAGTCGCGCCATATCTCGACAAGGTCGTGCTTCTCGCCTCGAGCATTTAATATCTGATATTGGTGGAAGAGCCATCGCTGCAGCTCCTGTGACATTTGTCTGAAAGTCGGGGGTACGGGGGTACGGGGATACGTGGGTGCGAGATTGCCTTGTTTCCGAATAAGCTCAGATATTTCCCGTTCCTTGGTCTTGAAAAAACCGTCGGGCTGCTGGGCATCGAAGATGGGCGGCACGAAATAGGACCAGTCGTTGCGACCTTCGAGCAGACCGGAGTAGGCGGCGAGGAAGGAAAGAGACGTGAGGCGTGAGCCCCGACGCTGACGCGACGGGAGTAGTGGCTCTACTACCAGCACGCCAAACATCTTGCCTTCCGTCAGCGTCATGGTTTGCAGGTGCTGCTGCACCTCGCTGGCGGCAAGCAGGCAGAGCGGGTGGGGTTCGTAGTCGAACGGATAGGTGAAGCGCTCGGGCTTGGGAATGTCGGTGTGCAGAGGATGGAGCATGCGCTTCGCTGGTGAATAATGAAAAGTGAATAGTTAGAGGAGGTCGAGGCACTTTTCGATGGGGATGCCGCGCTTCTTGTCGTCGAGGTCGCGGTTGCGGTCGATGAGTCGGCTGACGACATCCATCGCCGTTCGTGTGCTCTGCTTCAGGGGTTCGCCGCGCAGGAGGTGTCCGATGAGGACGGCGGAGAAGATGTCGCCGGTGCCGTGGATGAGCACGGGTATCTCGTCGTAGTCGAGCCGGAAGAACTCGCCATTGAAGTGGTTGTAGCCGATGACACAGCTCTGATGCTCGACACGGGCGCTGGTGACGATAGCCGAGCGACAGCCGAGGTCTCGCAGCCGGCAGAGCATCTCCCGTGCCTCGTCCCATGTCATGCCCTCCTCACGATAGGGCGTCGATGTGAGGTAGCACGCCTCAGTGTAGTTGGGGAACGTGAGGTCGGCCACGCTGACCATCTGCCGCATGAGCTCGACGGAGCGCTGTGTGATGCCGTTGTAGAGTCGGCCCCCGTCGCCCATGATGGGGTCCACGAAGATGGTGGTGTGTTGTCGGCTCTGTTCTGTGCAGTAGGCCGACACGAGCTTGGCCTGTTCCTCGCTGAACATGAGTCCGGTGCAGATGGCATCGAACGAGAAGCCGAGGTCTTTCCATACGGGCAGTACACCGCGCATGTAGTCCGTAGTGTCGAGCACGTGGAACTTGCCGTAATCGAGCGTGTTGGACACGAGCGATGTGGGCAGATTATAGGTGGGGTGTCCCAGATAGGTGAGGATGGGCATCATGGCTACCATACCCACGTGGCTGTAACCCACGACATCGTTAATAAGCAGTATCTTCTTCATCGTGGGTGCAAAGGTACGAAATAATTGAGAATTGACAATTGATAATTGATAATTATTTCGTACTTTTGCAGTCGCTATGATAAAGAGACGACTGATAACAATCATCATGATGACGTGTATGTGGCTGGCGGTCAGCGCACAGACAGACGATCTGCCACGCACGTCGCCAGAAGCCATGGGCATCCCGTCAGGTCAGGTGAGCGCGTTCTTCGACTCGCTGCTGGCCTATCCTCAGACGGAGATCCATAGCTGCATAGTGATGCGTCATGGCAAGGTAGTGGGCGAGATGTATCCGGCTCCGTTCCGTGCCGACTATCCGCACACTCAGTTCTCGTGTTCGAAGACGTTTGTGGCGGCCGCCGTGGGCATCGCCATCAGCGAGAAGAAGTTGCGGCTGACGGATAAGCTCGTGTCGTTCTTCCCCGACAAGCTGCCCAACATCGTCAGCTGGCGCCTGAAGAGCATCACCGTTGAGGACCTGCTGACGATGCGGTCGGGCTTTGTCGTCGATAAGAAGATACGTAACCGTAGCCGTCAGTGGGTTCGCGACTATCTGGCGCACCCGATGAATGCCGCCCCAGGGAAGCTGTTCCAATATGACTCGATGGTCACCTACCTGCTGTCGGCTATTGTGCAGAAGGTGACGGGCATGACGGTGCTGGAGTACCTGAAGCAGCGTGTGTTCTCGAAGATGAACATCCGTGAGGTGAAGTGGGAGCTGAGCCCAGAGGGCATCAGCACCGGTGGTTGGGGACTCTATGTGCAGAGTGAGTCGCTGGCGAAGTTCGGTCAGCTGCTGTTGCAGCGTGGCAAGTGGCAGAACCAACAGCTGATACCATCGGCCTGGGTGGATGCGATGATGACCAGACATGTTGAATCGAGCAATGGCGGCTACGGCTACCAGATGTGGACAAGTGCCTATCCTACGGCCATGCAGGCCAATGGCGCATACGGGCAGTTTATCATTGTCGTGCCCAAACAAGACGTGGTGGTTGTTATTACGCAGTGTACGATGAACAACACCACCCGCGAGCAGGCGTTTGTGTGGAATACGCTGTTCCGCGGCATTAGTCGTCAGCCCCTGGCTCCCTCGGACAGCTGGCAACAGCTGAAAGAGCGTGTATGGTCGCTACCCCTGATAGAGGGTGGACAGACGAATGCCGTCCTCTTCAATCCCAAGCCCCGTCGCAATGATCCCGAGCCCTATCAGGACAAGACGTTCCAGCTGCAGAAGAACCCACTGGGGTGGTCGCAGCTGCACTTTGTGGCCGACAGTTTGATTGAGATTACCGACACGGCCCAGCGTAAGGGGCTGGTGGAGATGGGCTATCAGCGTTGGAAGACGTCGAAGGTCAGCTTCTATCCCCTTGATGCCCGCTACCAGACGGTTGGCCGTTTCAACCCCATCCGTCCGCCCTTCCGTGTGGGTGCCTGCTATGCCTGGCAGGACGACGAGCTGCAGGCGAAGCTGCACTTCGTCGACTGGATGGGTTCGGTGTTGCTGAAAATAAAATTCCTTGGCGACCGGTTGGAGATAGTCGCCAAGGAAAACTATATGAACAGCCCCGTGCGCATCAGCGGCACGATGCTGTGAAATACCTATTTATTCAGTTTCCAGGTGACACCGTCCTTGGTGTCCTTCACCTCGAAGCCG
>CAZLPO010000136.1:0-5593 GCA_964561385.1 uncultured Prevotella sp.
GACAGTTCGAGATAGAGGACCGCGACCAGAACACCCCTTACATCAAGAAGCTCCGCGTCGTCACTACCATCACCTATTCGCTGAAGGAGTAGCCAATGCGCGGCGGCGCGGCACCGCGGCACCGCGGCATTTGACATTTTCGAATGTTCTCATTGGGACTTCACGACAGTATAGAAATAACGGGATTAATCTCGGTTTTTAAATTATTATATATTATAATATATAATAATTATATATAACTATTAGTCTCACTTGCCGCGGCACCATTTCCCCAAATGCCGCGCTGCCGCGGTGCCGCGGCGCCGCGCTCTGTCTCGAGGCATCATGTCATTGGCGATACCTGATGGCACCTTCTCGGTCCGTTCGGAGCGCACTGCCTCTCCGCTCGGAGCAGAGAGCCGGTCCGCTCGGAGCCGAGTGGCGCGGCGCGCGCGGGCGCGATTTTAACATTTGAAATAAATCAGAAACAAACTGGGAAAAGGCTTGGTGGGCATCTGTTTTTTTTGTACCTTTGCCAACGATTAGCCGCGGCGTGCACGTAAGCGGCGATAAACGCAACGAAGAAGCATGAAGGAATTTGTGATATCAGAAGCGAAGGCTGAGACGGCGGTGCTCGTCGGCCTGATAACGAAGGAACAGAACGAGGCGCGTACCAACGAGTATCTGGACGAGCTGGCGTTCCTGGCGGAGACGGCCGGTGCCGTGGTCGTCAAGCGGTTCACGCAGCGCGTGGGTGGACCGAGCCAGGTGACCTATGTGGGCAGCGGTAAGCTGGAGGAGATACGCCAATACATCAAGCAATGTCAGGACGCCTACGACGAATGGCTGGACCAGCAGGATGCCTCGCTGTTCGCACAGGGACTGCTCGACGACTCGAAAGCTCCGCAGCCGGTAGGCATGGTTATTTTCGACGACGAACTGAGCGCGAAGCAGATCAGGAATATCGAGAAGGAACTGAAGGTGAAGATACTGGACCGCACGTCGCTGATTCTCGACATCTTTGCCATGCGTGCGCAGACGGCCGAGGCGAAGACGCAGGTGGAGCTGGCGCAGCACCGCTACATGCTGCCGCGACTGCAGCGTCTGTGGACGCACCTGGAGCGTCAGGGCGGCGGCTCGGGCAGCGGCGGCGGCAAGGGCAGTGTGGGTCTGCGTGGTCCTGGTGAGACGCAGCTGGAGATGGACCGCCGCATCATCCTGCACCGCATCACGTTGCTGAAACAGCGCTTGGAGGAGATTGACCGTCAGAAGACGACACAGCGCAAGAATCGCGGACGCCTGATCCGTGTGGCGCTGGTGGGCTACACGAACGTGGGCAAGTCGACGATGATGAACCTGCTGTCGAAGAGTGAGGTCTTTGCCGAGAACAAGCTGTTTGCAACGCTCGATACGACGGTGCGCAAGATGGCCATCGACAACCTGCCGTTCCTGCTGGCCGACACCGTGGGCTTCATCCGCAAGCTGCCTACCGACCTGGTCGATTCGTTCAAGTCGACGCTCGACGAGGTGCGCGAGGCCGACCTGCTGGTGCACGTGGTGGACATCTCGCATCCTGACTTCGAGGAGCAGATACGTGTGGTGGAGAAGACACTGGCCGACCTGGGCTGTGCTGACACGCCATCGCTGATGGTCTTCAACAAGATTGACGCCTACACATGGACGCCGCAGGACGAGGACGACCTGACGGAGCCTACGCGCGAAAACGTGTCGCTGGAAGAGCTTGAGCAGACATGGATGGCGAAGCTCGGAGGTACGGGGGTACGGGGGTACGGAGGTACGTGTAGCGACTGCCTGTTCATCTCGGCCAAAAAGAAAGAGAACATTGACGAGTTGCGCAATGTCCTCTATAAAAAAGTAAGGGAACTCCATGTGCAGAAGTACCCTTACAATGATTTCCTGTATCCGATTACAGAAGATTAGCCTTCTCGATGTCCTTGAAGTACTTGTAGGTGCCGTGCTTCAGTTCATCGGTGGCAGCCTCGTCGGCAACGATGATGCCGTGGCGGTGCTGCTGCAGGGCGCTGATGGTCCACTCGTGGCAGACGGCTCCCTCGACAGCGGCCTTCAGGGCGCGTGCCTTGTGGTGGCCGTTGACCAGGATCATCACCTCGCGAGCATCCATGACGGTGCCTACGCCGACGGTGAGTGCCAGCTTGGGCACCTTGTTGACGTCGTTGTCGAAGAAGCGTGAGTTGGCAATGATGGTGTCGGTGGTCAGCGTTTTTACACGCGTGCGGCTCTGCAGCGAGCTGTAGGGCTCGTTGAAGGCGATGTGGCCGTCGGGGCCGATGCCGCCGAGGAACAGGTCGATGCCGCCTGCCTCCTGAATCATCTCCTCATAGTGTGCGCACTCGGCCTCAAGGTCCTCGGCGTTGCCGTTGAGGATATGGATGTTCTCCTTGGGGCAGTCAATGTGGTCGAAGAGGTTGCGGGCCATGAACGAGTGGTAGGACTCGGGATGGCTCTCGGGCAGTCCCACGTACTCGTCCATGTTGAACGTCAGCACGTTCTTGAACGACACGCGGCCCTCCTTGTTGGCCTTCACCAGGCAGGCATACATGCCCTCGGGCGACGAGCCGGTGGGGAGTCCAAGTACAAAAGGCTTCTCGGCTGTGGGCTTAGCCTCGTTGATGCGGCGGATGACGTGTTCGGCCGCCCATTGCGACATCTTCTGATAGTCGGGTTCAATAATGAGTCTCATAGATTATCTGTTATTCGTTAGATAGTTTGACCGTGCAAAAGTATAAAAAGTGACGGGAAAATGCAAGTTTTCCCCCATTTTTTTTTGTTCTTCTCTCTACTTTTCGTATCTTTGTGGCCTATATAACGCGTAATACTTTAATGTATGGCAGAATACAGACATTTGACGACTGACGAGATCAACGTCCTTGAGAATAATGTGTGCTGGGCTGAGGACTGGCAGCGTGTGATGGTGGCAGAGGACTTCCGTCCATACAACTTCCACCGTGTGATGTTCTACGGCGACATCCGCCTGGGCGAGTTCCACAAGCAGGTGGAGGTGGCAAAGGGGTTCTTCAAGCACTCGGGCATCAACGATGCCACGCTGCGCAACGTTACCGTGGGCGACGACTGCCTCATTGAGAAGGTGGGCAACTACATCAACAACTACACCATCGGTAACGACTGCTACATATCTAATATATGCACCCTGGAGACCACCGACGACGCCACATACGGCGAGGGCTCGGTCATCTCGGTGCTGAACGAGATGGGCGACGGCAACGTCACCATCTTCCGCGAACTGAACTCGCAGCTGGCCGCCTTCATGGTGAAGTACAGCCAGGACAAGGAACTGAAGCAGATTCTGATGCAGCTCATCGAGGACGAGCTGCGCGTGAGCCGTCCAGAGCGCGGACTCATTGGCAACAACGTGAAGATTGTCAATGCCAAGGACATCACCAATACCGTCATCAAGGGCTACTGCGAGATCAGCGGAGCCGCACGCCTGTCGGAGTGTACGGTGATGTCGTCGATGGACGCACCGGTGTTCATCGGCACGGGTGTCATCTGCGAGAACTCCATCATCTGCGACGGCTGCTCCATCAACAACTCCGTGAAGATGCAGGACTGCTTCGTGGGTGAGGCCTGCCAGATTACCAACGGCTTCACGGCCGAGGCGTCGCTCTTCTTCGCCAACTCGTTCATGGCCAACGGCGAGGCCTGCGCCGCCTTCTGCGGACCGTTCTGTGCCAGTCACCACAAGTCGAGCCTGCTCATCGGCGGCGAGTTCTCGTTCTACAATGCCGGCTCGAACACCAACTTCTCGAACCACGCTTATAAGATGGGACCGCTGCACTGGGGAACGCTGGAGCGCGGCACGAAGACGGCGTCAGGCTCGTACATCCTCATGCCTGCCACCATCGGCGCCTTCTCAGTCTGTTTCGGTAAGCTGATGCACCACCCTGACACGCGCTGTCTGCCGTTCAGCTACCTCATAGCCTACGGTGATACCATGTATCTGTCGCCAGGACGTAACATCACGACCGTCGGCCTGTACCGTGACATCAAGAAGTGGCCGAAGCGTGACAAGCGCTCACATCAGTCGCGCAAGTCAATCATCAACTTCGACTGGCTCAGCCCGTTCACCGTGGGCGAGATCCTGCAGGGCATCAAAATCCTGAAGGCCCTGCGCGATGCCTCGGGCGACAACGTGACCACCTATAACTTCCACGAGTATGTCATCAATGCCTCCAGTCTGCGCAAGGGACTGAAGTACTACGACATAGCCCTGCGCATCTATATGGGAGCCGTGCTGAAGCGTGCCCAGAAGGAGGGCTTCTTCGGCATGCCCAACTCGGAGGTGGGCAAGGGGCCCTGGACCGACCTCTCAGGACTGCTGCTGCCCATGAGCGAGGAGCAGCGGTTGGTCGACGACATCAAGGAGGGCGTCGTCGACAACATACAGCAGGTGCTCGACCGCTTTGCCGACATCAACGACCACTACAGCGACTACCGCTGGGCATGGAGCTACCAGCTGATACTGGACTACTACCACCTGGAGGAGCTTGACGCTGCAGCCTGCGAGCGCATCCGCGAGGACTATGTGCGAGCACGCCGTGCATGGATTGCCGAAATCCGCAAGGATGCCGAGAAGGAGTTCGCAATGGGCGATGTGGAGCAAGAGGTGCTTGATGACTTCCTGAGTAAACTGGATCACGAAATAGACTATGAGAATTAAACTGTATATAGCTGTTGCCTGCATGATGCTCGGGATGGGCGCGCAGGCGAAGGAGTATAAATATTCGGAGGTTCCAGGCGACTTGATGCGTACCCGCATTTACACCCTGGACAACGGACTGAAGGTCTATCTGTCGGTCAATGCCGAGAAGCCGCGCATACAGACCTACATCGCCGTGCGCACGGGTTCGAAGAACGACCCTGCAGAGACCACGGGACTGGCCCACTACCTGGAACACCTGATGTTCAAGGGCACCACGCATTTCGGTGCGAACAACGTGGCTGCCGAGGCCCCGCTGCTCGACCAGATAGAGCAGTGCTACGAGGAGTACCGACAGCTGAAGGACCCTGAGGCTCGCAGGCAGAAGTACCACGAGATTGACAGTATCTCGCAGGTGGCTGCCCAGTACTTCATTCCCAACGAGTACGACAAGCTGATGGCGGCCATCGGTGCCGAAGGTACCAACGCCTTCACCTCGAACGATGTCACCTGTTATACGGAGGACATTCCCTCGAACGAGATTGAGAACTGGGCGAAGATACAGGGCGACCGCTTTCAGAACATGGTGATCCGTGGTTTCCACACGGAGCTGGAGGCCGTCTATGAGGAGTATAACATCTACCTGACGGACGACGGCGACAAGGTGTGGAAGGCGCTGGGCGAGAAGCTCACGCCGACGCATCCCTATGGTACGCAGACGACCATCGGTACGCAGGAGCACCTGAAGAACCCGTCCATCACCAATATCAAGAACTACTTCAAGAAATGGTATGTGCCCAACAACGTGGCCGTCTGCATGGCTGGTGACTTCGATATGGATAAGACCATCGCCATCATCGACAAGTATTTTGGCAAGTGGAAGCCAGGCGACGACGTGCGCCAGCCCGTGTTCCC
>CAZLPO010000137.1:0-5569 GCA_964561385.1 uncultured Prevotella sp.
CGAAGGCCAGCAGACCCTTGACGGGCTTTGCCTTCAGTTCAAACAGATATCTTATCGCCTTCACTACAGCCACTTGTTTTCCAGATACCACTGAATCGTCTTGTGCACACCCTCCTTCAGCTGCACCTGCGGCTGGTAGCCCAGTTCGCGGCGTGCCGGCTCTATGTCGCAACGCCAGTTGCGCTGCCGCAGTATGTGGTACTTGTCGCGGTTCAGGGCCGTCACCTTGCCCGTCATCCGCCCCACATACTCGCCGAAGAACGTCACCACGCGCAGCACCCATACCGGCGCGGTGATGCGAATCCACCAGGGACGCCCCAGCTCCTCGTGAATGAGATCGCTGAACGTCGTCGACTGGTACACCTCACCGTCGCTGAGGAAGTACTTACGGCCCGTCTGTCCCTTCTCCAAGGCCAGGAACACGGCCTGCACCACGTCGCTCACATAGACGAAGGTGATGTCCTGACGCTTGAAGCCCACCGCGAAGTCGCTGTGTTGCTTGATGCTCTTCGCCATGAGGAAGTAGTCCTTCTCGCGTGGGCCATAGACACCCGTGGGGCGCAGGATGACGTAAGGGAACTCTTCACTTTCAAAAAACCGCTCCGCCGCCAGCTTGCTGCGTCCGTACTCCGTATTCGGCTGCGGCACGTCGTCCTCGCGTATCTCCTCGTAGGGCTGCTGCTCACGGATGGCGCCGAAGACGCTGAGCGAGCTGACGAAGACAAAGCGCTTCAGCGGCATCCCCACCTCCAGCAGCGCACCAACCAGGTTCTTCGTACCCTCCGTGTTGACGCGCCAAAAGTCCTGCTTGTTCAGACACTTCGTCACCCCTGCGGCATGCACCACATAGTCGAACTCAGCGTCGCGCAACTGCTCCACCAGCTGCTCCTTCGATGACAGGTTCAGTTCAATGAAGTGTATGCGCTCGTCCTGCAGATACGCACGCGAACTGCTTCTGCGTACGGCCGCCCACGTCTCAAAGCCGCGGCGCAGCGCCTCTTCTACGATGAACGAGCCGATAAAACCGCTCGCCCCAGTGATAAGAATTTTCATCATCTATTCCTTTTTGCGTGCAAAGTTACGATTTTTTTCGCAACTATATGCTCATTTCGGCGCGATAATTGATATTTTCCCGCTGTATCGTCTTTTACTATTCTCGCACCCCGTACCCCCGCACCTACGAGGACTGAAGCAAGCGCGCTGCCAGTCCGCTCCGAGCGGACCGCCGTTCTGCTCCGAGCGGACTGAATGTTCCCACCGTGGGAACATCCAGTTTCCTCCGTACTTTCTCCCAGTTTGCTCCGTACTTTCTCCCAGTTTGCTCCGTACTTTCTCTCAGTTTCCTCCGTACTAATCAGAACCGGCAGCTCCTTTCGTGGGAACTGCCGGCTGTCTGTCAGAACTCCTCGTCCTCGAGGTTGTCCCAGTCGTTGTCGTTGTACTGAGGTCGCGACAACACGTCATAGTTGCTGTCTGCATCGTCTTCACTCTTTTTCAGCGAACTACATATCAAGTCCTGTTCTGTGACGGCGATGTCTTCGATTCTTGGCGTTATATAATTCCGTTTCATGGTCTTTTTCATGTTTACTGGTTATTCAAGTAGCGGTTCACAATCTCCACGGCATCGCTCACGTTGACGACGCCGTCCTTATTGACATCTGCCAGGCTGAAGGACAGCTCACCCGTCGTGCCATTCAGATAGTGGTTGATGAGCATCACCGCATCCGAGATGTTGACTGAACCGTCGTCGTTCACATCGCCGAGCCGTCCGTTGTCAATGCTCTGCTGCTCACCGCTCGAGTCAGGGTCTCCAGGGTTCGCCGGGTTATAGACCAGACTTGCCGTCAGCGTCACGTCGTTGTAGGGCATCAGGTAGTTGAACGAGGTGTTGCTACTCACCTTCTGCCCTTCAGCAAACCACCCCTGGAACACATAGCCCGGCGTGATGTTCTGCACGGCTACGGTTACATACTGGTCGGCTTTCTGTTTCTGTCCGCTCGTGCGGTTGAACGTACAGCTGCCCTCTGCGTCAGTCTCTAGATACAGGCGGAACATATTGGGCGCTGTGGGCTCCTGCGGATTGGCAGGGTTGTATTCATAAACAGCCACATAGCTCACCTTGTCGCTACCCATCGTGAACTTGAACGACATAGGGTCGTTGGTTTGCACGCCGTCCTTCTTCCAGTAGAGAAACTGGTAGTTGTTGCGTGCCGAGGTGCTGATGCTCACCTGCTGACTGGCATAGTACTTGCCGCCTCCAGAGACATAGCCAGCCTCGGCCGGCTCGACACTCACTGTCACCTTGTAGCGCGTCATCGGCTCCGGTGGGTTGTCGGGGTTATGCTCCTGGCCCCGTACCCCTGCCGTGCCAAGCACGGACAGGAGTATCGTAAGCCAGTATAGTCGGACATTCATGGTCTTTGTCATCTCACAAGCACTTTAGTCGTTACGTTGCCCACCTTCACAATGTAGGCAGCCTTGGGCAGCGACAGCATGCCGCCCGATACGTTCGAGGCCAGCAGCGTGCCGCTCAGCGAATAGACATTGACGCTTTGGTCAGTGATGCCCATGAAGTAGAGGCCGCCCTCTTCAGCAGTCACGCTGACGCCCGTCTGCTGACGAAGCTGGCCAATGCCCGTCACGTCGCCGTTCAGCACCAGCATGAAGCGGTCGTTGAACGTGCCGGCTGACGTGCTGAACGTGTAGTCGCCAAGACTCAGGTCGTGGGTTATCTTCAGCGCGTTGTCGCGCAGCATCACGGGCTGGTCCATGCGCATAGCCTTGATGGTCAGCTCGCCGTCGGCCGTTGCCACGTAACCCAGCTGTACCTCACCCAGCGGACGTTCGTTAATGGCGTAGCGTGTCTGCTGCTGGTCCAGCGTATAGAGCTGCGGCACCTTGTCGGCCGACAGGAACTTGGCGGCATCGCAGGCCATCTCGTAGTCCTTCGACGTCTGTACGTTGAACACCACGCGTGTCTTGTCCTCGTTTGTTCCGTCGGTCAGTGTCAGGTTCACCAGCTGTCGTGTCACGTTGGCACCACGTTCACGGCGTGCAGCCGCCTTTGTCTGCTTGGCCTCGTTCCACTGTTTCTCTGTCATGCGCCCATTGGCAGGGAAGTCTATCTCGCTCTGGTTGTCGGGCTTCTGTACGAAGAAGGCCTCGAAAGGAGCCAGCGCATACGTGTCGTCGCCAGGACGTACAGCCTCGTAAGCCGAACCGTTCCACACGGTGATGGGCTGTGTGTAGCCCGTTTGGTCGATGTCAACATAGCTGGTCTGTGGATTACCTAAGAAGTTCCACGAGGCATCCTGTTGGTTGGCTGCAGGGGCCGATGCCAGCGCCTGCGGACGGTCCTCAGCATCCCAGTCCATATCTTCCTTCTCCACGCAGAGCGACAGCGTGCCGCTCTTGGCGCAATGGAAGATGTAGCCCTGTCCGGCATACAGCAGGTCGCCTACCCAATTCTGCCAGCCTACATTGCCCTCTGCACGCTCCTCGGGGTCGTATGCACGGAAAGTATATTCTCCTGGAGCCGTCACATTGGCCGTCTTCACGTTGAACGGGAACGACAGGAAATACCAGCGTCCGCCCTGAATCTCTATGTCGAAGGACACCTTGTTGGCCTCCATATTGCTGGCGGTGATGACCGAAGCCACGTCGGAGCCCTTCGCCTTGATATGCACCTCGTCGAGCAGTTGCGGGTTGTTCTCGCTGGTCTCGATGATCAGTCCCGAGCCGGGATTCAGGTCCGCATCTGGATCTTCTTCGCCTTCACCGCCATGAATGATGCCCTGTACATCGTTGATGGTAAAGTCGTTGTTGATGTAGAAGGACTCGTAGATGGCGTCGAACTCCTCCAGCGCGCGGAACTGGCTCCACTCCGTATCGTACCAGTAGTTATAGTAACTCGTGGATGGGACGTGCAGCGTTGCGGTCATGTAAGTACTGAAAGTGTTCATGTTGATGGGTGTCGGCTCCACAATATAGGTATATACATCGTTGAGGTTCGTACAGCCGCTGAATGCCTGATTGCCAATGCTTGTTATTGAGCTGGGGATACGTACATCCGTCAGTCTGCTGCAATACTGGAATGCGGAAGCAGGAATGCTCCCCAAACTGGTCGGCAGGCTGATGTTTTCTAGCTTATAACAGCCCATAAAAACTCCAGTACCCATCGTTTTTAGTGAAGATGGTAAAGCCACGCGTTTTAGCTGTTTGTTATATCCGAAAGCATATTGACCGATAGTTTCAACACCTTCCGGAAAAATTAACTCTTCTTCCCGAGGTTGGAAAATATATACGAAATCTGGATCTTCTGGGTTTTCCAAATATCGCTCATTTATATCATAGTCACATCCAAAGGCATAACTACCAATGGTTTTTAATCCAGACTTCAGTTCAATCTTTTTCAAGCCCCCACATCCATAAAAGGCAGAATCGCCTATTGTTTCCAATCCTGTTGGGAACACAACATCATTCAAGTTACTACATTCTAAAAAAGCAGAATTATCAATTGTCTCCAATCCAGTTTGGAGCACAACTTCCTTCAGATTATTTAGGCCCTTGAATGCCGAATTGCCAATTTCCTTTAATCCAGTTTGGAATACGACCTCCTTCAGATTACTACATCCGTTAAAAGCATAGTCGTTAATAGTTGTAATACTCTTTGGAAGTATTACTTTTATCAACTTCCAAAGCCCATAGAAACTATAATCGCCAAGGATGTTGTCTTCTGTATGATAGCCTGTGTAGTATTGATAGCCATTAGCAACGATATTAGCATCGGACAAGTCAAGATAATGCAGATTGTCCATCTTGTTGCGCATCACCATGATGTCGTAGCCATTGATACTACCAGTAACCTTCAGACTAACCACAGAAGGAAGATTCTCCTCGCCAATGACCACATGGAGGGTGGATTTGTCTTCATATGCCGACACGTTGACTTCATAATCAAGATTAGAACCGATACCCAGAATTTGGCTTTTGAAGTCACTCCATTTGTCAGCCGCACGATAGGATGCCAATGCCTCATCAGGCACGCGCACTACAATTAGTGAACTAAAAGGTAATTTTCCGCCAAGTGTCGGTGGCGTAGTTGCCAACAGTGTGATGGTGCCTGGTGTAGAGAATGCACGATATCCAATGCTGGTTAAGGCTGTAGATGTGATGACAGGAGCATCAAGACTGGAACAATTATTAAACGCATAATTGCCAATAGTCTGAACTAATGGGAGATTAAGTGTCTCCATAGCCGTACAGCCTTTGAAGGCATCGTCACCGACGATTGTCACATTTGGCAGGCTAACATCTTGTAGACTACTACAACCAGAGAATGCACGAGCTCCAATGGACTTACAATTACTGAGATTAACACTCTCCAGGTTTTTGCAGCCAGAAAAAGTTTTATCGCCAATGGACTCAAATGCCGAGAGATCACCAATAGTTCGTAGATTTGAGCAACCTAGAAAAGATTCATCACCCAAAGACTGAACTTGAGATAAATCTACTTCGGTCAAGCTGGTGCAACCATAACATGCAGAAGAACCAATGGTTGCCCCCTTTA
>CAZLPO010000138.1:0-5530 GCA_964561385.1 uncultured Prevotella sp.
TTCCCAGCCTAAGGTCCTGCGGTAGAGCGTGCGTATCCAGCGTCCGACCTTCTCCCAGGTAATCTGGTCAACCTCGCGCTTACCCTCCTCCTTGAGGTACTGGAAGAGCGACTCGTTGTGACAGATGCTATAGATGGCGTCGGCCAGGGCGTGGATGTCCCAGTAGTCGACCTTGATACAGTTGTTCAAAATCTCGGCGCAGCCCGACTGCTTCGAGATAATCGAAGGCGTGCCGCACTGCATGGCCTCCAGGGGCGAGATGCCGAACGGTTCGGAGACTGACGGCATGACATAGACATCCGATGCCTTCAGGCACTCGTAGACCTGCTTGCCGCGCATGAAGCCCGGGAAGTGGAAACGGTCAGCAATGCCACGTTCGGCTGCCAGTTGTATCATTGCATCCATCATGTCGCCGGAGCCGGCCATACAGAAGCGGACGTTACGTGTACGGTGGAGTACCATCGTAGCAGCCTCGACAAAGTACTCGGGCCCCTTCTGCATGGTGATACGTCCGAGGAACGTCACCACCTTCTCCTTACCGGTGTGGTCGGGACGCGGAATGTCCTGATACTCCTGCGGCAAGGGATACACGGCGTTGTGAACGGTGAAGCACTTGCGCGGGTCCTGATGATATTGATGGATGACCGTCTGACGGGTCAGTTCGCTGACGCACATGATGCAGTCGGCCCAGTCCATACCGTTCTTCTCTATGCCATAGACGGTGGGGTTCACCTTTCCACGGCTGCGGTCGAAGTCGGTAGCATGAACATGAATACACAGCGGCTTGCCCGATACCTGCTTGGCGTGAATGCCGGCAGGGAAGGTCAGCCAGTCGTGCGCATGAATAATATCAAACTCCTCAGCACGAGCCACTTGACCCGCAATAATCGAGTAATTGTTTATCTCTTCATGCAGGTTGCCCGGATAACCGCCGGCAAACTCCATGGCGCCAAGATCGTTGACATTCATGTAATTGAAGTCGGCATAGATATGGTCGCGGAGCTTAAAATAGTAGTCGGGGTCCATGATGTTGCCCACACGCTGCTTCACATAGTCGTAGTCCACATCGCGATAGGCGATAGGTACGGCATTCATAGCAACGATGCGGCAGGCGTGCTGGCTCTCGTCACCAAACGGGTGCGGCAGACAGAGCACCGTCTCAATATCACCCTGAGCCTTCAGACCTTCAGAGATTCCATAGTTAGCGGTGGCCAGTCCACCGAACACGTGAGGAGGATACTCCCATCCAAACATTAATACTTTCATACAGCGTTCCTCCTATTTATTTCTGATACGAATACTTCTCCAGGAGCTTCAGCGTACGCAGAATCTCAGCCACGTTCATGGCAAAGGCCATTGCACCGCGTCCATGGAACGGCGGGTTGCCGTCGAACAGCTCAGAGATGGTACCGATTGCATGATAGTCCATTTCGTCCTCGTAGCCCACCATCTGCCGCTCAATGAACGACAGGCGCGAGCGCTTGTAGAGTTTCAGGCAGGCCTCCATATAGAAGCCGCCGAGCCAAGGCCACGCCGTACCTTGATGGTAGGCATAGTCACGTTGTGTCTGCGGGCCAACGTAGATGGGGTTGTATCCCCCACTCTTCGGTGAGAGCGAGCGCAGTCCCTTAGGCGTCAACAGTTCACGCGTACAGATATCCACGACGCTCTTCATCTGCTGCTGTGTCAGCGGTGAGTAGTCAAGTGCCACGGCGAAGATCATGTTCGGACGCACCGACCAGTCCATGTTCGTGCCGTCCACATAGTCCAGCAGATAGCCGTACTCGTTGACAAACGTCTCCACGAACGATTGCTTGGTGGTGGCGGCCAGCTTCTCCAGTTTCTCGGCACCCTTCTGGTCACCCTGGTCGACCTTCATGGCTGCACAGAACTTCAGGGCGTTGTACCACAGAGCGTTGAACTCAACGATATAGCCAGAACGCGGCACGACGGGACGACCGTTAGCCGTGGAGTTCATCCAGGTGATGGCATGGTCACGGCCGTTGGCAAAGAGCAGGCCGTTGTCGTCGAGACGCAGGTTGGGATGACCGTCCTTCAGGATGTAGTCGACGATGTCGCTCACCAGCTTTCCGTATTTCTTGTAGCCCTTGTCCTTGCCGGCATCCTTCACATATTGCTGGACAGCCCAGATTGCCCACAGGGGTACATCCGGCTGCTCTATCTCATAGATCTTCACCGACAGCGGCTTGCCCTTCATGAACTCACGAAGACCCTTCTCGGCCGTCTTCATCACCAATTCAAAGTAATCCTGCTCGCCGATAGCAAGGGTCAAGCCCGGCAGAGCAATAAAGGTATCGCGTGCGCGCGCCTTGAACCATGGGTATCCGGCCAGCAGATAGCGGTCGTCATTGGGCTTGCGGTTATGGAACTGATGGGCGGCAGCCACCAGACAATGGTAGAAGCTGTCGCGTGACAGACGCAGGTCAATCTCCTTCTGGAATAGCGTCTTCAGTCCCGAGGTCTTGATGTCCTTAGTCGAGGCGGCGAAGACGATGGACTCACCCTTCTTGATGGGCATCTCGAAGTAGCCAGGCACATACAGGTCCTCGTTTGAGGCGTAACCGCGCTCCTGCTCCTTCGGATACTCTATGCCACGATACCAATCGGGCTGGAAGATGAACTCGTTCTTTTTGGAAAACTGCATGTACAGGTCGGGATAGCCGGCATACATACAGGTCTTGATACCGTTCTCCACCGTCTGATACTCACGGCTGGCTATGTTGTTCTCGTGCGTGAACTGACGTACCGAACGGAAGGCCAGGAACGGGCGGAAGCGCAGCAACGTAGCCGAATGGGCATCCTCCAGCGTATAGCGGATAAGGATGCGGTCCTCGTATGCCTGGAAGATGGTCTCGCGTTTCAGGATGACACCACCCACGCGGTAGGTAGTTGCCGGCACCTTTGTGGCATCGAACTCGCGAATGTACTTGTGTCCCTTAGGACTGAAATTGTTGCCCTGATACTTGTGGAGGCCCAGATTGAATTCCGCCCCGTGCTGTACCACAGTACAGTCGAGCGACGACAAGAGCACATGGTTCTCGTCGTCGAGCTCTGGCACGGGAACGACCAACAGTCCGTGGTATTTTCGCGTATTACAGTCTACCAGCGTAGACGCACTATACGCACCAGAACGGTTAGTGCGGAGCAATTCGCGGCGGAGACTCTCCTCAAGGTTTGTCATCACGGCTTTCTCAAAGCGTAAATTACTCATAGTTCCTCTATTAAGGTTTTTAATTTTGAAATAGTGTCGTTATAGATTAGAGTCCAAAGGTAATCATTTTTCATCAGCAGACCAAGGAAATAAGGTTATTTAACACATATTAGCCACGTGCCATCGTATAAATCTTCTCCATATCCTGAGCACATAACACCTTCAGGCATCCGCAGGTGGCGTTATAGTTACGGCTGCATTTTCGCGTCATCTCCTTGATTTCATTGTCAGAAATTTCGCGACCAATTAGTTCTTTGATGTTGATGGGCATACCAATGGCATGATAGAAACGTTCCATTGCCTCTATGCCCTTCAATGCAGTAGCTTCAGGATCGGAGAAATCATTGGGAACATCCATCACATTGACGGCAAAACGGACAAAGCGACTCAAGTTCTCATGCATGACATAACGTGCCCAACTCGGCCAGATGGCAGCAAGTCCGGCACCATGAGTGACGTCAAACATGCCACTGAGTTCGTGCTCCAGCTGGTGTGTGGCCCAATCGTCACTTACGCCGCATCCAGTCAGCCCCCAGTGGGCAACACTGCCACCCCACATAATCTGGGCACGGTGACGATAGTCCTCTGGATTTCTGAGGACTTCAAAGACTGCACTTTTCATGCGTCGCAATACGGCCTCGGCAAGGTCTGTGGTGAGGTCCATGTCGTCGTCCTTGGTGAAGTAACGTTCCATTGTGTGCATCATCATGTCTGTGACACCTGCTGCCGTCTGATAAGGAGGCAAGGTGAAGGTACGACGGGGATTCATGATGGCAAACTTAGGTCGTGAAAGATTGTTCGAATATCCGAGCTTTACGTCGCCATCCTCGTTGGTGATGACACTGGCCTCGCTCATCTCGCTGCCGGCAGCAGGAATCGTGAGTACCGATGCAACAGGAAGCATGGTTTGGGGCTCGGCCTTTCCAAGATAGAGGTCCCACACGTCACCTTCCATGCAGACGCCATAAGCAATACATTTCGCTGAGTCGATGACGCTACCGCCACCAACGGCAAGAACAAAGTCGACACCTTCTCGACGGCAGAGTTCAATGCCCTGACGGGCAAGAGACAAACGCGGGTTTGGCACCACTCCGCCAAGCTTCACAAACGGGATACCTCCTTTGGTAAGTAGCCCACAGATGCAATCTAACAGTCCCGACTTGAGAGCACTCCGCCCGCCAAAGTGCACAAGAACCTTGGTACCACCATATTTCTTGACGAGGTCAGCAACCTGCTCCTCAGCATGTTCGCCAAACACGACTTCGGTCGGCGCATAATAATTAAAGTCTTTCATTTTGTTTACTAAGATTTGGTTATTAGGTCTTTACTATTCTTTGTCCATAGGATAGCGGACTCCCCACTTTCGGCGAAGGTCATCCATGAGCTGCATCACGTAAAGAGTCTCTTCGTGAGGCATCTCACGAGGTTCCAACAATCCTTCTGCAAGCGCCTGCCGACAAGCAAGAAACTGATACTCGTAACCAGTAATCTGTTGCGGCACGCGGATGGTCTCAACATAGGTATGGTCATGACCGTAGAGCGTAATCGATTGTGGGTTGTTGACATTATCAATGACAAGATTGCCTACGGTCCCGGTTATGACACCGATATTATGACCGACACACTGTGCCGAGGACTGGAGGTTACAGAGCATGCCGTTGGAGAGTACGAGGGTAATGGTATTAGTAAGGTCTACACCGGTTGAGCTCTTTACACATGAGCCGTTAATGCTGATGATATTGTCAGGAAAGAACATACGGACGAAGTTGAGCACATAGACACCAAGGTCAAGTAGAGCACCCCCACAAAGGTCAGGTCGCATGATGCGGGGCTTGTCGCCCATTGAGTATCCGAGCGTGGCCGTGACGAGACGTGGTTGACCGATACGTCCACTTCTTATCAAATCACGAACGATACCGACAACAGGCTGGTAGCGTGTCCAGATGGCTTCGGCGAGGAACACCTTACGTTCATGAGCCAGGTCAATAATCTCTTTTGTCTGACTGACATTTGCCATAAACGCCTTTTCCACAAGACATGGTTTGTCTGCTAAAAGTGCCTCTTTAGTAACATCAAAATGATGCGAGTGGGGCGTGCCGACATACACCAAATCCACTTCGTGGTCAGCTATCAAATCAGAGTACGACCCGTAAGCCCTTGCAACGTTCCACTTAGTAGCAAACGCTTGAGCTGTCTCACGAGAACGTGAGCCCACGGCAAAAACCTCACAACAGTCCAATCCGTTAAGTGTGATGGCAGCCTTTTCAGCTATCCATCCTGTACCAATGATACCTACCT
>CAZLPO010000139.1:0-5443 GCA_964561385.1 uncultured Prevotella sp.
AGGCATCCCGACAGAAACACAGCTGTTCAACCCCGAAAAAGCGGGGTGAACGCTATGACGAGAGGGGGTACGGTTATTGGCCGAGGATGTCGCGGAGGACACCGCCGATAGTCGTGTGGGCAGCTTCCTCGGCAGCCCTGCGGAGCGAGTCGGCCAGCTGGATAGAGTCCTGGATGGCCTTGCGGCGCTTGGCCTCTTCCTCCTCCTTGCGACGGTCGAAGGCTGTCATGGCCTCGTCGTAGTGGGCACCGTCGTAATGGTCGTTCAGGTAAGCCTGGTATGAGTCGGGCGTGTCGATACGACAGGCTGCCACCCAGTCGAGCGAGTCGATCTGCAGCTTCGCCTCGACATTGTGGACGCTGTTGGGATGGCGCTTCATGTACTTCTCCAGCTCGGCCTTCGAGCCCGAAGCCAGGGCGTTGCCCCAGTCAATGTCAATCTGCTTCAACGCCGTCAGGTGGGCCTTGATGCTGTCGCGATGGGCGGTAGGGGCCTCGACGTACATGTCGAGGAAGTTCTGGAGCACGGCGGGCTGGTCGCTCATCATGGCGTTCTCATAGGCGCGGAGCTCGTTCTGCTGCTCCTGGGTCTTGTAGAAATAGATGCCGACGAAGACAACGATGAGGGCGATGACGACAGCCACGACGAAGACGATGGCTCCCGTCTTCTTAGGGGCCTTCTTGGCTGGTGCGGGTGCCGTCTGACGGGGTGGCGCCACAAAGGGAGGCACCTTGTCGCTCTTCAGAATCTCGGACGGCTCGGCCGGCGCCTCAGGGTTAATGAGCCGACGGCAGTTGGGGCACTCGGCCTGCTCCTTGAATATGAACTCCCCACAATCGGGACAGCGGGTCACCTTACCCGCAATATCAATACCACACGACGGGCAGGTCTTAGCATGGTCGCTGACCTGGTGGCCGCATTCAGGACACTTAATAATCATATATCTATATTTTTTTAATGTCGATACCGTATCTCACGCAGACCATGACGCCCCATGAAGCGCGACTTGTCAATATAGCCGTTGACGCCCACGATGCGCCCCTTGCTGGTGTACTGCCACATGGTGATGTCGCGCTCGTCGGCCAGCACTGGCTCGTCCTGCGTGTACATGGCAATCATCAGCTTGTAGTCGTCGATCTTGCCCACCAGGTGCTTGTTGTAGAAGTTGCGGAAGGTATAGACCAATGGCTTCTGGCGATAGGTCTCCTCCACAAGCTTGAGGAACGTCATCAGCGAGTCGCAGAACACATCGGTGGGCAGGCCGCCGTCGCTCTCGACGTCAATCATCGGAATCAGGTCCTGCTCGCCCGGCAGACACTGGGTCTTGAAGTTCTCCAGCTGGCGTCTGAGCGGCGTCTTGGGACGGAAGAAGTGGTAGGAGCCAACCTTCAGTCCGTAGCGGTGAGCCAGCTCAATGTTACGTTCAAAATAGGAGTCGATGCGGTCGCCGCCTTCGGTAGCCTTCAGATAGACGTAGGCCATCTTGGTATTCTCGCCCACCGTCTCCCAGAACACCTGACCCTGATAGTGGCTGAGGTCGATGCCGTGGACGTGGGTGCAGGTGTCCTCGCACTCCAGGTAGGGATTATCGTCGGTCTGTGCCTGCACCTGAAGACAACAAAAAAGCGCCGTCAGGGCAGCTATCACATATTTTTTCATTCTATTTGTCATTTTTAGGATGCAAAGATACACCAATTTAAGCAAAAAAGCGTAACTTTGCAGAAAAATCTGACGATGATAAGGAATTTATTGATTTACATATCGGCAATACTCCTGCTGACGGCGTGCCATAAGCATCACGAAGAAGAAACGTGGATGCCGCAACGGACCGTACTGGTCTATATGGCGGGCGAGAACAACCTTTCGTACAACGTGCTCTACGACCTGCGTGAGATGATGGCTGCCAGCATCGATCCGACAAACGACTGCCTGCTGGTATATGTGGACCGTGCCAAGAAGGAGGAGCTGCCCTACCTGGCCAGAATCAAGGACGGAAAGCTGACCGACTCGGTGTCGGTGGCCGACATGAACATCAGCCAGGAAGACCCCTACACCAGCGACCCGCGGGTGATGGAAGGCGTCATGAGGTATGCGTTCAACAAGTACCGCTCGGCTGACAGCGACTACGGACTGGTGCTCTGGGGACACGCCTCGGGCTGGCTGCCAGGCGACTCCATCACGACTAATGCCGCGAGGGAAACGGGAAGGCGGAAGGCCTTCGGCGGCGACACGGGCAACAACACGATGGTATCGGCGGGCAAGTACTGGATGAACATGTACACACTGGCACAGGTGCTGAGCCGGCTGCCCCACCTGAGGTTCATCTTCGCCGACTGCTGCCACTTCCAGTGCCTGGAGTCGGCCTACGAGCTGCGCAACGTCGCCGACTACATCATCGGCTCGCCCGCCGAGATTCCTGACGTCGGCGCTCCCTACACCACGGTGGTGCCGGCACTGTTCGAAAAGACAACGTTCTACACCTCCGTCGTGAACCGCTACTACGAGCAGGTCATCGACTCCGTGAAGTACGTGCCGCTGTCGGTCATCAAGACCGAGGGCATGGACCAGCTGGCCGCCGCCACGCGCCAGGTGCTGCTGTCGATGGCCGACACGCTGGGCGCCACGCCCTACCCCAACCTGGAGGGGCTGATACACTACTACGTCAATCCGCGATTCCCGGATGCCAACGACTTCGTGCGCCACTATGCTACGGCAGAGGCCTACAGCACGTGGAAGCAGGCACTCGACCAGGTGGTGGTGTATAAGAAGATGGCTATGAGATGGGCGACAAACAGGATGTGGTCGCTCTACTACAAGGACTTCACCATGACGGAAGAGGGCTACGGCGGCGTCAGCATGTACGTGCCGCAGGACCCCGCCAAAGAGACCGACGACAACTACAATAAGGCCATCAGGAACACGTCGTGGTATGAGGCCGTGGGCCTCAGCGACTTAGGCTGGTGAGTCAGTGTCCGCGGTGTCGTGGACGACAATCTTCACTTTGGCAATGCGGTGCTCCTCCACTTCCAGAATCTCAAAAGTGAAGTTGGCATAGTCAATGTGCTCGTGCAGTTCAGGAAAGTCGCCCTTGATCTCGAGCAGCAGTCCCGCAATGGTGTCGGCATCGCCCTCGACGTTGGCAAACGTCTCGTCGTCGATAGACAGGATCTTGTAGAGGTCGGCCAATAACGTCTTACCCTCGAAGATATAGGTATTGGCATTCAGGCGCACGTAGTTCTTCTCCTCCTCATCGTATTCATCGTTGATCTCGCCGACAATCTCCTCAAGGATGTCCTCCATGGTCACAATGCCGCTGGTGCCGCCAAACTCATCGACCACAATGGCAATGTGCACCTTGTTCTCCTGGAAGTCGCGCAGCAGGTCGTCGATCTTCTTGGTCTCAGGTACAAAGTAGGGCGGACGGATGAGCGACTGCCAACGGAACGTGTCGGGCTTGGTCAGGTGGGGCAGCAAGTCCTTGATATACAGGATGCCGCGGATATGGTCAACCGTGTCCTGATAGACTGGAATGCGCGAGTAGTTGTTGTCAATGACACACCGCAGAACCTCAGCATAGGACGAGCGGAAATCGAGATCGACCACATCCTGACGGCTGGTCATGATCTCCTTGGCCGTCTCGTCGCCGAAGCGCACAATACCCTCGAGCATGTTCTGCTCGTCCTTCAGTCCCTCCTTGTCGGTCAGCTCCAAGGCCTGCTCCAGGTCATCGACGCTGAGCACATGGTTCTCGCGCTGCACAACCTTGCCTGCCAGCACACCCGAGCGGATCAGGATGTTGGCCAGCGGACGGAACAGCCGATTCAGGACCGAGATGGTATGGGCGGTATGGCGGCAGAAAGACAGGGCATGCTGTCCGGAATAGACCTTCGGCATGATCTCGCCGAAAAGCAGCAACAAGAACGTCAGCAACACCGTGATGCAGAGGAACTGCACCCAATAGGCCGCACCAAAGTCGACCGTATGTGCAAAGAAATAATTGCACAGCATGATGATGGTGACGTTCACCAGATTGTTCGTAATCAGGATAGTGGCCAGCGTGCGCTCGGAATCGTTGCGCAGGGTCATGATCAGACGGTCGGTGTCATCGCTGCTCTCCTCCAACTCGTTCAGGTCGGTAGGCGACAGCGAGAAGAAGGCAATCTCAGACCCCGAGGCAAAGCCCGAGGCAAACAGCAACAGACAGGCCATGATGCCCGCTATGGCTGCACCAAGCGTGGGGGCCGTCAACTGAACCTCATTGAGAATCTGCAGAAAGTCCATCGGAATTTGTCGTAGCTTTAGGAGTCAGCATTTCCATGTTCTCAGCCCAAATCTCGGTCTGGTAACGGCGCTGACCCTTTTTGTCATCGTAGGCATTGTAACGCAGACGACCTTCAATATAAAGCTTGTCACCCTTATGCACATACTTCTCGACAATCTCGGCCAGCTTCTTCCACAGAATGACCGTGTGCCAATCAGTACGGTCAGGGACCTGCGTGCCGTTCTGCAGGGTATAGCCGCGTTCCGAGGTAGCCAACGAGATACGCGCTACGGCAACGCCCTGATCAACATACCGCACCTCAGGCTCGGCTCCGACATTGCCTATCAGCATCACCTTATTCATAGCTGCAGACGGTTTGATGACTATTTGGCCATTCCCAAATAAGTGAAATGGAAGTTCTTACCCTTGGCAGAGGGGAACTGGCTGCGCTCGTCAACACGCTCGCGCAAGTGCTCCACAATGCGGTTGTAGCAGTCGATGCCCGAATAGCCCTTCAGGCGCACGACAAAATGGGTGTCGCGATACTGGAACTTACCTGTTCCAGGAACCAGCAACACACGCTTGAAGTCCATCGTACACTCGTACCAGCCGAACTTCTCCTCGTTGAGCTTCATGATGGCAGGCGACACGCCACGCTCCTTCTCACCACCGAAAGCAGCAGCTGGGCGCACGGCCTTCTTCTCCTTGAAGTCCAGCATCGTAGCGGCCTCGGTCTTGATAATGATGAAATATACGCGGGGACGGATCTTATAGCGCTTGGGATAGAACACATCGCTAGCAACATACTCACGGATATCGGCCTCCAAAACCGGATTCATGCCTATTTCATCGATATCAGCAAGAAATGCAATAGCTTCGTCTACAGAAGTGACAAGTGTCTCCTTGTCAAAATATCTCAAATATAAATTCATTAGAATGGGATGTTTTCCTAAAAATACAAAAAAAAGAGCGGAAAACGGGACTCGGACCCGCGACCCCAACCTTGGCAAGGTTGTGCTCTACCAACTGAGCTATTTCCGCTTGTTCTTCGAACAATCAATATTTTCGGCGGCTCCTCGGCATAAAATGCCGATTTTCTGCACTCGACTTGCACGAAAATTCCACTTTTTGTGAAGAGGAGGAGACTCGAACTCCCACGTCGCAATTGACACTACCCCCTCA
>CAZLPO010000140.1:0-5431 GCA_964561385.1 uncultured Prevotella sp.
AGTCCTGGCCGTTGAGCCAGTCTACCATGCCGCGCTCGATGGGCTGTACGACGACGACCGATCCGTTGAAGTCGGTCTTCTGGTCCATGTTCCAGATAATCCAATCAACGAATGCGCGGAGGAAGTTTCCCTCGCCGAACTGGATGACCTTCTCGGGCATCACACTCTTAGGAGCAAATTGCTTGTTTAGTGGTTTCATTGTTAAAGAGATTTTGTTTTATGAATGTTTTCCTTTACGCCTACAAAAGTACAACTATTTTCCGACACAGCCAAGCGAAACGCAGAAAGAAAAAACGTTAACGTTTGCGAAACAGTTCGTTCAGTCGGCCGAAGTCTTTCTTCATGATGAGACCGATGCCCTGTGTGTTCAGCGACGAGCGGGTGAAGTAGCGGTCGTTGGTCTGGTTATAGACCTTCAGGGCGAGGTTGCCGCTGGGGTAGAGCAGGTAGCGTATGTCGAAGTCGCCGATGAACGACGGTGTGGCCTGCGTGGCGTTGTCGCGGTAGCCGAACTGTCCGTTGATGAGCAGGCGGTTGTTGAGCATACGTCCGTTGAAGATGCCCTCGTACTCGGCATTGTTCCAGCCCTCGGTGCCGGTCGAGATGTTGGCGCCGAAGTTCCAGTCGTCGTTCTTGATGACCGACGAGATGACGTTGTTCAGCTGACTGGAGATGGTGCCCGAGAGCAGCGACTGCATGGCGAGCGTCGTCTGGTCCTGTGCCGTCTGCTCGTTGTTCTGCCCCTGCTGATAGAAACGGCCGATGGAGAGCAGGTAGAGCACCTGCTGGTTCATCTCCTGCTCGCCGTTGATGACCGAGCGCACCATCTGCTGCTCGTCGGCATTGACGGTGGGCATCTCGAGGTCGAAGTCAACACGCGGCTGGTTGGGCTGTCCCGTGATGTTCATGAGACAGTTGACGCGAATGGTGTTCGACGAGAAGGTGTTGCCGATGCTGAGGTCCGACAGCGAGACGGCGGGCACGGGATAGGTGGCCTGCAGCTGCAGGGCGGCGTCGTAGGGGTCGCCACCGAAGACGATGGTGCCGCCCGGGTTGAACGTGAAGTTCTTCTTGATGATGTTCTGGATGGTGATGCCGTAGGTGCCGTGATCAACGGTGTAGGTGCCGAACATCTGGAAGGTGCCCTTATTATAATAGGTGGCGCGCAGCGCGCCGGTGCCGTTCAGGGTGATGTAGTCGCCCGTGCTGGCGTCCATGAGCAGGCGCATGGTGGCTTCGGGCGAGGCGAAGATGTTGAGGTTCAGGTAGATGTCGGTGCGCGACGACGGGGTCGGTGAGGCGTTGTCGGCCCGTTGTCCGTCCTCGTTGCCCTGTGCGTTGGTCGCTGTGTCCCTCCGGCTTCTCCACGTGATGAACTCCTGGTTGCTGATGGCGTCGGGCGAGGCGATGTTGTAGGTGAAGACGCTACCCTGCAGCGGGGTCACGTCGCAGTCGATGGTGACGCGCCCGGGACGGCCCTGAAGCGCTACGTCGCCGGCCGCGAAGACGGTGCCGTAGAACGTATCCTCGCCGAAGTCCTTGAAGTCGTAGCCCAGCAGCAGGTCGGTGTGAACGCCGAGATCGAAGGTGAGGCTGGTCAGGTGCTTGTGGTGTATGCCGCCGTCGAGGATGGCCACATTGTCGTACTTGTCGTAAATAGGGATGTTCTGTAGCAGGATGTCGTCGGTGACCAGACGGACGGTATCGTTGCGCAGCGTGTAGGTGGTGCCGAGGGGCTTGACGGTGGCCTGTCCGTCGACCACGAGCATACCCGTCAGCTGCATCGTCGACAGCGGACCGTGCAGACGCAGGTCGCCACGGGCGTGTCCGCTGATGTCCTTCAGGAACGAGTCGGTGAACGACTGCAGGAAGTCGATGTGCGTACCGCGTCCCCGGATGCTGAGGTCGATAAAGCTGCGCTCGGGCGACACATAGCCGTCGATGAGCGTCTGGGCGTCGGGGCCGTCGTCGGCAACGGCGTGGATGTCAATCTGCTTCTGTCGCTGGTTCAGGTCAACGGCTGCCGTCAGCACACCCATGCGTCCGTTCTCGAACTTGAAGTGATCGACGGTGAGGTCGGCGTGCATCTGCGGGTTGTCGAACACCGACGACAGGCTGACGCGTCCCGTAGCCTCGCCGCTGAAGTCAACGGCGTGGAAGTCGACGATGTTAAGGATATAGGCTACCTCGGCCTGGTTCAGGTCGATGAAGAGCGAGTCGTTGGCATTCCCCGAGGCTGTTCCGCTGACGTTGATGTACTGGTCGTCCTTGCGTATGGAGAAGCGGTTCATGCGTAGGTGGTTGTCGGAAAAGACGATGTCGGACTCATCAATCTGCCATTGCTCGCCGTTGACGGAGAGGGGCGACGGCTGTATCATGACGTGCGCCTCGGGCTTGTTGCGTGGGTTCAGTCCCAGATGGGCGACGGCGTTGAGCCGCCCGCTCATGGGCAGCGTGGTGCTGTGGTTGTCGAAATGCAGCGTCGACGTCAGGTTGTTGTTAGCGGCGTTGGCATCGACCAGCAGCGTGAAGGGGTTGCCCTTATCCATGCGCTTGGTGATGGCGGCTTTGGCAAAGAGCGTGTCCGACGGCGTATAGACGCTCAGGTGGGCACCCTCGTAGCGCCCGTTGTTATAGGTGAAGGCGGGTAGGTCGGCCTCGATGGTCAGGTGGTGGCTGGCATCGTTGACGCTACCCATGAGCGTGAGCGGCTCGTCGATGTCGAGGTCCACGTTGAATAGCTTCTTCAGCCACGATGTTTCTGCCAGAGTCACGTCAAACGCGAAGTTGTTGCGCGTGTTCCTGGTGAGCGGCGGCAGACCGGGAAGGGTGGGGAGTCGCGAGCCCACGATGTTGGCAAAGCTCTGCGCCAGCGTAGTGTGGTCGAAGTCGCCCCTGACGACGGCGTGCAGGAAGTCGCTGTTGACGCGGATGAAGTGGCGGTTGTCCTCGCGTCCAGACTCCAGGCGCACATAGTTGACGTCAAGGTCTTTTTGCGAGAGGTGTAGGTCGCGCAGACTGACGATGCCCGAGGCATCCTGCAGCGATGTCGCCTGCATGTCGGCCTCAAGATGTCCGCGCAGCCACTCGTCGTCCACCTGTGCCCAACCCTTGATGTGGTGGTCGGCATAAGAGCCGTTGACGGCGATGTTGTGGTAGTCGTGTCCGTCGTAAGTCAGGGTGGGGATGGTGCCGTTGAGCGACAGGGCGGCGAGTTGTGAGGCCTGCAGTCGTCCGGCCACCTGCAGGTCGGCTTCCACGTGGCCCAGCTTCTGGTTGTCAAGTATCCGGTCGAGCAGCAGTTCCTTGGTCTGTATCTTGGCGTTGAAGGCGTTGTCGGCATTCCATTGGAGCGAGGTGACGACGGCTCCGACACCGGTGTTCACGATGGCGTCGGCCGTGAGCCTCTGCTGGTCGTCCATGCTGAAGTCCCCGGAGAGGTCGACGTCGCCCAAACGCAACACGGCGTCGGGCAGGCGGACGATGTTCTTGTCGATGAAATCGATGATTTCGTCGCTTACGAACATCTGCGTCACATGGGCCTCGCCAACAGGCTTTTGGTTGCGCTCCTTCTGAAAGAAACCGCTTCCGGCCAACGCCACATCATGGTGGTCGGACGACAGCGTGAGCGTGCCGATATCGATGCGACGAGGGGTTCCGCTAAAGGCACATTGGAGCGCAAGGCGGTGTTGGTAATTCTTTAATGGCGTAAAGAAACTCCTTAGGTCAGAGAGAGTTATGCTACTGTTGTTAACCAGTCCAGCAAACCTCAGGGTCTCGTCAAGACGGTTCTTGTCGTAGCGGGCCGTCAGGCTGTCCAAGTGGATGTCCGACTCGGGCAACTCCAGCGTGAAATCCTTCAGGCGGGCCTCACGGTTGTTGGCGTTGAGCTGGAAGGCCAGGCGGTTGACCGACAGTCCTGAACCTTCGCTGAAGGCCAGTCGCTTGACCTTGAGACTGAGCGAGTCGTCGGTCAGCGCCTTCAGCAGCACGTGGGCGCTGATGTTGCTGACATTGAGGTGACTGGTGTTCAGACGGCCGGGGGTAGGGGCTTCGTCCCATTGGTCGTAGTGCACCTGCGAGTGGCGCATGATGAACGAGTTGATGCGCAGGTCCAGGGGCGTGTGCTTCGTGGTGTCCTTCGACGCCAGCGAGTCGAGAACGAACTGGAAGTTGGTGGGCGACTGCGCGTCCTTGCGGTAGAGACGGGCATCGACACCGAAGATTTGTGCCGATGAAATCGCGATTTTTCCTTGCATCAGGGGCGACAGCTCCACCTTCGCCGTGAGACGTCCCGCACGCAGCATCTCCTTCTGCTGCTGGTCGTAGATGAGAATGTCGTCGATGATGAGACGGTTGAAGAATCCCAGGTCGACGCGACCGACGCTGACCGACGTCCCTAACTTCTGACTGACGGCCTGCGCCACCTGCCGGGCTATCTGCCGCTGTACGAATGGCAGCTGGACGGTGCCCAGTACCAGGACGTACAAACCCGCCAGAGTCCATATTACCCAGTTGACGATGTGCTTAAGCCTGTTCACGAGTTGTCAGTTAGAGATAGCAATTCTTTTCCGCTTTTTATAATGATGTTGCAAAATTACTACAAAAACTTGTTATTGCCGTGTTTTTTGCCAAGAAAAACACGGAAAATCCATAAATTTTATTAATTTTGCAAACGTTTTTAAGGACACTTTTAATGAATAATTCATATTTCACATGGTTAAAGTAATTAAGTTGCGAAAAGGCTTGGACATCGAGCTTCAGGGACGTGCTGAAGAGAAGGTCATCCAGCTGAAGTCGAACGGACACTACGCGCTGGTTCCCGACGATTTCGAGGGTGTCACTCCGAAGGTTGTCGTCAAGGAGGGTGACCGTGTCCTGGCCGGTGAGGCGCTGTTTGTCAACAAGCAGTTCCCACAAGTGAATTTCGCATCGCCCGTCAGCGGAAAGGTGACTGAGGTGATGCGTGGTGAACGCAGAAAAGTGCTTTGCATCAAGGTGGAGGCTGACGCCCAGCAGGAGTTCAAGGACTTCGGCAAACGCGACGTGACCACCCTCAATGGGGAGCAGGTGATCTTTGCGCTGCTTGAAGCAGGACTCTTCGGTTACATCAACCAGTTGCCTTATGCCGTCTCTACCAATCCCGAGACCAAGCCGAAGGCTATTTTTGTCTCTGCCCTGAGGGACAAGCCCCTGGCTGCCGACTTCGAGTTTGAGGTGAAGGGTCAGGAAGCTGATTTCCAGACGGGTTTGACTGCTCTCTCGAAGATTGCCAAGACCTATCTGGGTTGTGGCGTACAGTCGTCGTTCGAAAACTATCGTGACGTTGAGGTGACTGTTTTCGATGGTAAGTGCCCCGCCGGCAACGTCGGCGTGCAGGTGAACCACATCGACCCGGTGAACAAGGGCGAGGTGGTGTGGACCATCGGCG
>CAZLPO010000141.1:0-5419 GCA_964561385.1 uncultured Prevotella sp.
TGATGCCGCCGGGCTCATCAGTAAAGGTCATACCGTGATCGACGCGCATCGGCAGAGCGGGGTTGGCTTCGCCGACCTCCTTCTCACCTCGGCCATTCAAGCGAGCTTGATGGCTCTCGGTTCGGCGTTGGTTCTCCTTCTCGAAGATGCGGCAGAGCTCGATGAGGTCGGCACGTCCGCCCAGGTGTGAGGCCTCGGTGAAGTCGCCGTTGGGGAAGATGTGACACGAGCGCAGGTGTACGAAGTGTGTACGCGAGGCAAACTTCTTGGCCAGCTCCACCACGTTGTTGTAGGCGCCAGCCGACAGGCTGCCGGCACAGAAGGTCAGACCGTTGTGCTTGCTGGGTACAGCGTCGAGGAACCACTGGATGTCCTCTTCGGTACGTACGATGCGCGGCAGTCCCAGAATCTCGATGGGGGGGTCGTCGGGATGTACGCACATATTCATGCCGTACTCCTCGCAAGTGGGCATGATGGCTTCGAGGAAATATTTCATGTTCTCGCGTAACTGCTTTTTGTCTATGCCTTTATACAGGTCAAGGAACTCACGGAACTTCTGTACGGGCGCCTCGTCGTTCTCCGAAAAATTGCCTGATACGAAGCCCTGCGTCTTGATGACGATGTTCTCCACCAGCTTGTGATCCTTCTCGGGCGTCATCGTCTTGGCCAGCTCGTCGCACTCCTGTAGCACGTTGCGTCCCTCGCCCCATCCCTCGGGGAACTGGAACTTCGCCCACTCCTCGCGTGCACCTTCACGCTTCAGGATATAGATGTCGAAGTAGGCAAACTCGGCGTAGTTGAAGTAGAGGTTCGTGGCACCGTTGGGGTTGTTATGGAACAGGTCGGTGCGTGCCCAGTCGAGCACGGGCATGAAGTTGTAGCAGATGCAGTGGATGCCCTCGGCGGCCAGGTTGCGCAGGCTCTGCTTGTAGACCTCAATCTGCTCGTCGCGGTCGGGACCGCCATACTTGATGGTCTCCACCACGGGCAGGCTCTCCACCACGCTCCAGCGCATGCCGTAGCTCTCGATATACTCGCGCAGTTCGCGAATCTTCTCGCGGGTCCATACTTGCCCGAGTGGCACGTCGTGCAGTGCGGTGACGATGCCTTCCACTCCGATTTGTCTCAGCATGGCAAGCGTAATCTTGTCTTTCTTGCCAAACCATCTCCATGTTCTTTCCATAGTTGTTTGTTTTATTGTTTTTGATTAGATTCTGGTGCAAAAGTAGTATATTCTTTGCTAACCGAGCATGAATTTTTGTTCATTTATCAGTGTTTTTGTCTCATTTGCGTTTGACGGTGAAGAATCCCAACTGGTGGGTGACGCCTTTCCGTCCTACGGAGCGCATCTTGTACATACCTTCTGGCAGTCGGCTGATGTCGGCATACTGGCCGCGATAGGGCATCATCGTCATCAGCTGTCCCTGCATGTTCTCGATGGCCAGATAGTCGGCCTCGAGCGTCGACGGCTTGCTGGGCATACGCAGTCGCCGTCCGTCCGTTCTCGTGACGGTGGCCCTGTGTGCCTGCGATGTGCTGTTTGCCTGCAGTTCGCTCTTTGCCGCACTCTCGTTGCCGTATCGGTCTATGGCCGTAACGGCGTAGTAGAGTGTCTGTCCTGCGGTGTGCGGTACCGTCAGCCGCGTCTCTCTCAGTCGTGTGGCAATGAGCAGTCGCGGGTCGTTGGTATCGACCTCGGGCATCGTCGATGCATATACATTATATAATAGGTACGTAGCGCGCGAATGGTCAACGGCTCCGCCCCAGGCTATCTGGTCGCGGTCGTTGCTGTGGCTGACGTCCAGCCGGTCGGGGGCCGAGGGTGCCTGACTCCAGGCCCAGGTCATCGGCGGTATGAGTGCCGGCGTGTTGTCGAAGTCGCGTACGAAGGTGTAGAGTCCTTTGGTGTTGTCGGTCAGGAACTTAGCACGGAAGTAGCAGTGTCCGATGCCGTTCTGTCGCAGGAAGTGCATCTCGCGAGTGATGTCGGTCAGCGGCCAGTTGGCCTCGCCCGGCGACAGGAAGTAGATGCCGAGTCCGGGAACGATGGTGCGTCCGTAGCTACGCTCCTGCCAGTCGAGCGCGAAGGGGAAGAAGTTGTTGCCGCGAAAGTACATCATCGGGTAGAGCTGGTCCATCAGTCCCTCGCGCAGCCAGCCCTGCGGGTCTTGGTAGACGGCGTTGTAGGCGTTCCAGCCTCCGCTGCGGTAGCGAGTCAGGTCGCCCGACTTGCCGATGGGCGAGCACGACAGCTTGACCCAGGGTTTCAGCGTCTTCACGGCCTTGTGTATCTTGCGGACGATGCTGGTGATATTTGCTCTCCTCTCTTGTGCATTCGCTCTCCTCTCTCCTCTTTCCTCTTTCCTCTTTCCCCACGTCTCGGGATAGCGGATGTAGTCCAGGTGTATGCCGTCGATGTCGTAGCGGCGGGTCACTTCGGCACACATGTTGGCCAGATAGTCGCCCGTCTGCGGATTCTCGGGGTTCATAAAGCCCTCCTGTCCGATGGTCTTCACCAGATTCGGGTTCTTGCGCTTGAACTCCTTGAAGCGGGCCTCGCTGGTCTTGCCGATGGGTATGGTGACCATCCACGCGTGACACTCCATTCCCCGGCGGTGACACTCTTCGATGGCAAATAGCAGCGGGTCGTAGCCCGGCGACTGTCCGTGTCGTCCCGTCAGACAGATGTCGAAGGGCTCGATGGACGAGGGGTAGATGGTCGATGCGCGCACGCGTGTCTGAAAGAGTACGGTGTTGATGCCGGCGCGTTTCAGTTGGTCGAGCATGCTGGTTAGCTCCCGTTTCTGGGCGGCTGCCGAGTGGTTGCGGGGCCAGTCTATGCCGCCGATGGTGGTCAGCCACACGGCCCTGACCTCGTGCTTCTGGGCGTGCAGCGACAGACAGGCAATGGCGAGTATGATGATGAGTTTTGCTTTCAATTTGTCCTTTTTTTGTTCTAGCGTGCAAATTTACGATAATTTTTCCAATATCTCAAATAAAAGTATTAACTTTGCATCAGAAAACTGTTAATTGCATACAAGAAGATGATTACATTCGTAGTGAGCCTCGTGGCTCTCGTTGTGGGTTATCTGGTCTATGGCCGCTTTGTCGAGCGTGTGTTTGGCCCCGATGACCGTGTGACACCTGCCGTTGCTAAGGCCGATGGTGTCGACTACATCGTGCTTCCCTCGTGGAAGGTTTTCATGATTCAGTTTCTGAACATCGCCGGCACGGGCCCCATCTTCGGTGCCATCATGGGTGCCAAGTTCGGTCCTGCGGCCTACCTTTGGATTGTCCTGGGCTGCATCTTCGCCGGTGCCGTTCACGACTACCTGTCGGGTATGCTCTCCCTGCGCCACGATGGTGCCGGACAGCCTGAGCTCATCGGTCACTACCTGGGTCAGCCCACGAAGAAGGTGATGCTCGTCTTCTCCGTCTTCCTGCTGATGATGGTCGGTGCGGTGTTTGTCTATAGTCCCGCGCTCATTCTCGGCAAGCTGTGCAGCGACGGACTGACCTGGGTCTATATCTGGTGCGGCATCATCTTTGTCTATTACATCATCGCCACGATGCTGCCCATCGACAAGATTATCGGCAAGATCTACCCCCTGTTCGCCATCTCGATGCTCTTCATGGCCGTCGCCCTGATGGTGGTCCTCTTCTATAAGTGGCCGTCGCTGCCCGAGCTCTACAACGGTATCGGTGGCGAGGGCTTCACGACGCCCATCTTCCCCGCGCTGTTCATCACCATCGCCTGCGGCGCCATCTCGGGCTTCCACGCTACGCAGACGCCGCTCATGGCCCGTTGTGTCAAGAGCGAGCGCATGGGACGTCCCATGTTCTACGGCGCCATGATTACCGAGGGTCTCGTGGCACTCATTTGGGCCACCGTCTCCATGTACTTCTTCTACGGCGGCGCTGCCCAGGAGCTGGGACTGCCGCTGACGCTCCAGGCACCCGAGGTGGTGACGGCCGTCAGCGAGGGCTGGCTGGGTACGTTCGGCGGTCTGCTGGCTATGCTCGGTGTGGTGGCTGCGCCCATCACCAGCGGCGATACGGCGCTGCGTTCGGCCCGTCTCATCATTGCCGAGTTCATCCACCTGGAGCAGAAGACCATCATGAAGCGCATCTGGATCTGCATCCCGCTGTTCGGCGTCACGCTGCTCCTGCTGTTCTATAACATCGAGAACCCCGACGGCTTCAACGTCATCTGGAGCTACTTCGGCTGGGCCAACCAGACGCTCGCCGTCTTCACCCTCTGGGCCATCACCGTCTTCCTGGTGCGTGCCCGTAAGGCTTACTGGGTGACGCTGCTGCCCGCCCTGTTCATGACCGTTGTCTGCTCGACGTTCATCATGATCTCGCCCAATGCCTTCGGCTTCGACATGAACGTGGGCTACACCGTTGGCGTCGTCGCCCTGCTGGTGTCGGTAGCCTGGTTCAGCATCTGGTATCGCAAAGACCACAAAATACAGAAATAACTGAATAACAACAAACGTATGAAAAAACTGCTTTTCACCCTGATTCTCGGTCTGACAGCCACAGTAGCTGCCCAGGCCCAGTACACCAAAGACGTTCCTCCCTTCGGAGCCGGTAAGGTCTATGTCGGCGCCTCTATGTCGAGCTTCGACATCGGCAGCAGCTGCAAGGACTTCCATGTGGACCTCAGCGCCAAGGGCGGCTATATGTTCGCTGACAACCTGCTGGCACTCGGCGAGCTGGGCTGGAACAAGTGGGAGGACTGCGACGCGCTGCTCTCGCTCGGAGCCGGTGTGCGCTACTACATCGAGCAGAACGGACTCTTCCTCGGTGCCGGTGCCCGTCTGGCCAACATCACCCACGACCTCGACCTTCAGCCTAACGCCTCGCTGGGCTATGCCTTCTTCCTGAACCGTACGGTGACCATCGAGCCCGAGCTCTATGTCAACATCTCTACGAAGGACTTCGACTACTCCAGCTTCGGCTTCCGTCTGGGCATCGGCATTTACCTTTTTAACGAGTAACGCGCTATGCTGAGTGTTGACGAACTGGTTGACAGGCTCATCGACCTGTCATTTGCCGAAGATATCGGCGACGGCGACCACACCACCTTGTGCTGCATCCCCGAGGACGCAATGGGCAAGAGCCATCTGCTCATCAAGGAGGACGGCATCCTGGCTGGTGTCGAGGTGGCCAAGGAAGTGTTCCACCGCTTCGACCCCGACATGCAGGTTGAGGTGCTCATGGGCGACGGAACGCGTGTCAAGAAGGGCGACATCGCAATGGTGGTCACGGGCCGTGTGCGCTCGCTGCTGCAGACGGAGCGCCTGATGCTCAACATCATGCAGCGCATGAGCGGCATCGCCACGATGACCGACCGCTACGTGAAGCGCCTGGAGGGTACGGGCACCCGCGTGCTCGACACCCGTAAGACGACGCC
>CAZLPO010000142.1:0-5316 GCA_964561385.1 uncultured Prevotella sp.
GGTAGTCGGCACGGGCCATCTTCGTGATGGTCTCACGATACGGGATCTTCGGCTCCTGATACTCAATCTGGATCTTCTCGTTGTTCTCCATACGCCACTTCAGCGTGCGCAGGTGGAACTCACCCTGTCCGTGAACGATGATCTGGCGAAGCTCCTTCGACTGCTCGACGACCCACGTGGGATCCTCCTGGCGCATCTTCTGCAGGGCAGCCATCATCTTCTCCGTCTCGCTCTCGTTGACGGCCTTGATTGCACGCGAGAACTTCGAGTTAGGATATTTGATAAAGTCGAACTTGTACTCAACGTCCTTGCCGTTCAGCGTGTTGCCCGTCTTCACGTCCTTCAGCTTCACCGTACAGCCGATGTCGCCGGCACGCAGCTCGTCGACCTGAATGCGGTTGGCACCAGCACAAGCATACAGCGTACCGATGCGCTCCTTCGAGCCGCGGTCGGCGTTGGTCAGGTCGTCGCCGCTCTTCACGACGCCGCTCATCACCTTGAAGTACTGCACCTCACCGATATGGGGTTCAACACCCGTCTTGAAGAAGTAGAGCGATGTGGGAGCGCTGGCGTCGGCAGGCACGTCCTGGCCGGCAGCATTCTTGACAACAGGCATCTCAGAGACGAAGGGCACCACGTTGCCGAGGAACTCCATCAGACGGCGGACACCCATGTCGCGGCCTGCGCAGACGCAGAACACGGGGTAGATCGAGCGCGTTACCAGGCCCTTGCGGATACCCTCGCGCATCTCGTCCTCACTGAGGTCCTCGCTCTCGAAGAACTTCTCCATCAGCGTGTCGTCGCCGGCGGCGGCAGCCTCAACCAAGGCAGCCTTCCACTCCTTGGCCTTCTCCAGCTGGTCGGCAGGGATGTCCTCGATGATGGGCGCGCCACCCTCGGGCTTCCACGAGTACTTCTTCATCAGCAGCACGTCGATGACGCTGTTGAAGCCGGCACCCGTTGCGATGGGATACTGCACAGGCACGCAGTTAGGTCCATAGACCTCCTTCAGCTGACCCAGGATCTGGTCGAAGTCGCAGTTGTCGCGATCCAGCTGGTTGACGAGGAAGATGACGGGCTTCTTCAGCTTCTCCGTGTTACGGAAGGCGTTCATCGTGCCCACCTCAGGACCATACTGTCCGTTGATGAGGATGACGGCCTGGTCCGTAACGTTCAGGGCGGTGATGGCACCTCCCACGAAGTCGTCGGAACCTGGGCAGTCGATGATGTTCAGTTTCTTGTTGTTCCACTCCACATGGAAAACAGTTGAGAACACCGAGTAGCCGTACTCCTGTTCTACAGGGAAGTAGTCGCTCATGGTGTTCTTACCCTCTACGGTGCCGCGGCGCTTGATGATGCCAGCCTCATAGACCATTGACTCGGCAAGAGTAGTCTTGCCGCTACCCGCACTGCCAAGCAATGCAATGTTCTTAATCTCGTTAGTTTGATAAACTTTCATAATAGTTATGTTTTAGGTAATTGTCTTATTGTTGCGTTTTTTTATTTAGCGGCTCCGAAATTACGCATTTTCCAGCAAAACGCCAACGTTTTCCACGAAATATTAAACTTTATTAGTATTTGTTTTGCTCGCTTATTCGTATCTTTGCACCCGAAATGGCTGGATTATACGTTCACATACCCTTCTGCAGGAGCCGCTGTATCTACTGCGCCTTCTACTCCACCACGAGCATGGAGTTGCGCCAGCGCTATGTCGATGCCGTGTGCCGCGAGATAGAGTTAAGAGGAGAGAGGAGAAAGTTTAGAGGAGAGAGGAGAGAGGAGAGAGGAGAGAGATTAGATACAAGACTAGACACAATCTATCTGGGCGGCGGCACCCCCAGCCAACTGACCATCGACCAGCTGCGCCAACTCTTCCTATCCATTAATAATGTATATGGTCAAAACCATTCTCTCTCCTCTCTCCTTTCTCCTCTCTCCTCTAATACAGAGGTGACCATCGAGGTGAACCCTGACGACGTGACGGAGGCGTTTGCCGAAGCGCTGACGCAGCTGCCCGTGAACCGCGTGTCAATGGGTGCTCAGACGTTTGACGACGACCGCCTGCGGTTCCTGCATCGCCGTCACACGGCCTCTCAGGTGCCGCTGGCCATTGAGCGGCTGCGCAAGGCTGGCATCGAGAACATCAGCGTCGACCTGATGTACGGCTTTCCTGGCGAGACGCTGGCCGACTGGCAGCGCGACATCGACGCGGCGCTCGCCCTGCAGGTGGAACACCTGTCAGCCTACTGTCTGATGGTCGAGGAAGGGACGCCGCTCTATGATTTGTATCGGAGGCACGGAAGTTCGCAGGTACGGGGGTACGAGCATATCAATGAGGAGCTGGAGCGGGCGATGTACGAGATGCTTATCGACCGTCTGTCGGCTGCCGGCTACGAGCACTACGAGCTGTCGAACTTCGCACGCCCTGGTCGTCGCTCGCGCCACAACAGCAGCTACTGGCAGGACGTGCCCTACCTGGGCGTGGGTGCTGCCGCCCACAGCTACGACGGACGGCGCCGCTGGTGGAACGTCAGCGACCTGCACCTATATATAAAAGGTATAGAGGAGGGCACGTGTGTCAGCGAGGGCGAGGACCTGGACGAGGACACCCGCTACAACGACCGCATCACCACCGCCCTTCGCACTTGCGAAGGACTGGATCTCACGACGCTACCTGAGAAATATCGCCGCTACTGTCTGCAGGAGGCCCGCCGCTACTTGGACGACGGTCTGCTGCAGCTCGACGACGCCATGCGACTGCAGCTGACGCGCCGCGGACTGTTTGTCAGCGACATGGTGATGAGCGGGCTCATGTGGGTCTGACCGCCGCCATCTTGCGCACCCGCTTCAGTTCAGCATTGATAGTCTCGACACGACTGGTGGTCAGCGGGTAGAACCAGACGATAAACACGGACAGGGATGCCACACAGGCAGGGATGAAGCTCATGAGCCACCACAGGCACTGCAGGGCCTCGTCGGGCTGCACGGCACCTGATGCCAGCTGCTCGGCATCGGTCACGTAGCCGAAGCCCGAGAGCATCCACAGCACAGCCGCACCGCCGATGGCTCCGCCAAACTTCTGCGCCATCGACGACGACGAGAAGATGAGACCTGTCGAGGCCGTGCGGTACTTCAGCTCGGCATAGTCGCTCACATCGGCATACATCGACCAGACGAGGGGCGACATGATACCCGTGAGCACCGATATGAGCACCTGGGCCACCAGCATCAGCCAGAAGCCCGTGGGCGTGCAGGGGATGAGGAAGAACAGCAGGCTCAGCACCACCAGCGACGAGTTGACCGCGATGAACGTCGTCTTCTTGCCCAGACGGCTCGAGACAGCTACGCAGGAGGCCACGCCCACCATGTTCGACACCTCGCCGACGCCCAGGAACAGACCGGCATAGAACACGAACTGGAAGCCCACGATGGAGAGCATGACACTGGGACCGACGATATCCTGGAAGAAGTAGGCCACCGTGGCGCCGCGCACCGTATTGAACAGGTTGAAGCACAGGGCGGCACCGATGAGCAGCCACCAGGGGCGGTTGGTGAGCAGGGCCTTGAAGTCGCGCCCCACGGAGACCGTCGACACCGTCTTCAGGTGTTCGCGCGTCAGCGTGAAGCTGATGAGGAACATGACGAAGCAGGCCGAGGCAATCATCACCATGGCCCAGAACCAGCCCCTCGGCGTCTCGTAGCCGCCTGTCAGGTTGGTAAGCGGTTCCCAGAGGAAGAGGGCGATGAACGAGCCGCCGTAGGCAAAGAACATTCGGAAGGAGGAGAAGACGGTCTTCTCGTTCGTGTCGTCGGTCATCACACCCAGCATGGCGCCGTAGGGCACGTTGACGGCCGTATAGACGGTCATCATCAGGACATAGGTGACGTAGGCCCAGATGAGCTTGCCGCCATAGTCGACGTCGGGTGTCGTGAACAGCAGTATGCCGCTGATGGTGAACAGCGGTGCCACCCACAGCAGGTAGGGGCGGTACTTACCCCAGCGCGTGTTCGTGCGGTCGGCCACGATGCCCATCATGGGGTCTGACACGGCGTCCCAGATGCGCGTGACGAGCACCAGCACACCGGCATCGACCAGCGAGAGTCCGAAGATGTTACTGTAGAAGAACGGCAGGTAGAAGCTGAAAATCTTCCAGAACATGCTGGTCGACATATCGCCGAATCCGTAGCCTATTTTCTCTATGAGTCCTGTCCTTTTCATTTCGTCTCATTTAGTGTTTTCAACAATCCGTCCATGGGCGAGCGCACCACGGTGCCCAGCACAAAGCCCTCTGTATGAGCCGCTTGCGCCAGTTCGTCGCGATAGAACCAGGCGATGCTGCCCACGGCGCC
Organism: uncultured Prevotella sp.; assembly: GCA_964561385.1. Taxonomy (GTDB): domain Bacteria; phylum Bacteroidota; class Bacteroidia; order Bacteroidales; family Bacteroidaceae; genus Prevotella. Next base: position 4,351 of record CAZLPO010000142.1, read on the forward strand.
CACAGGCAGGTCGCGGCGGCCGTAGGGTGCCACCTGCAGGCGCAGGAAGTCGCGGAAGTTCTCTGTCACCAGCTCGCGCACGCCCTCCACGTCTATGTGGCTGTGGATGAACGTCGAGAGCGAGGCCAGCCAGCGGTTGGCCAGCGGCTGACGGTAGACGCGGGCGATGATGTCGCCATAATCCATGCCCGTTTCCTCGGCAAACGCCTGGCGCAGCGTCTCGGGCAACCGTCCGCGCAGCAGGGCGTTCAGGAACCGCCGTCCCAGCACCGCCCCACTGCCCTCGTCGCCCAGCACGTAGCCCAGCGGCGGTGTGTTGCTCACGATGTGTCGGCCGTCGAACAGGCAGCTGTTGGCACCCGTACCCAGTATGCAGGCCACGCCCTCCCGTCGGCCGCAGACAGCCAGTGCCGCTCCCAGCAGGTCGCTGTGAGCCTCGATGCGTGCACCAGGGAAGTGGCGCTCCAGCAGCTGCACCATCAGCGTCTCCAGGTCCGTACGCACGCCGCTGCCGTAGAAGCACACCTCATCAATGGCCGTCTGGTCGTCGAGCTGTGGCAGCAGCTCCTGGCGCAGTACGTCGGCTATGGTGTTGCCATCCTGGTGGACGGGGTTGATGCCTTGCGTGGCCACGCGCGCCAGCAGCCGTCCGTCGTCCGTCAGCGCCCAGTCGGTCTTGGTGCTTCCGCTGTCTGCTATCAGTCGTTTCATGGGGTAGTATCTGCGTTTTATGGTTTTCGATGCAAATATACATAATTTTTCTGTAACGGCCAAATCTTTTCCCATCTTATTTCCGGTTTTAACACGCATGGAGCGCGCACGGAGCGCACCGCCACTCGGCTCCGAGCGGACCGGCTCTCGGCTCCGAGCGGACCGGCTCTCTGCTCCGAGCGGAGAGGCAGCGCGCTCCAAGCGGCCCACGCCGTATCACCGTATCACCGTAACATCTGCTATCTTCGAAACTGC
>CAZLPO010000143.1:0-5220 GCA_964561385.1 uncultured Prevotella sp.
CAAGGTTATCAAGAACTCTATTGCCCAGATTGCTCCTCACTACACGATGAAGCGTCAGCTCGACGACTACTATAGCAAGTTCTATGAGAAGGAAGCCAAGCGCTTCAAGGAGCTCTCCAAGAACGACAACCGTCTGGCAAAGGACATCGCCTTGTGGAAGGAAACCGTTGCTGAGCGTTGGGATGCTATCAACGTCGTTTCTTGTGAGTGGGACTTCCCCTCTGCTGGTGCTGGGGCTGGTCAGAAGTACAAGCTGAAGTATGTCATCAACGAGCAGGGACTCGACGATGCCGTCGGTCTGGAGAAGGTTAACGTGCTGGTTAACAAGGACGGCGAGGAGAAGGTCTTCTCCGTTGAGCCGCTGAAGATGACTGGTCACGAGGGCAACAACTACACCTTCGAGGCTGAGCTGGCTCCCCGTCAGTTCGGTCAGTACAAGAGTGCCGTCCGCATGTACCCGAAGAACAAGAACCTGCCTCACCGTCAGGACTTCTGCTACGTGAAGTGGCTGGAGCTGCCTAACAACTAAACGGTAGGTGACAGAATAGACGAATCCCCCGCGGCCAGACGGTCAGCGGGGAATTTTTTTATTCTTTGTGATGGCTGAGGATGTAGCGGCCCAGGACGTTGTCCTTGTTGCGCTGTCCCACATCGGCGATACGCTGCTCCATCTGTTCGTAGAGCCTGGCCACACGGTCGTGGATGAACGCTGGTGGCGTGCCCGCCTTGGTCAGTTCGCTGACGGTACGGGAAATGCGGCGGCTGTCCTCTGCCGTGCCGTCGCAGAGCGACTGCCACTCGTTGTTCAGCTGTGTTCCTGACACTCGGGAGTGGTCGGCCTTTGCCTCCAGACTGATGTGCACGTGTCCGCGCTCAACGATGAAGATGGTGCCGCCCTGTGGCTGACCTGCGCGGAATATCTTGCACAGATAGGCCGTGTCAACGGTTGTATCCCATGCAAACTGGCCATGCTCAACAATGACGGTGGCAAAGGGCGTGTTGCTGGCGAAGTCGGTCGTCAGACAGAGCGTGTCGCCATCGGCCATACTGTGTGCCTCGCCTGTCATTCTACAGAAATCGGACTGGCACGCAGTGAGCATGAACGCTGCAGCCAGTCCGTAAAGTGTTGCTTTCCTCATCAGGTGTCCTATACGATATAGAGGTCGCTGATACTCTTGTTGTCGATAACGCGGCGGATGGCCTCGGCAAACATGTCGGCCACGGAAATCTGCTTGATCTTGGCGCAGCGCTGGGTGTAGGGGATAGAGTCGGTGAAGACAATCTCCTCGAGGGCTGACTCCTGGACACGGTCGCTGGCAGGACCGCTCATGACGCAGTGGCTGGCGCAGGCGCGTACACTCTTCGCTCCGGCTTCTTTCATCAGATCGGCTGCCTTGGTGATGGTGCCTGCCGTGTCAACCATATCGTCGATGATGACAACATTCTTGCCTTCGACGTCGCCGATAATCTGCATCGTAGCTACCACATTGGCGCGCGCACGGGTCTTGTTGCACAGCACGAGCGGACAGCCCAGGTACTTGGCGTAGGTGTTGGCACGCTTCGAACCGCCTACATCGGGCGATGCGATGACGAGGTCCTCAAGGTTGAGCTGCTTCAGGTAGGGCATGATGACGCCAGAGGCGTAGAGGTGATCGACGGGTACGTCGAAGAATCCCTGTATCTGGTCGGCATGCAGATCCATCGTGATGACGCGGTTGACGCCTGCTACAGACAGCAGATCGGCAATGAGTTTGGCGCCAATGGAGACGCGCGGCTTGTCCTTACGGTCCTGACGGGCCCATCCGAAGTAGGGGATGACGGCATTGATGGTGCGGGCAGAGGCTCGTTTCGCTGCGTCAATCATCAGGAGCAGCTCCATCAGGTTGTCGCTGTTGGGGAATGTGCTCTGGACGAGGAAGATGTCGCGGCCGCGGATGCTCTCTTCGTAGCTGACGGCAAACTCACCGTCAGAAAACTTGGTGATTTGCAGCTGGCCGAGGGGGCAGCCTAAACTAAGACAGATTTTCTCTGCCAGATACCTCGTGGCAGTGCCCGAGAAGACCATGTAAGAGTTTTGTTCACTCATGGGATATGTGGTTTTATAGTGTTATGTCAACTGATGGCTTTGCGCAGTTTCTCAAAATGTGATATCAGCTCCTTGTAGTTGAGCTCGTTGTGGATGTCGAACCTGTTCCACAGGTCGCCGCAGATAACGACACCGCCGAACCCCAGTTCCTTGGCAATGTGGATGTTGTCGAGGTTCATGCCTCCCATGGCATAGACCTTCTTGTCAATCAGTCCCTGCCGCGATGCTTCTTTCAGCTCGTCGATGGTCAGTGTCGCCTTGTCGTTCTTGTTGCTCTGGCTGTCGAAGAGCGTCTTGAGGAATACGTAGTTGGAGCGTTTCTTGGTTTCTTTCAGTTCACTGACAGCATGGCAGGTGCGGCTGACGTTGCCGCGATAGCCAGCCGGCACTTCTCCTTGGGCGGTGTTGAAGTGGATGCCCTTCAGCCTGAACTCGTCTTTCAGGTAGAAATGATCGTGGACGGTAATCTTGCCGTAGTAGTCGTCGGACAGCAGTGTCAGCAACCGTTCGGAGAAAATCGGCTCGGCTCCCGGCTTGTACAGGTGAAGGTTGTCCAGTCCTGCCTCAAACAGGGTTGTCAGTATCTTGTCTTCTTCCACGAAAAACGTGGATTTGGTCATGACAATCAGCTTCATTCGCAATTTGTTCTTTTCATTTGCAAAGGTACGAAAAACATTGAACAATGCACATGGAACAATGAACAATTTATCGTGCCTTGTTGTTTTTTAACGTTTCATCGCTGCTCGCCCTTGGCCGTCACAACTGTGACAATATAGGCACTGAGCAGTACCAGTAGGGCGGCGACGGGCTTGTCCCACGTCAGACGGTCCTGTCCGATGGCGATGGCAACAAACGATGCCACCATGGGCTGCAGGTTGGTGTAGATGCTCACGGTAGTGGCGCTGAGGCTCTTCATGGCGTAGGGGATGAGGAAGTAGCCCAGTACGGTGGCCATCAGCACGATGAACGCCATCTCTGCCGCACCGTCCCATCCGAAGGTGGCTGCGTGGTAGAGTCGCTGCTCAGCCAGCTCGGGCCACGCCAGGGGCACGGTGACGATGGCTGAGATGAGGAAGATGTACTTCATCTGTGTCACCGGTGTGTATTTCTGTGTCACCTTTCGTGTGATAATCATGTAGATGGCCCATGTCAGGACGCTGAGGATGGCCAGGCTGATGCCCAGCAGGTCGTTCGATCCCGATCCGGATGTCTGTCCCATGACGACCATCAGGATGGCTCCGCCGATGCCCAGCAGCACACCCAGGAACTTCATGCCGGTGATGCGCTCGCCTATGAACAGGGCTGCCGTCAGCATGACGGCTACCGGCGTCAGGGTGGCGATAAGTGAGAAGTAGACGGGACTGGTGTAGTTCAGTGCCTCGGCTGTCAGCGTCTGCGACACGACGAAGCCCATGAGTCCGCCCAGCATGATGACCAGAAGGTCACGGCGTTCCACCTTCTCGGGCTTCATGAAGGCTGCGATGATCCAGAAGATGATGGCGGCGCCGAGACTGCGCGTGGCCATATAGGTCATGGGCGACACCCAGTCGTCGAGCAGCAACTTGGTGACGGGCACGCCGAGTCCGAAAATGATGTTTGCAAAGAGGATGGCTCCGTGAGCCTGTAGTCTGTTATTCTCCATGTCGTCTTTGAGCTTTTTCGTAATTTGGCTGCAAAGGTAATGAAAAAAAGACGATGGATGAAGCGTTTTCATGAAAAAGCGTTACCTTTGCAGCAAAATAGTCATCTTGCGAATGAATTCACCTATTTACATCATCGAAGAGGCACGGCTGCGGAAGAACCTCCAGCTGATTGCCGATGTGGCGCGACAGGCCGACGTGGAGATTATCCTGGCTTTCAAGGCCTTTGCCCTCTGGAAGACCTTCCCCATTTTCCGTGAATATATCCACTCGACCACGGCCAGCTCGCTCAGCGAGGCTCGTCTGGCACTCGAGGAGTTCGGAGAGCGGGCACACACCTATTCGCCAGCCTATACCGACGACGAGTTCGACGAGATTGTGCGCTGTTCCAGCCACCTGACCTTCAACTCGCTGTCGCAGTATGAGCGACTGCACGGACGGGTAGGGGAGGGCGTGTCCGTCGGCTTGCGTGTCAATCCTGAGTACTCGGAGGTGGGCACGGCACTCTATAACCCCTGTGCGCCTGGTACCCGCTTCGGCGTGACGGCCGACAAACTGCCTGCCCAGCTGCCGTCCGACATCGAGGGCTTCCACTGTCACTGTCACTGTGAGAGCGGTGCCGATGTGCTGGAGCGTACGCTGGTGCACATTGAGGATAAGTTCGCGCGTTGGTTCCCCCAGCTGAAGTGGCTGAACCTGGGCGGCGGTCACCTGATGACACGTCAGGATTATGATGTCCCACACCTTATTAATATATTAAGGGGACTGCATGAGCGCTACCCGTGGCTGCACATCATCCTGGAGCCAGGCAGCGCCTTCGCCTGGCAGACGGGGCCGCTGGTCAGTCATGTCGTCGACGTGGTGGAGGACAAGGGCATCCGAACGGCCATCCTCGACGTGAGCTTCACCTGTCACATGCCCGACTGTCTGGAGATGCCATATATGCCAGAGGTCTGGGTTCGTGGGCGCGAGGGTACGAAGGTACGGGGGTGCGAGATTACTACGTACCCTGACATATCTCGTACCACCGTACCTCCGTACCCCCGTACCCCCGATTTCGTTTACCGTCTTGGCGGTAACAGCTGCCTGAGTGGCGACTTCATGGGCTATTGGCGGTTCGACCATGAACTGGAGGTTGGCGAGGAGGTGATTTTCGAGGATATGATCCATTACACGACCGTGAAGACCAATACCTTCAACGGCATCTCTCATCCGGCCATCGGTATGCTTCATACGGATGGAAACCTCGAAATTCTGAGGACTTTTGGGTACGAAGACTACCGAAATAGGATGGATTAGCATTTTTTTTTGAAAAAAGTCAGCAAAAGTTTTGTCAGTTCCGAAAAAAGCATTACCTTTGCATCCGCAATCGAGAGAGATGGCCGAGAATAAGCGGAATTTCCGCGCAAGCTGAGAGCAGAAAAAACTTGTTTTTTATGCCGAAGCGAAGCCTAGGAAACCGAATTTTCGAAGAAAATGCGGAAATAGCTCAGT
>CAZLPO010000144.1:0-5212 GCA_964561385.1 uncultured Prevotella sp.
CCCTTGAAGACGCAGTCGGTGAGTACACCCTGCTGGCTGGCGTCATCGCTCATGATGAAACAGCAGATGCCACCCATGTACATCACACCTCTGACGATGGCATCGACATGGCAGCCGGTGATTTCTCCTACATTTAAAGCAGCAATACTGCCGGTATAGAGAAGGATACCCTCCGTCTCCTCAACGTCATCGTAGGTGCTGATGTTGGTGAACGAGCTGTTGGTGATGACGAGGTTTGTTACCGTGCCGCCGTAGATGAAGCTGAACAGACCAGTCAGGCCGGCAAACTTCATGTCGAGGTTGCTGATGGTGTGTCCCTGACCGTCGAACTTGCCTTTGTAGCCAAAGTCCTCAATTGCTTGTGCCTTGAGGGCTTTTTTCATCGGCGTAGATACATGGCTACCAAACATGGCAAAGATTTCCTCTTTGCCCATCTTGGCAATGGGGTCCATGGTGACGCCCGTCATATCGATGTCGGCCGTCAGCACGGCATTGAGCGTCTGTTCGCCGGCGTTCACGCGGTCGGCGAATGCTTTCAGTTCGGCTGCCGAACTGATTTCTACCGTTGCTACTTCATCTGCCTGGACTGTCAGCAGCGGCAGCAGTAGTGCCGCGAGCACAGCCAAGAGTCTCTGTATGTTCTTTTTCATAGTTGTATGCATATTGGGAGGTTATTTAATCACTGTCTTTTTACCATTCACGATGTAGAGTCCGTGCTTCACGGGCTGCTTCATGCGCTGTCCGCTGAGTGTGTAGATCTCGGCTGATGTGCCGTTGGCCGTAGCCGTGGTGATGGCGGTTGCGTCGCCGGCAACAATGCGCAGGGCACGTGGTTCGCCATTACCTTCCTTCGGCAACTTCAGATAGCAGCGTCCGGCGTCGATGATGCCGTTGAACAGCAGGAACTGTCCGTCGCTCAGAGCATAGTAGTCGTACGACGGGTCGTCGAGCGTGAGCCATGTGGGCTCGTCAGCCCCGATAAAGTGCTCGGCATCGTAGCCGGCCGTTGCTCGTAGGCTCATCTCGTAGAGTGCGAAGCTGGCGGGCAGTTCGCCGGTCACCTCGATGAGCAGCGGTGTGTTGGCTGGGATGGCGTCGAGCGTTGTGGTGCTGACGGTGGCAGCCTCACGGTCGACGGCCGTAATGGTATAGACGTTCATGCCCTCGGGCTTGACGTAGGTCTTTGAGGAGAAGAGTGTCGTCCACTGCTTGCTGATGACCATGGCCGGCTCGAAGTAGCAGACCAGTCTGACGTTACTGTTGGGCATGGTGAACGTGTAGGTGCCGTCGCCCTGGCTGGTAGCCTCGTAGGGCTTTGTAATCTCAGGTGCCTCACTACGTGCGTCGGCGTGGTTGGCATAGACGGACTCGTAGATGACGACGCGATTCAAGAAGTGACCGTCTTTGGGCTCTCCGCTGACGGTCACCGTCTCGCCGGCCTTGGCTACCACCTTGTCGGTAGTGGCGAAGCCGAGCTCATCGTCGAACTCAATGTTGACAATATGTCCGAGTGCCTGACCTTCGGCCATTCCCTCCAAGTCCATGCCGTTCTCATTGGTCTCATCGTTATAGTTGCCGATACCAAACAATGGTTCATACCAACCGCCGTAATTTACATCAATAGTCTTTGCGCAGATATCTGTGTTGTACACATTGTTCTGAAGACCGGGATATACCGTCTTCTCCTGTTCATCATCCCAATAAGAGGCATTGCCGCAGACGATGGCGCCAAATGATGATCCGTACCCTTGTATGTTGATGACAACGTGGCTGCGGCAATTGCTGATGGTGCCTTGATTGCTGGCGGCGATGCCGCCAAAGTTGTGGGCTTGGTAGGCATTGACGGAACCGATGTATTCACAGTTATCGACGATGCCGCCGGTTTGGTTCTCCTGGACGATACCGGCAGTATAGACAACGGTGTACCAATAGAACTCAAAGTCACACATGACCCGGCAGTTCTTGATGGTACCCCTGTTGTAGTTGGCAATGGCGCCCACAATATGCTTACAGCTCTGGATGCGCCCCTTGAGTGTCAGGTCCTTCACTGTGCCGTTCGCTTCAATAAAGAAGAACAGACCGCCCGTCGAGTTGTCATCGGTCTCCTTATCGTAGTAGAAATTGTAGATGGTGTATCCCTGCCCGTCGAAAGTGCCGTTGTAGGGGGTATGGGTAGAGCCGCCGATGGTCTGGAATTCGTTCCAATTCAATACGTTCATGTTGATGTTGGCCGTCAGCTTGGCATTCAGCGTGGCTTCGCCATTGTTTACACGATCGGCGAAGGCCAACAGTTCGGCTGCAGTCCCGATTTCAACGGTCTCCGGCTCCGACTGTGCCCATGTCGTCGTGATGGGCAGCAGGAGTGCCGCCGTGGCGAGTATGAGGTTTTTCATTGTTTGTTTCATAGTAGGTATGTGTATATATTAATAATGTAGGGGAATTACTTCTTGATGACCTTCTTGCCGCCGACAATGTAGAGACCGGGCTTGGCAAGGGTGCTGACACGCTGGCCACTGAGGGTATAGCCCTCTGTCGGCGTGGCTACATCGCTGTTGACGGTGGTAACAGGTGTCGTCTCGCCAGATTTCACAAGCGTGAACTGAGGTGTTCTGATCGAGCTGTCGTATATCATGAGATAGCAACGATGTGATGGCAATGTGCCGCCATCGCTGAAACGGAACACGCCGTCGTAGAGGAAGTAGACGGAAGAACTCTGGTAGAATTGTCTACCTTCCATCACTCCGATGTACTCCTCGCACGGGCTGACCTCAGGCACGGTTTCGGGGAAGACCGGCGTCAGCCAGAACTCCTTCTGCGAGTCGTCGGTACGCTCAAACAGCATGGGTACGCCGCGCATGGCGTATGCCATGGGCTCGATGGTGACCGTTCCAAGCGTGGCATCGATTGCGCTGACGTAGTAAGCCTTCATGCCTTCGGGCAGCTGGAAACAGTCGAAATTTCCAAAGAAGCTGGAACTGCCTTCGTCGTAGAAGGTCATCCATTGCTTCTCCATGGTAATGAGGCACAATCTGTCGAAGTAGGTGTCAATCACCACCTTGTTGTTGGGCATGGTGAAGGTGTAGGTGTCGTCGCCGGTCTTTTCCAGAACGATAGGTTCCGACAATGCGGGACCGTCCGTACGGCTTTGGGCGTTGGCGGGATCAACGACGATGTTGGCCTTGGGATAGCCTTCACGGATAACGCTGTATGACTTATAGCCATATTCGTCTTCATAGGACTCGCCCTTTACGGTGAGGGTGACGGTTTCGCCGGCCAAAGCACATGGTTTGTCGACTGAATAGATATCATAACTGCCGTTAGCAATGAGTATGATCTCCCAACCCAGCAACTTGCCCTCGTATTGGTCTTCTACGTCGGGTACGTCGGTGTTGCTCCCAAAGATTCCGATGGCGCGCAGCGGCATTATTGCATCATTGCAGCGCAGCGTCACCGTACCGGTGTTATAGACATTGTTGCTGAAGGTGGTGGTGGCGGAACTACTAATCTGACCGACCAACGCACCCATCCTCACGTTGTACATATCGTTGTAGTTGTCGATGATCTTGCCGTAGTTCGTGCAGTTGGTCATTTCTAAGACGACGTTCCCAATGTAACCAATGATGCCTCCCTCTGTCGTGTTGTTTGCGTAATAACCGTTTACAGAACCCTTGAAGCTGCAGTTGCTGATGGTGGTCTTAGCAGTGGATTGATAACTGTTGTAACTCGCCTCGCCGGCGATGCCGCCAGCCCCCCAACCGCTGACATATCCTTCTACCTCGCAGTTATCGATCGTGGCACCGCCTTTCATCACTCCGGCGATGGTGCCACAATACCGTTCGCCATCGGCATAGACCCAGGAATCTTTCATCTTCAGATTCTTCACCGTGCCGTACAGGTACTTAACAAAACCTCCATCGGCTGAAGTGTCGTTCCTGTAATCTGTAAGGGTATGTCCGTTTCCGTTGAACGTTCCATAATAACTTTCCAACGAGATATTAGTTTCTATTACGATGTCTGCCATCAGCTCGGCATCGAGACTCCACTGACCATGGTTGACATCATAAACGAAAGCCTTTAGTTCTTCCCAGTTGTTAATCTCCCGGGTATCTGCCCATGCCTGCGTCAGCGGCAATAGCGCGGACGCCAGCAGGAACAGCAGTTGCTTGATATTATGTTTCATAGTTGTCATATATATATTAATAAGGTGTTACTTGATGATGATTTTTCGGCCGTCCTTGATGTAGAGACCCTTGCGCGGCTGCACGACCTGCTGGCCCTGCAGGTTGAAGACGGTCTGACTGCCAGACGGCTGGCTGATGGTCGTGACGGCTGTTGTCTCGCCCGCCTTGTGAATGGAGATCTTTGGTATGACTCCAGTCTGAGGCCGTGGCCTTATCAAGTAACAGTGCCCGCCAGGAACCACTCCGGTGCTGGCGCGTACGAACTCATCGTTAAATAATACGTAATAGTAGTCTTCGTAATTATTGATTTCAATAAGTTTCCCCTGATAGACGCCAACGTAGTTTTCGTAGCACTCGGCATTAATGCCATTGTATAGGTTTTCGTATGCTTCCTCCGCGAGATCAAGCTCAGTCTGCAGACTGAAGGGCTCAAGCACGTAGACACCCGTGTGGTCGGTGTACTCCAAAAGCATGGGGACGGCGGAGTAGATGTAGTCTTTTTCTTTGACGATGACACTGTTGCTGGCTTCATCGAACCCAGTGACGATATACGCCTTCATGCCTTCGGGAACGTGGAATTCATTATCGCCATAGAAGGTTGCCCAGGTGTTGGTGGGATTGTCGAACACTGGCATGGCGCGGAAGTCGTCGTTGTCGTATCCCGCTAACGTGTTCAGGTCAGCCTCCGAAGCAATCTGGTAGGGGTCTTGTTCTGTTCCTGAGCCTCCAGAGAATGTCTGGGCCCATGTGCCTGTCATCGGCAGTAGTGCCGAGAGTAGGGCGATACATAGCTTACGAGTAAATGTTTTTTTCATAAGTTTTAGTTGTTTTTTGGGTTAATAATGTTGTTCGTGATGTTTTTCTGCGCCAAAGATAAGGATAGTTTTTCATAAAGGCACTTACAATTTAACAAAATCGACTAACAATTTATAAATTGTAACTAACATTTTTTGCTCTCAAATGATAGTTTTGGTGCGAAAGTTGCAAAAATGGCCGATTCCATCGGTATTTTTTCATTTTTTACCCCTAAA
>CAZLPO010000145.1:0-5179 GCA_964561385.1 uncultured Prevotella sp.
GGAATAGCATAGATGGTGATCTTCTTGCCATCGACAACGATGAAGTCCTCACCAGCCTCAACAGTGTGCTTGTTCTCACCGAACTTGCCACAGAAACCACCCTGAGCGGTGTCGTACTTCAGCAGGTGTGCCAGCATCTTCGGGCTGGTCAAGTCGTTGATTGCTACTACTTCATAACCTTCAGCCTCGAACATCTGACGGAAAGCGAGGCGACCGATACGGCCAAAACCGTTAATTGCAACTTTTGTCATTTTTTCTTTGTTATTTAAAGGGTTTAAACTTGTATTTCGTAAAAAATTAAGGTCTTAACAACACTTTTTTTTCTTTTCGAGCGCAAAGTTACGAAATAATTCTTATATTTGCACGTCAAAACTCTCTTAATTAAAGTGAAAAGTAAGAAAGAGTAGACGAAAAATGAGATATGTCAAGGCCGAGAGGCAAGATTGCAAAACATAGATTACAATTCACATCATAAACATTTAAAAATTTACAACTATGGGATTTATCAAGGAATTCAAGGAGTTTGCCATGAAGGGCAACGTGATGGACATGGCAGTCGGTGTCATCATCGGCGGTGCATTCGGTAAGATTGTCAGCTCACTGGTCGACGACATCCTGATGCCGCTGGTCGGTCTTGTGACGGGCAATGTTGACTTCACCAAGCTGCAGTTTGCCTTCGGCGAGGGCGACCTGGCCGCAACGCTGAAGTACGGTAACTTCATTCAGAACACGGTCGACTTCCTGATCGTCGCTTTCTGTATCTTCCTCATGCTCAAAGGCATCAACAAGCTGAACAAGAAGAAGGAAGAGCCTGCAGAGCCTGCCGCTCCTGCCGGTCCGACGCAGGAAGAGCTGCTGGCAGAGATTCGCGACCTGCTGAAGCAGAAGTAAGCGGTCTCTACCCTGCCCTACTACCTTTTATAATAAAAGAACGATCTCAGTCCTTGGCAGCCTGGCGGTTGTCAAGGACTGACAGTTTATCGAGGCAATAGCGGCGGAAGTCAGCCCAGTGGTAGTAGGGCGCGCAGTCGGTGGCTATGGGGAGCGTGGCCTCCTGCTCGTTGAGCAGCACCTTGACGAGCACATCGCTATCCTTCGGACTCGCGCGGTAGAAGACGAACTGCACGTTGGCCCCCATGGGGAAGACGCTGGAGCACCACCAGCCCTTCTGTTCGAGCTCATCGAAGTTGTCGGTCTCCAGATTGTAACCATTGACCCCGATGAGACAAATCAGGGGCAGCAACACCGTCTCGTGTCCGAACCGCAGCTGTGCACCCGGACGGTCCAGCCGTATGCAGCTGTCGGCATCGGCAATGAGCTGACGCAACAGGTAGCGCTGGCTTGAGGGCTGGCGGCCGCCGTTCAGCTTGCAGGCGCCATGCTGCAGGTACCACAGGGCATTGTCAATCTGCCACATACGGTACAGTTCGTCCACCTGGAACAGGTCCTGCAGGTAGGTGTTCTGATAGAGGTGCGTGTTCTGCTGGAAGAGTCCCATCTTCATCAGGTAGTAGTTGAAGTATTCCTCATCGACTATCTCCTTCACGATGTCGGGGTTCTTGAAGATCTCCTCCATCAGCCGGCTGTTGCCCATGCGGCTGGACGTATAGGCATCGTAGGCCTTGCGTGCCTCGGGCGTCATGTAGCCCTTACGCAGCGCGGCGTCCTGGTGGTTCATGTACCACTGGTTGCGTCGCGAGGCTTCCATCGTCACCTGCAGCGTAGGCTGTAGCTGCAGAAGTTCGCCGACGGTCGCTCCCATCGACTCGATGCAGCGGGGCACCACCGTGCTCTTGGTATCGACCACGGCATTGGCACAAAAGACCTCGGGGAACCGCTGAACCATGCGGCGTGCTATACGCCGGTGCTGTTCCTTGCCGTATCCTGCCAGCTCGCCCCAGCGTCCCTCGGTGTCGTTCATCACAATCCGCACCTCCTGGAGTACCCGCTGTCCCGTGGGCGTCAGCTCGCCCACGCTGTCGGCAAGCAGCATCATGCGGTAGGGAATGTCGTAGCCCTTGCGGTTGCTGATGTATCGTGAGCCGTGACGGCCATAGTGCGAGAGGTAGAACGGCCGCTTGCCGGCGGGCGGCGGCGTCAGGTTGTCGGGAATGCTGTCGGGGTAGGTGTTATAGTTGCATGAGGCAAAGGCCGGCTTCTCACGGATCAGGTCCTTGACCGTCGGTGTCTGTGACGACAGCAGCGAGAGCTGAAGCGTAAAGGCAACGGTGCACAACAGTCTGCCACCCGGCAGGCATCGGCGCATGAGGAATCCGAAGAGTCTGTTGTTTCTGTCCATAGCCTCACCTTCGTTGGTCTGTTTGGTTGAATCGCATATTCTCATAACGGTAAACCTTGCGCAGGTAGTAGCGCTTCACGTCCTGCCAATGGTAATAGGGGGCGCAGTCGGTCTCAACGGGGAGCCGGGCCTCACGACCGTTGAGCAGCACCTTCACCAGCACATCGGGGTCGTCCCGATCGCTGCGGTAGTGTATCATGACAATGCTGCCGCCGAGCGGCGCTATGCGGTAGTCGGCCCATCCCAGCGTCTCCAGCGAGTCGAGGTTGCCGGTCTGTACGCCGCAGTCGTCAAGCTCCATGAGCGATGCCAGCGCCATCACCACCGGCTCACGGGTATAGCGCACGTGTATCAGTGGCGTATAGCGCTTCAGCATACTGTCGCCGGTGTGGATCATGTTACGCAGGGTGGCACGCTGCAGATAAGGCTGTGTGCCGCCGTTCAGCGTGCAGCCGCCGTAGTTGATGTAGTTCCACGCGTTCTGCCGACGCCAATGGCGCCAGACCTCCTCACGCGTAAAGAGGTCGTACAGGCGGACCTTACCCTCCAAGTCCGTGTGCTGCAGGCTGCCTGCCAAGCGGAACAGCTGACGACTCAGCGCCGCCGCATCGACATAGCCCGCAACGTACTGCTGATCGCTGAAGAGCGATGCCATGAGCCGTGTATCGTCGGTGTTCTGTGCCACGAAACGTTCATAGCACGAGCGCGTCAGCGAGTCCATGCTGAGCGCCGCCAACTCCTGGTCCTGCGGGTCCATGAATCTACGCTCGCGCGGTGTCGCCCTGCCCAGTATGTTCAGCGGCTGCTTCATCGACGACAACTGGGCCAGCGCCTCCTCCATCGTCAGTATGCAGCGGTTCTCGACAACGCTGCGGCCACTGTAGTAGCCCTTCTCGGTAAATGCCTCGGGAAAACGCTCCACCAGCTGACGCATGATGGCCCGACTCTGTCGTGCACCCCTGGCCGACAGCTCACCCGCACGGTCGCGGGCATCCTGACGGATGAGGTCCAGACGTCGCAGCACATCACGGCCCAGGCTGGTCAGCTTTCCAAGACTGTCGGCTCGCGCAAAGGTTGCATAAGGCTGTTCATAATCCTGAGTTTCAGGCAGATAACTTGAGGACGGACAGCCATAGTGATTGATGTAAAACGGCTGCTTGCCTTCGGGCACCGGCGTGTCCTTCAAGCCTTTCATCGTTACAGGCAGGGCATAAGCCATACCGGCTGCACGGTTGACGTCAGCCTTCAGCTCCTTGGCCACCAAGGCGTTCTGAGCCCCTGCCGCCACCACAACGGCGGTAGCGAGAATCGTCAGAACGGCCGGCAGCCATCGACTATGATGCTTACCTGAGTTTACTCCCATTCAATCGTTGCAGGCGGTTTTGAGGAGATATCATAGCAGACGCGGTTAACCCCACGCACCTTGTTGATAATCTCGTTCGAGACCTTGGCCAGGAAGTCGTAAGGCAGATGGGCCCAGTCGGCTGTCATGGCGTCGGTACTGGTGACCGCACGCAGGGCTACGGGATTCTCGTAGGTACGCTCGTCGCCCATCACGCCAACCGAGCGGACGGTACTGAGCAGGATGGCGCCTGCCTGCCACACCTTATTATATAATGTCTCGCCATCGGTATCGACATACTCACGCAGTCCGCGGATATAGATGTCGTCGGCATCCTGCAGGATGCGCACTTTTTCGCGGGTGATGTCGCCCAAGATACGGACAGCCAAGCCGGGACCGGGGAACGGATGACGGGTAATCAAGTGTTCGGGCATGCCCAGCTGACGGCCCACACGGCGCACCTCGTCCTTGAAGAGCCACTTCAGAGGCTCGCACAGCTGCAAGTGCATCTCCTTGGGCAGTCCGCCCACGTTATGGTGGCTCTTGATGACCTTACCCGTGATGTTCAGCGACTCGATACGGTCGGGATAGATAGTGCCCTGCGCAAGCCAGCGTGCATCGGTAATCTTCTTCGCCTCAGCGTTGAACACCTCCACGAAGTCGCGACCAATAATCTTGCGCTTCTGCTCGGGCTCGGTAACGCCTGCCAAGTCGGCAAAGAACTTTTCGCTGGCATCGACGCCGATGACGTTCAGGCCCAGCACCTTGTAGTCGTCCATCACCTGCTGGAACTCGTTCTTGCGCAGCATACCGTGATCAACGAAGATGCAGGTGAGGCGGTCGCCGATGGCACGGTTCAGCAGCACGGCAGCGACAGAGCTGTCAACGCCACCCGAAAGTCCCAGGATAACGCGGTCCTGTCCCAGCTGCTCCTTCAGCTCGGCTACCGTGGAATCGACAAACGAGGCCGCACTCCACTCCTGACGTGAGCCGCAGATATCAACAACGAAGTTCTTCAGCAAGGTCTTGCCCTGTGAGGTGTGGTACACCTCCGGATGGAACTGCACAGCCCAAACGGGTTGCGTGGTACTGGCGAACGCGGCATTCTTCACATCCTTCGTGGAGCCGATGACCTCGAAGTCCTCGGGAATGGCAGTAATGGTGTCGCCGTGTGACATCCACACCTGCGACCCTTTCTCAAATCCCTTGAAGAGGGGATTGTCGAGACTGATCGTCTCAAGATTGGCACGGCCGTACTCGCGCGAGTCGGCCTTCTCGACCTTACCGCCCAAGGTGTGGCTGATGAACTGCGCACCATAGCAGATGCCGAGCACGGGCAGACGGCCTACGAACTGCGTGAGGTCCACCTTGAACGCCTCGGGATCGTGGACTGAGTATGGTGAGCCACTCAGAATGACACCGATGACCGACGGGTCGTCCTTCGGGAACTTGTTGTAAGGCACAATCTCGCAGAAAGTGTCCAACTCACGCACGCGGCGGCCGATGAGCTGTGTGGTCTGCGAACCAAAGTCCAGAAT
>CAZLPO010000146.1:0-5156 GCA_964561385.1 uncultured Prevotella sp.
ATACCTTGATCTCAACCTCAACACCACTGGGAAGCTCAAGCTTCATCAGGGCATCGACGGTCTTGGCCGTTGAAGAGTAGATGTCAATCAGACGCTTGAAGTCTGACAGCTGGAACTGCTCACGAGCCTTCTTGTTGACGAAGGTCGAACGGTTGACGGTGTAGATACGCTTGTGTGTGGGAAGGGGAATCGGTCCGCTGACGATAGCACCAGTAGCCTTCACGGCCTTCACAATCTTCTCGGCTGACTTGTCCACGAGTTTGTGGTCGTAGCTCTTCAGCTTGATACGAATTTTCTGACTCATTCTTTTTAAACTTTTAAACTTTAAACTATTAACTATATTTTTCGCTGCCGCTAAAGAGTCATTTGCTCAACGACAGTCGCTTTTTCACGTTTCGGGCTGCAAAGGTACGCACTTTTTCTCAAACTGCCAAACTTTCCGCCCATTTTTTCTTGAGAATGCTACTTAACGGACTTGAAGTCGATTTCCAAGGTTGCATAGTTCGCTGCGTCATCGAGGTAATCAAAGTGATAATGCGTATATCCTCCCCACCCGTCGTTCGTATATTTTTCACAAGAGTAGCCGGATATACCCATACCTTTGGCTATGGTCCCTTCGAAGGTCATTCTTCTCAATGATAATGGGTCAGAAGCACTTCTCATACCGACTTTATTAACTGGAATGTTTGAATATGTCACCGTTAAGTTATACTTCTCATGCCCGAATACAGATTCGGAGATAACTCTTTTGAATGTCAGGTTTGACACACAAGCTCCCTTATAGTCGCCCGTTATGCCTGTAACATCGAATGACACATCATATTTTTGACCACGGTAATCATATATACCGTCCACATGCAATGTAGAGCCCGAGAAACTACAAGAGATGTCTTCCTCAGCAAAACTTTGATCACAATAGCCCCCTTCACCATTTCTGTTCTCATATTCTTCTGTCTTATCAAGCTTACCCTTTTCATTATAATGGGACTGTGTACAATTAGTAATAAGGTGAGTCTTGAATTTAAACGAACTGATCTCGACTTCGGTGATCTGCTGTTGGCTGCCACTTCCAGCCTTCTGCGTCACCTTGATGGGAGTGAGCCATACCCACTCCGACTCCGGCGCTTCTGCGTTCTTGGCTACATAGCACTTCACGTACCCCGTTCGCTCTTCTGATGTGGTGTTAGCCTGGGCGGTGACCGTCACCTTGCCACCCTTGGCCAGCGCAGCCGAGAGCCAACTGGAGTAGGTCTTATCCACGCTGACACCAAAGTGGCTAAAGCCGGGAGCCGTGATCTTAGCTTCCTGATCGCCACCCTCGGCCTCGAAGGTCAGCTCGGTGGGCGAGACCTCTGCATCCGTTTCTTTTTTCAAACTGAAGAAGATGGATGACTGTTCGTCTGAATTATACCACAACTCTATCATATCAACGTTATCAGAGTTGAATCCAATATCATAATAAGGAATGAAAAGCATATCGCCGACGTCCACCTTACCACGCTTCGGAAGGATGCGCTCGCAACCCTTTTCTATATCGGTAACATAAATGGTGATGGTGGTCGGACTAAGGGCGCAGCGGCCTTCCAGGAGCACGTTTTCGTTCTTGTCGGTGCAGTAGAACGTGTAGCAACCCTTGCCACTCGGGCTTTCAATGCTGATGGTCAGTTCATAAAGATCGTTGACATATTCCTGATCCAGGAATTTAGGTTTCCAGTCAATGTGCAGAATATCCTTGGCCCGCTGCGTAAACCACGTGAGGTCGCTCTTGCTGAGTTGCATGCCGATGTTATCGTCCAGCACAGCCTGTATCTCCTTCTGCAGCGCCTTGATCTGCTCGGCAGTCAGATCCGACAATACTTCGGTCAAGTCCTGTGACGTAGGTACAATCTCTTCCAAACCTTTCGTCAGGAGCTTCAGATTGAAGTTCATGGTGTCGATGAACTTCTCTGAGGTGAGGTTGCCATCGACAGCCTGTAGGACAAATCCTCCGTTGGTTTCCACAAAGTCATAGGCCAGCTTGCCATACTGGATAAGGTCGTCGCCAAGGGCAAACACGACGTCGGCACCAGCCGAGATGAGCGGACCGGCACACTTGAGCGTCATGTCAATCTCGCGCAGATTATTGTTCAGCAGATACTCTGCCACCTGCTGGGCTGCCGTCTGTTTCGACTCCACGTTCTCGGCAAACACGGCATGATAGATCTGTATGGCTGCATCGTCCATCTCACCCTTCGAGAACTTCTCCCAGAATTCGTCACAGCCCATGCGGTATTTATCATCCAATACGGGCTTGTTATTGTTTTGCTTGGCATTCATGATCTGATGCCATATCTGCTCTCGCGACTTCTTGTCCATCTTGCCGCACTTGGCCATGGCGCCAATCAGCGTAGCGCGGTGGGTTGCCTTCGCACCGTCAACAGTCTTCTTAAAATTGTAGGCGGCCAGGATACCGCTCCATACACCACGCGTAGAGGCTGTCGTGGGCTGGTTGGCCAGCAACTCGGCCAGTTGCCAGTAGCGGGTGACGTCGTTGCACGCTGCATCGGGAGCAATGCCGTGCATCACACTGCGTGCGACAAGCTCGCTGAAGAAGTTAAGACCGTCCTCTTCGGACAGCACAACATTCGTGTCGGGGAGTTTGGGTGTCTTGCCGCCACTGTTGTCATCATCCGATTCGCTACAGCCTATCAGCACTATAGCCAGCAGTGGCAAGAGGATCCAATAGAGTACATTTCCTTTTCTCATAGTCATTAGTTGTTTGTTTGATAATTATCGGCAAAGCTAAACAAAAAAGACTAATAATCCACTTACAATTTAACAAAAGTACTAACAAATCGGGGATTTGTTAGCAATTTTGTTAATTAACCGCCACTCACGGGGGGTTATGCCGGTGACGGCCTTGAAGATGCGGTAGAAGGACACCTCAGAACTGAAACCCGACTCCTCGGCTATGGTGCCGGTCTTCACCTCAGGCTTCTCGCGGAAGAGCTGTTGGGCATGACGGACACGGTAGGTGTTGACGAACTGTGTGAACGTCTGGCCACATCCGCTGTTGATGCATTCGCTGACGTAGGTGCTGTTGGTGTCCAGGCGTACTGCCAAATCCTGCACCTTCAGGTCGCTGTGCAGGTACAGCCGTTCCTTGTCCATGAGCTGGCAGACACGCGCCAGCAGCTCTTCACGCTTGATGGCGAGGTCGGCTTCCTGTTCAACCTGCTCAGCTTCCTGTCGGGCAAGCTGAGCAGCCATGGTCTTCCGCCTGTAGATAACGAACCATGCAACGCTCAACAGTACGACCGCGACAGCCAGCAAACACCACAACAGACAGGAGGACCAGCGACTTGAAGTCGCCGTCACGTCGTCAGGCCGTCCCAAGGGGATGAGCCATGCTGAGGCCACAGGAGTAAAGTTGTCAGAGTCGTAGTCGGGCTTCGAGCTGCCGCCCGCGATAACGAGGTTGCCCTGCGGCGTCAATGCAGGGACATAGAAGCCACAGTCGGGCAGCGGGTCGGTATAGTAAAGTGTGAGGGGTGACGGGCGCTTGGCATATTCAATGGCGACCACGTAGAGCCGTTTGTCCTTATCGACACCGCAGAGATAGGCCCGCTGCGCCTGACGGTCGGCCACGATATAGCTGCGGTCATAGATAATGGGGCCACCATCCAACGGGCTCATCATGGGTATGGGACAGACGGTGGGCAGCAGTGTGAAGACGGTGTCCTCGACCAGCACAACGGCCACCTGTCCGGCCGGCTCACCCTTCAGTTCGGGTTTTTCACGGGTCCGTTCATAGTTATGCACTGCCATGAGGTAGGCATAGCGGCCTTGTTTCTCGTCGCCGATAAAGCCGGCATCGGCCGTTGTCGGGGCGTTATATGTCAGCGGTTTCCACTGCTGCAGCAGCGGCACGGTGAAGGGTTCGCCATACAGGCGATCGACGACAATGGTGTCGGCCAGGTGGTCACGGGGGTCACGGTCGCCCACGATCAGCACATCGCCCTGCGACGTGCGGAAGAGGAAAGGAGTGACGCGTCCCACGCTGACGGACTTGACAGACAAGAAGGCGTTATGGCCGTTGAACAGTTCCACGACATCGTCGGCATACCAGTTGCCGGTGATGACGACCCGTCCGCTGTCTAACTCCATGGCCGATGCCAGCGTCCGTTTCTGGTACAAGCTGCCGAAGCCGGTAAACACATGGTTTTCAGGGTCGTACATCTCCGCGCCTGATGACTGTCCGATACCCAACGCCTCCTTACTGCCTCCGGCCAACAGCACCCGTCCGGAACGCAGCACCAGTGCCGTTCCGTGGTCGTGGGTGTAGGTCATCGGCAGCTGATGCCATTCGCCATCATGCAGATACTCGGCCGTGGCCGTGGGTACGAAGCCGTCGGTATGACCGCCTGCCACCACCAGCTCGCCGCCGGCACAGAACACAGCATGCCCTTCGCGGGGCGTGTTCAGGTCGGGCAACCGCTGCGGAACGATGTGCACGTTGGGACAGTCCCCCACCCCGTCAGCCAGGGTCGGCACAGCAACAGCCGTTGCCAAGAGCAGAAGAAAGAGCCTATACAACACGGGCGGTATTTGTTTTGTCTATGCAAAGGTAATAAAAAAGCTGCAATTAACGCTCTACCCTGCAGAAAAAAAAAGAGTTCCGAAAGCGACTACTCGCCTTCGGGACTCCATATTCTCAGTAGACAGGAAGAGCGGAAGCAAATTGGCTTTCCCCTTCGGGCCGCCGAGCTAAACCTTCTTCACTCTTCACTCTTCACTCTTCACTTACACCAGGTCAGCGCGACCCTTGACCTCCTCGAGCACAGCCTTAGCAATGGCGCTTGAGAGCGGTGCGTGGTGGTCGTACTCCATAGAACTGGTAGCACGGCCAGAGGTGATGGTACGCAGGGCGGTGACATAGCCGAACATCTCGGACAGGGGCACCTGAGCCTTGATGACACGGGCACCGCTGCGAGCCTCGTCCATGCCCTCCACCTGACCGCGACGCTTATTCAGGTCGCCGATGACATCACCCATGTTCTCCTCGGGTGTTACCACCTCGAGCTTCATGATGGGCTCCATCAGTACGGGCTTAGCCTGAGCACAAGCGTTCTTATAGGCATTCAGGGCAGCAATCTCGAACGAGAGCTGGTCGGAGT